>JBARXR010000441.1:0-4224 GCA_049647445.1 Jannaschia sp. | reverse complement strand
ATGCCGCAACGGAATGAAGCGGAATGCAGGGGCCATTGCATGGATGAAAAGGACATGCCGGCGTCGACCTGGGCCGATCTGCAGCTTTTCCTCGCCGTGGCACGCGAAGGCGGGTTGTCGCCCGCCGCGCGGACAACCGGGCGCAGTGCCGCGACGCTGGGACGCCGGATGCTGGCGCTGGAACGGGCGACCGGGCGCGAATTGTTCATCCGTCACGACCGCGGGTATGAGCTTACCGCCGACTCGCGGCAGCTTCTGGAGGACCTCACGAACGTGGAGGCGCATCTACTGCGTCTGACGGACCGGCGGACCGCGGTCGCGCGCCCCCTCGTCAAGATTGCAGCCGGGACCTGGACGACGCTCGCCTTGCTGGACCGGCTGGACGGGATCGTGGGCCAGCCCGCCGACCTGCGGCTTCGCTTCCTGTCCGGGGAGGCGAAACTCGACATCGCGCGGCGCGAGGCTGCGATCGCCGTTCGCAACGCGCGACCGACCGAGGACGGGCTGGCCGGACGGCGCCTTGGCAGGGTGGAGTTCGCGCCCTTCGCCCGTCCGGATGCGCCGGACCTGTGGATCAGGGTCCTTGCCGACACACCCTCGTCGCGGTGGCTTGCGCGGAAGGTCGGGGACGATGGCATCTGCGAGGTCGACGCCCCGCGCAACAGTCTCGATCTGGCCCGCGCCGGGGTGGGCGTGGCACTGCTTCCGACCTTCATCGGCGATGCCCAGCCCGGACTGGAGCGTCGCGGCGCGCCCGTGCCGGAGCTTGCGCATGACCAATGGATCGTCATGCACGACGCCGACCGCCACCTGCCGGAGGTGCGACGGGTTCTGGATCGGATCTGTCGCATCCTGTCCGATCGACAGTCGGCGGGCTGACGGCATCGCGGCGGGTTCATCGCGGTCCGCGGGTGCGCCCCCTTGCCCCCGCCCCGCCCTCGTCGCATGAAGCACCCATGGCCATGCTCCGCTTCACGATCCTAGGCTGCGGCTCCTCCGGCGGCGTGCCGCGCCTCGGCGGGCATTGGGGTGCATGCGACCCGAACGACCCGAGGAACACCCGCCGCCGCTGTTCCCTGATGGTCGAGCGGATAACGGGCGACGGCATCACCCGGGTCCTGATCGATACCTCTCCGGACATGCGCCAGCAGCTTCTGGACGCGGGCGTGGGCGCATTGGACGCTGTCGTCTGGACCCATGCCCATGCGGACCATGTCCACGGCATCGACGACCTGCGGATGGTCGTGTTCAATCAGCGCCGGATGCTGGACGTCTGGGCCGACGATGCGACCTTCAAGGCTCTGGAACAACGCTTTGCCTATGTTTTCCAGACGCCGGCCGGATCCTCCTATCCGCCGATCCTGACGCGGCACAGGCTGGAGGGCGCCACCCGCATCGAAGGCGCAGGTGGCGCAATCACCGTGCTGCCGATCCCGGTGGGCCACGGCGACATGGATGCCCTCGGGCTGCGCATCGGGGACCTTGCCTACATGCCGGACGTGAACACGATCCCGGACAGCTCCCAGCCGCTCCTGTCCGACCTCCGGGTCTGGGTGCTGGACGCGCTGCGCCGCTCACCCCATCCCTCGCACCTGTCGTTGTCGGAAGCGCTGGCGTGGATCGCGCGGGTCTCCCCGGACCGTGCGGTGCTGACGAACATGCATGTCGATCTGGACTGGGTCACGGTGAACGCGGAGACCGAAGACCACATCACGCCTGCCTGGGACGGAATGGTGATCGACCTTGCGGATGATTGACGCGGCGGCGCCCAGGTCCTCGGGGCGCGCCGCTCGACAGCCGGTCCGGAGGACTGTCCCTCGGATCTTCCGGTCGACCCTGGCGACCGCCCATGCTTGACGTCCTCTCTGTCACGATCCCGGTCTTCCTGATCATCGGTTCGGGATATCTGGCCGTCTGGCGCGGCCTCTTCACGCAGGGCCAGGTGGATGGCCTGATGGTCTTCACCCAGCGTTTTGCGATCCCCTGTCTTCTGTTCCTCGCCGTCTCGACGCTCGATCTTGCCGCAGGCTTCGACTGGCGCCTGCTGACGGCTTATTACTCCGGGTCGCTGGTCTGCTTCCTCGCGGGGATCCTTGGCACATTGTTCTGGCTGAAGCGTGGAGCGGAGGACGCGGTGGCGGTCGGCTTCGCCGCCATGTTCGCCAATACCGTCCTGCTGGGCCTGCCCATCGCAGAGCGGGCTTTCGGAGCGGGATCCCTGGCCCCGAATTACGCGATCATCGCCCTGCATGCCGGGTTCTGCTATTTCGTCGGCACGGCAACGATGGAAGCGGTGCGCGCGGGCGGGGCCGGATTTCTGGGCGGCGTCAGGGCCGTCGCGCGATCGATGTCCCGAAACTCGCTGATGATCGGCGTGGCCCTGGGCCTGATCGTGAACCTGTCGGGTCTGCCAGTCCCGGGCGCGGTGGACGAGGCGACGCGCCTCATCGCGCGCGCCGCCCTGCCCGCCGCGCTGTTCGGCCTTGGCGGCGTTCTGGTGCAATACCGGCCAGAAGGCGACACGCGCGGCATCGCACTGTGCTGCGCCATTGCGCTGGTCCTGCACCCGGCATGGACATGGGGCGCCGGCCGCCTGCTGGCGCTGGACGAGGGACAGTTCAGGGCCGCCGTGCTGACGGCGGCGATGGCCCCCGGCGTCAATGCCTATCTCTTCGCAGCCATGCACGGAAAGGCGGTGCGCATCAGCGCGTCGTCGGTCCTCGTCGGTACGGCCCTATCCGTGCTGACGATCTCGGGCTGGCTGTTGCTGCTGAAGTGATGCAGCGGCGCCGGGACATCAGCCGTCGATTTCCGCCGGCGTCGCGGGCCATGACCGTCCGGCATCGTGAAACTGCTTGTCCAGTTCCCAACTGACGAAGAGCGGAACCTCTTCGGCCGTGCCCCTCGGCGTGCCGACCCAATCGGGTCGCGCCACGGGGCGCGTCGACTGGAACAACCCGTTGCAGAAGGGCTGGCGCACCAGCCAGCGGCGCATGTCCTCGCGTTTGCGGGTCGAATGGAACGGCCCCCAATCCGCCGCCACGCCCCGCATGCCGCGCGCGACGACGTTGTCGCGCGGCACCGTCGTGTTCAGGATACGGACCGCGCAGGCCATGTTCAGTTCCCCGTCCTTGAGCGCATCGCCCGACCGCGCCTGGCAGCCGTATCCGCGCGCCGTCGCGGGCAGTATCTGGACCAGACCGTACCACAGGCCGCCGCCGCCAACCGCGGTCGCGCGGTACGTGCTCTCATGCTTGCTCAAGGTCGACAGAAGGCCCGCCCAGAACGCCTTGCGCTCCCACCGACCGGCGTCAGGATAGGCGGGGCACCATTGTTCGATATCGCGCGGGACCGTATCGAGCAGGCGGTTGCCATGGGCGTCGAGCGCGCGCATCGCGGCGCGCGTCCAGCGCGAGGAGCCGCGCACGTGATCCCACCGCAGGTCCGGCATTTCCTCGACGACGATGCGCGGACGAAGCGTCGGCACCCGAGAGATTTCGGGGGCCAGCGGAGAAAGTGGGGCGAGCGCCTCGGCCCGAAGACGCGGCGCGATGGCCGACGACAAGGACATCGAACTGCCGACCGTCGTCAGCGGGATCTGGTCGCGGGGGATCGGTCGGGGATCGGCCTGCGCGGATGTGGCAGCGGAAGCCGCGAGAATTGCGGCGAGCATCGACGCTCGGACGTGTCCGGCGAAACGATTCGGTTTCATGTGGCACCCCCCAGGTGTCAATAAAACAAACAATCTGTACCAAACGTAGTGCCCCCCTCCCCGGGAGCGACCACAAGTGGTAGGCCAAACAGAACACGCCGGGCGGCAGAACCGGCATTGGCCTCGGGTCTGCTAGCAGAAACGTCCATTTTGGCAAAGTCCGCCCGGTTTTACGCCTCGTTGAGCGCGGTTGGCCGCCTATGCCAGGCTGCGTCCTGGACCATCAGACGCTCAAAAATTTGAGTAATATCCCCCAGTGGATGACCCGCGCGCGACGGTCAGACGACCTTGGCTTGGAACGACGGAACAGGTCCGAGATGCACAGCCCTCTCGCTTGCGGCACCGCGAGCACTGCCGCGCTCTTGCCCCCCCGCAACCCAGTCTTGCCCCCTCCCCGCCCGCGCCGTAAACCGCGCGTGATACCCCGCCCGGAGGCCGCCATGCTCGACACCGCCCTGCCCACACCCAAGCCCCGCGTCATCGCGGGCGAAAAGCACGACTGGGAATTGGTC
>JBARXR010000440.1:0-2067 GCA_049647445.1 Jannaschia sp. | reverse complement strand
GCCCTGGGCCGGGCCGGTCACGGCCTGCGCCGCCCGTCTGCGCGGGATCGCCCCGCCGGGCCTGAACGACAGCAAGAAACTGACGGCGGCGCGGCGCGCGGCGCTGGTGCCCCATCTGCTCGCCTGCTGCGACGTCGGATTCGGAGAGGCCACCGTCGCGGAAATCGACCGCCTGAACATCCGGCAGGCCACCCACCTCGCCATGCGGCGGGCCGTGTCGGCCCTTGCCGTTCCGCCCGACCATCTGCTGATCGACGGCATCGATTGCCCCACTTGGGTGGATTGTCCCCGCGACGTCATCAAAGGCGGTGACGGGCGGTCGCTGTCGATCGCGGCGGCATCGGTTCTGGCGAAAACACGGCGGGATCAAGGCATGGTTGCTCTGGCGCAACAATTCCCCGGCTACGGCTGGGAGTCGAACGCCGGATATGGAACCGCGGCCCATCAGGAGGGCCTTCGGATCCTCGGGGTAACACCACATCATCGAAGAACCTTCGCCCCCATACGCAAGATGTTGTGCCAGGGGGTCTGACGCAATCTTGCCTCAATCGTGCTGTGGACGGTTAACCCACAGCCCGTCATCTTGTGCCCAAGACAACAAGGCGACCCCGATCAACGAGGGCGTCATTTGAGGCGACAGTGACATGGCAAGACCCAAACCGGAGGCCCCCGCGCTTCCGCTCGATACCATCTTGGCCGGCGATTGCGTGGCAGCGATGGACGCGCTGCCGGAAAATTCGGTCGACCTGGTGTTCGCGGATCCCCCCTACAACCTGCAGTTGCGCGGCGATCTGCATCGCCCCGACAACAGCCAGGTCGACGCGGTGGACGACCACTGGGACCAGTTCGACAGCTTCGCGACCTACGATGCGTTCACCCGCGACTGGCTGCGCGCCGCGCGCCGCGTCCTCAAGCCCGACGGCGCGATCTGGGTCATCGGCAGCTATCACAACGTGTTTCGCGTCGGCACTGCGATCCAGGATGCGGGCTTCTGGCTCCTGAACGACGTGGTCTGGCGCAAGACGAACCCGATGCCCAACTTTCGCGGCAAGCGCCTGACCAACGCGCATGAAACGCTGATCTGGGCCTCGAAGTCGGCGAAATCCAAATACACGTTCAATTACGAAGCGATGAAGGCCCTGAACGAGGGTGTCCAGATGCGGTCCGACTGGACGTTTCCCATCTGCACCGGACACGAGCGGCTCAAGAATGCGCGGGGCGAGAAGGCGCATCCGACCCAGAAGCCCGAAGGCTTGCTGCACCGTGTCCTGCTGGCGACAACGCACCCCGGCGATGTCGTCCTCGACCCTTTTTTCGGCACCGGCACCACCGGCGCGGTCGCCCGCATGATGGGCCGCCATTACATCGGCATCGAGCGCGAGGACGAATACCGCGCGCTGGCCGCTGCCCGGATCGCGGATGTCCGGCCGTGGGAGAAGGCCGCGCTGGAGGTCACGACGTCGAAACGCGCGGAACCGCGGGTGCCCTTCGGCCAATTGGTCGAACGCGGGATGCTGCGACCCGGCGAGGAGCTTCTGTCGCTCAACGGCCGTCACCGCGCCAAGGTGCGGGCCGACGGCACGCTCGCTGGGACCGGCGACGTCAAGGGATCGATACACCAGGTCGGTGCCGCCTATGAGGGCGCGCCATCCTGCAACGGCTGGACCTACTGGCACTTCAAGCGCGAGGGCAAGCGCGTGCCCATTGACGCCCTGCGCCAGCAGATCCGGGACGAGATGGCCAAGCGGCCGATCTGACACTTACACGGTTACCGCCTGCGCCCGCTGCCCAATGTCCGGCGGGTGCACCTTGCCCCTGTCTTTCCGCCTGGAAAGGCAGGGGTTTTTTTATCCCAAACGAAAAGAGCGCCCCCGAAGGAGCGCTCTTTCCCGTCTGGCCGTTTCCGACCCGATCTGGATCAGTCCGACGCGACGGCGGCGGCGATCAGGATCAGGGCAAGCAGCGGAACGATGATGCCGCCTGCCGAGGACGAGGTGTCCTCGACGATGACGACGGGCTCGACCGGAGCCGGAGCGGGGTTGCCAGCGAAGGCGGTGGAAGCGACGA
>JBARXR010000439.1:0-2039 GCA_049647445.1 Jannaschia sp. | reverse complement strand
GTGCAGGCCATGTCGCGGAATGCCCGCCCTCGAAAATCCACGCGTCCTGACTGTGAACCTCCTCGCACAGGCGCGTCTTCTCTGCACGGGACCGCTCGATCCAACCCGGTTTCCAATGGATCCGGTCGATGTGATGCACGGGCAAAAACGTCAGTTCGCCCATCGCACGGGCGAAAGTTGACTTGCCGGATCCTGGCTGACCGATGATCATGACGCGCCGCATGCGGCCAAGGTGCTTGCCGCGTGACGGCGGTCAAGGGGGGTCAGGCCTTGCGACGCCTGCCGAGGCTGCTTAGGACGGCGCGAAAAAGACGGGCCGAAAACCGGGCGCACGCCGCGCGCCGACAACCCGGAGTGAAGTGATGACATTCACGGTGGCGATCGACGGGCCCGCCGCGGCCGGCAAAGGCACTATCAGCCGGGCTGTCGCGGCGCATTTCGGGTTGCAGCATCTCGATACGGGTCTGCTCTATCGGGCGGTCGGCGCGCGCGTGGAAGCCGGTGAGAACGCGGTCTCTGCCGCCCGGACGCTGACGCCCAACGATCTTGCCCGCCGCGCCCTGCGCACGCCCGAGGCCGCCGCAGCCGCGAGCCGGGTCGCAACCGACCCTGCGGTGCGGGCGGCCCTCGTGGAGTTTCAGCGCAGTTTTGCCCGGCTGCCGCGCGGTGCCGTTCTGGATGGCCGCGACATCTGTACCGTCATCTGCCCCGACGCGGACGTGAAGCTCTATGTCACCGCGTCCGCCGAAGTCCGTGCCGAGCGTCGGTTCCTGGAATTGGAGGAAAAGGGCCTCGACGTCACCCGCGAAAGCGTTTTGCGCGACGTGGAGGCCCGTGATGCCCGGGACATGGGCCGCGCCGATGCGCCCCTTGTCGCCGCCCCGGACGCCACTGTGATCGACACCTCCGAGATGAGCATCGATGCGGCGATTGCCGCCGCCGTTGCCGCCGTGGAGGCCGTTCGGGGCTGACGGTACGGTACGCCGTGCGCCGCCCGTCGGTCGCGGGCGCTCACGCAGACGTGCATTTGTCGCGCGCTGCATCCTGCCTAGCGTTGATGTCACATGCGGTCCGAGGAGTTTCCGATGCATCCATTGAACGCCCGGTCAGGGTTCGGCGGGAACCGGCAAAGCCGCGGCCGCGATACCCTGCGTCGTTTCTCCGCCCTGTGTGGTTTCGTCCTGCTCATCGCCGTCGCCCCGGTCGGTCCATCGGGCGCGCAGGGCGTCGGCGTCCCGTCGGAGGCACGGGCACCCATGACGCTGGACCGCATGGCCCGGGTTCTTGCCGCCCTCGATCCGGCAATGGAGCGCTCGGGTGCGGCCTTCCGGCTGACGGTCGAGGATGTCCCGCTTCTGATCATTACCGACCCGGTCGCCGACCGGATGCGTGCCATGGTGCCGATCCGGTCCGCCACGGGGCTGACCGAAGCCGACTTGACCCGGATGATGCAGGCCAATTTCGACTCCGCCCTCGATGCGCGCTACGCGGTCGCGGAGGGGCGCGTCTGGGCGGTGTTCATCCATCCCCTGTCGCCTCTGCGCGACGACCAGTTGATTTCCGGCATCGGCCAGACCGTGAACACGGCCCTCAGCTACGGCACGCTCTATTCTTCGGGCGGCGTGCAATTCGGACGCGGCGACAGCCTCGGAGAGCAGCAGCAACTCATCGAGCGGCTGCAAAGGCGCGGGCAGGACATCTGATCGGCATGTGACCCATTGAAGACCGGTGCCCGCTGCGTCACGGTCGCGGCATGAGTGATGCCATCATCAAATGCCCCGATTGCGGGGCCGAAATGCCACTGACCGAATCCCTGGCCGGTCCCCTGCTGGATCGGACGCGGGCCGAGGCCGCCGCCCGGCAGGAAAAGGCGTTGGCACAGCAGAAAGCGCGGATCGAGGCCGCGGCGCTCGAGGCTGCAACCCGGGCGCAAGCCGCCACGCTGGCCGAGATGGGCGAGGCTGCCGCCCTTCGGGAAGCCGAGATGAACGCGTTGAAGGCGCGCGATGCCGCCCGCGATGCAAAGCTGGCAGAGGCCC
>JBARXR010000438.1:0-1615 GCA_049647445.1 Jannaschia sp. | reverse complement strand
CGGTTTGCTGAAGCGGTACGGATGGATCGCGGTGGTGGCCGTTGTGCTGCTGGTCGGCGGTGCGGCTTATGTCGAATATAAAAAGGCGCAGGAACAGGCGCAGGCCGAAGCGCTTGGCGATGCGCTGCTGGCGGCGCTGGCCGTGGAAGATACGGCCGCCCGCGCGGAGCAGCTTGCGCAGATCGATGCGACAGGGTCGCGCGCTGGTGCCGTCGTCGGGTTTCTGACCGCCGCAGATCAGGTCGAGGCAGGCGATTATGCCGCAGCGGTCGACACGCTGAACGCCATCGTCGTGAATGGCGAGGTGCCTGAAATCTACCGTCAGATCGCCCAGTTCAAGGCGGCCACGCTGCACGGGTCGGATACGCCCGTGGCCGAGCGCCGCCAGTCGCTTGAGGCGCTGGCCCAGCCCGGGAACCCGTTCCGCCTGCTGGCGACTGAACAGCTTGCCCTGCTCGAGGTTGCGGAAAACAACCCGGAGGCCGCGATCGCGACCTACCAGAGCATCGTCTCGGATGCCGAAGTCAGCCCGGACTTGCAACAACGCGCCCTTCAGGTGATTGTGGCGCTGGGCGGAGAGCCCGCAGATACCAGCGCCCCGGCCGAACCAGGGCCCGACATGCAGAACGAGACGCCGAACGACACGTCGAACGATACCAACTAGGGCACAGGTCCAACGGGACACCCGCGACCAGATTGACGCAGAGCAAAGTGAGCAGGGCCATGATCATCCAACACCTTACCGCGACCGGACGCGTCGGACAGGGGCGGGGGCGTGTCACGCTCGGGCTGGCGGCGATTGCCGTGATGCTCAGCGCCTGCGCCGAACCCGAGATCATCCTGCCCGGCGAACGCGAGAATGTCCGCGCCGTTCTGCAAAATCCGGGCGTTGACGCGTTGCCCCGCGATCTGCCGACACCGCCCAACACCGCCCGCGCAATCGCGCTGTCGGCCCAGCAGTCCAACCCAAGCTGGACCCAGGGGACCGGCACGCAGGCCAGCCGGGTCGCCCATGCCGCGTTGCGCGCCGGGCCACAGATGGCATGGTCTGCCGACATCGGCGAAGGCAACGGCCGCAAGCACCGCATTACCGCAGACCCCGTGGTGTCGGGCGGCGCGATCTTTACCCTCGACGCGCAGGCGGGGGTCACCGCGACCTCGGCGGGCGGCGGCACGATCTGGTCGCGTGATCTGACCCCGGCCTCGGACAAGTCCGGCGATTCGACCGGAGGCGGCCTCGCGGTTGCGGGGGACACGCTGTATGTGTCCATCGGCTTTGGCGTGCTTGCAGCGCTCGATACGGCGACAGGGGCAACGCGCTGGACGCAGGATCTTATCGGCAGCGGCTCCGGCACGCCAACGGTTTCGGGTGATTTGGTCTATCTGACCTCGGGCGACAACACGGGCTGGGCCCTGCGGCGCAGCGATGGTCGGGTACAGTGGCAGACCGGCACGACCAATTCGTTCGAAAACGTCCTTGGCGCGCCTGCACCCGCGGTGACCAACGATCTTGCGATCATGGCCTTTGGCACCGGCGAGGTTCAGGCGCTGTTCCGTCAGGGCGGGCTTGAGCGTTGGACGACGTCGGTCGTGGGCAAGCGCCCCGGTCGCGCGC
>JBARXR010000437.1:0-6878 GCA_049647445.1 Jannaschia sp. | reverse complement strand
ATCACCAACGTGGCCGTCAAGACGGTCGAGGGCGGCAAGGACGACATCTCCGCGCCCGGCCAATGCGTCGCCGCCCTCGCCATGCTGACCGGCCTTCCCGATGACAAGAAGGCCAGCTACCTCGAGCCGGAGGCGGGGCACTACGGCATCTTCGCGGGCGGGTCATGGCGCCGCAACATCCGCCCGCTGGTCCTCGAGTTCATCGACGCGAATGCGACCGGCGGGGCAACCACCAAGTCCAAGCGGAAAGTCAGCCTCAAGGTCGTCGACGACCAGGACCCCGGCCCGTCCCCCAACGTCGCTGTCTGACCGGCATGGCGGCCGACACCCTCGGCTTTGCCTGCCGGTGTGGCAAGGTGCGCGGCGAGATCACGGATGTCTCGCCCGCCGCCGTCACCAATATCCTCTGCCACTGCAAGGATTGCCGGTCGGCCTATACCCATCTTGGTCTCGCCGATCCCGACAAGGTCGGCATCCTGCAAACCACGCAGGATCGGATCCACTTCACCGAAGGCGGAGAGAACTTGCGGGTCTTCCGCCTGTCGCCGAAGGGGGCGCTGCGTTGGTTCGCCACCTGTTGCGGAACCCCCCTGTTCTACACGCCCGCCAGCGCCCGCCTCGTGCATGTGGGGGTCAACGCCGACCGTCTCGATGACCCCAAGGCGGCCGGGAAGGTCATGGCCGAAGGGTTCATCCCCGGCCCGGACGGCAAACCGCGCCACAAGGGTGCCGGCCGGATGGTCATGCGCATCGCCACCCGCATGGCCGCAAAGACCCTGAACGGCGAATGGCGCGCCAGTCCCTTCTTCGGTGCCGATGGCAAAACGCCCAAGGTGCCGCCGCAGATCCTGACCCGCGAGGAACGCGCCGCCGCGCTGATGGGCCTGAGGGGCTAGGGCCGCATCCGTCCCGGCCGGTCGTCAGCCGCATTGTTCACGACACAAAAGGCCGGGGACATCGTCGAACGTCCCCGGCCCCGAAATCGGCCCGATGTGTTTCCTGCCCCGGAGCCAAGAAGGCCCGTACGGCGACCGGCGGTGCGCGTCAGTGCCCCAGGATCTGGCTCAGGAACAGTTTCGTGCGTTCGTTCTGCGGATTGAGGAAAAAGCTTTCCGGCTCGTTCTGCTCCACGATCTGACCCGCGTCCATGAAAATGACGCGGTTCGCGACCTGTCGCGCAAAGCCCATCTCATGGGTCACGCAAAGCATCGTCATCCCCTCCTCGGCCAACTGGATCATCGTGTCCAGCACCTCCTTGATCATCTCGGGATCAAGGGCCGACGTCGGCTCGTCGAACAGCATGATGCGCGGCTTCATGCACAGGCTGCGGGCGATCGCCACGCGCTGCTGCTGACCGCCGGACAGCTGTCCGGGATACTTGTTCGCCTGATCCGGGATTTTCACCTTTTCGAGGAAATACATCGCCGTTTCCTCGGCCTCCCGCTTGGGCGTCTTGCGCACCCAGATCGGCGCCAGCGTGCAGTTCTCGAGGATCGTCAGATGCGGGAACAGGTTGAAATGCTGAAAGCACATCCCGACCTCGGACCGGATCTTGTCGATGTTCTTGATATCCGACGACAGCGGCGTTCCGTCCACCATGATGGAGCCCTTCTGGTGCTCCTCCAGCGCGTTGATGCACCGGATCAGGGTCGATTTGCCGGACCCGGACGGCCCGCAGATGACGATCCGCTCGCCGCGCTGCACGGTCAGGTCGATATCGCGCAGCACGTGGAACGCACCGTACCACTTGTTCATCTTCTTGATTTCGATGGCCACCTCGTCAGAGACGGTCATGCCTTGCGGGTTGGTGTCGCTCATTGCCATGATCCGGGTCCCTTCAACGGTGATCAGTGCGCAACTGGCGTTCAAGCCATTGCGAATATTGCGAAATGCCGTAGCAGACGGTGAAGAACAGCACACAGGCCGCTGCCCAGAGCTCCCAGTAGATGCCCGCCCATTCCGTCGAGGCGAGGATCGGTCCGCGGATCATCCCGACCAGATCGAACATCGAGATGACCGAGACCAGCGTGGTATCCTTGAACAGGCCCACCGCCACGTTGACGATGCCGGGGATCGATATCTTGAGGGCCTGCGGCAGGATGATCAGGCGCATGGACTGCGCATAATCAAGCCCGAGGCTGTCCCCGGCCTCGTATTGGCCCTTCGGCAGGGCCGCCAGTCCGCCGCGGATCACCTCGGCGATATAGGCCGCCGAGAACATCGTGATCATGATGATCACCCGCAGGATCAGGTCGAAGTTTGCATCCGGCGGCAGGAAGAACGCCAGAACCACGCTCGCGACGAAGAGCAGTGTGATCAGCGGCACGCCCCGTACGAACTCGATGAAGACGACGCAGAAGCCTTTGACGATCGGCAGCCGCGACTGCCGTCCAAGGGCGAGGGCGATCCCGAACGGCACCGACAGCGACACGCAGATGATGCCCAGCATCAGGTTGAGCATGAAGCCCCCCATCTGCCGGCTTTCGACCCCTTCGAGCGCCAGGAAGTTGCCCCCAGCCGATGTGATGAAACCCGTGATCCACCAGGTCGCGAAAGTCGCCGCGACCGCTGCGAAAAGGCCCAGGACGAAACCGTTCCGCTCCACCCTCTTGAACACGAGGTATCCGACGACGAGGCCGAGGGCTGCGAAAATCGAGACCAGCGCACTGCCGCCCCAGATCAGCCAGAAGGCGACGAACGGATAGACGATCGTGATGATCAGGGTCCAGCGCGGCAGGAACATGACGAACAGCGCGGGCGGCACCGCCGCGAACAGCATCACGAAGGCCAGCGTGGGTCGCCAGCGCAAATCCTCCGGATACTGGAACCCGAACAGAAGCTGCGGCCAGCGCTCCCGGAGGACGGCAAAGCAGCCTCCGCCCGAGTCCCCGAGAATCTGGCGGCACTCGGCAAGCGAATTGCCCTGAAATGTCCCGTTCCAAAGCCACGGCAGAAGCCCGGACAGAAGATAGGCGATCACCATGATCGACAGGATCGTCAGGATCGAATTGACCGGGCCCGAAAACAGGTTGTCCCGACACCATTTGACCGCTCCCGACTCCAGCACCGGAGGGGGGGCTGCGGGAATGACTGTCTCGCGGACAAAGGCGACGCTCTGGGCGTGTGTATCGCTCATCTCAGCGCTCCTTGAGGGCGATTGACGCGTTGTAGGCGTTCATCACGGCAGAAATCACGAGGCTGAAGGTCAGGTAGAACGCCATCAGCAGCAGGATGCACTCCAGCGCACGTCCCGTCTGGTTCAGGGTGATCCCCCCCAGCGTGCCCGTCAGGTCCATGTATCCGACGGCAATCGCGAGCGACGTGTTCTTGGTGATGTTCAGATACTGGGAGATCAGCGGCGGGATGATGACGCGCAGCGCCTGCGGCAGAACGACAAGGCTCATGATCCGTCTCGGACGCAGGCCCAGCGCGGCGGCGGCTTCGGTCTGCCCCTTGGAGATGGCCAGAATGCCGGCGCGGACGTTCTCCGCGATGAAGGCCCCGGTATAGACCGAGAGCGCGAACCACAGCGCGATCAGCGAGTTCCGTGCCAGCACGCCGCCCTGGAAATTGAACCCCTGAAGCGTCGGGATCTCCCACCGCAGCCCGAGGATCAGCAAGGTCGCCACAAGCGGCACCACCCATAACCCGAGCGTCATCCACCACGTCGTCGGTCGGACGCCGGTGGCGAATTGCTTGTCGGTGGCCCAGCGACCCACGGCTTTGACCGCAAAGAACGAGGCGATCAGAACCGCCAGAACGATCAGCCAGTTCGCGCTGCTCGCGACCTCCTGGACCGTCGCGACGGCGCCCGCGTCCGTTTCGACCATCTCGTCGGGGACCGCGCCGATGCCGTTCGTGAAATAGGGGCGCGGAACATAAAAGCCGCGGTTCGTGACGGCCACGATCCCGGCGATCGGTGTGGCATCGGGGTTGTCGCCGCGAAACGCGCTCGGCTGCGGAAAGACATTGACCGAGATCGTGAGGATGATGAGGATCCAGATCAGGACCGGGATGTTTCGGAACATCTCGACGTAGACGGCCATCAGTTTCCGGACGACCCAATTGTTCGAAAGGCGCAGGACGCCCGCGATCACCCCGAACAATGTCGCCGTGATGCAGGCCATGAAGGCGACGATCAGCGTGTTCAGGCCGCCGACGATGGCGGCGCGCAGGTGGGTGGACTGACTGGTATAGGGGATCGGCTGCTGGTTGATGTCGTAACCCGCCGGATCGCTCAGAAAGTTGAAGCTGATGCCGACCTGCTGCAGGACCGGGTTCCGGAACGCGTTGCTGAGCAACCAGCCGAAAAAGAGAATGATGCAGATCAGGGCAATCGCCTGAAACGTATACGACCGATATCGCGTGTCGCTGATAAGTTGGCCTAAGCGAAACCCTTCCGCGCGCGGCGGGTCAGTCATCGTTGTCATGTGCGTTCCCCGAAGTCCCGCCGAATATGCGAACTGGGCCGGTTGGCGGCCTTCTGGTCCGTTGGGTCGGGAAATCCCGCCCGCTTCGACTGAGTGTTTTTCGCCAAGTGGAAGGGGGCGCGGGCTTGGCCCGCGCCCCCTGGGCCGTCTTACCGGAACGGCGGTGCGTACTGCAGGCCACCGTCGGTGTAGAGCGCGTTCAGACCGCGTGCCAGCTGCACGGGGGTGTCTTCGCCGATGTTGCGGGCAAAGATCTCGCCGTAGTTGCCGACTGCCGCGATGGCATCCTTGGCCCAGGTGTTGCCCAGGCCGATCATCGCGCCCAGTTCACCCTCGGTGCCCAGCATGCGGTTCACTTCCGGGTTGTCACCCGGTGCGGCCGCCAGTTGCTCGACGTTCTCCTGGGTCACGCCGTACTGCTCGGCAGCGACCAGCGCATAGTAGGTCCAGCGAACGATATCGCCCCACTCGGAGTCGCCGTGACGGACGACCGGGCCCAGCGGCTCCTTGGAGATGATCTCCGGCAGGATGACAAAGTCATCGGGCGCCGGATAGGTCACGCGGACCGCGGCAAGCGCCGAGGCATCGGTGGTGTAGACGTCGCAGGCACCGGCCAGAAGCTGTGTGCGCGCTTCGGCTTCGGTTTCGATCGGGACCGGCTCATAGGACATGTTGTTCACGCGGAAGTAATCCGCGAGGTTCAGTTCCGTCGTGGTGCCGGTCTGGATGCAGATCGTCGCGCCGTCGAGTTCAGCGGCAGAGCTTACGCCCAGCGCCTTCGGCACGATGAAACCCTGCCCGTCGTAATAGTTCACGCCGACGAAATCGAACTTGAGATCGGTATCGCGCGAGAAGGTCCAGGTCGTGTTGCGGGCCAGCATGTCGATCTCGCCCGAGGCCAGCGCGGTAAAGCGCGTCTTGCCGGTGGTCGAGATGAAGGTGATCGCAGTCGGATCGCCAAGCACAGCGGCGGCGACGGCGCGGCAGATCGCGACGTCGAAGCCCTGCCATTCGCCGTTCGCATCGGGCTCCGCGAAGCCCGGGACGCCGGTGTTCACGCCGCAGTTCAACGAACCGCGGGCCTTGATGTCGTCCAGCGTGGCGGCCGACGCACCTGCGGCGGCAAGACCGGCGAAGGCCAAGGCGCCGAAGAGTACGGATTTATTCATGAGTTAACCTCTTCCTGATGTTTCCACCCGACCAGAGCCGGGAGTGATCGCCCCACATTCGCGGTGACGATTTGACAAACGTGAGGATGTTCTCCCCCTCACTGCGCCAAAAATGGCCAGACGGGGTCCGGAACGTCAAGGGGAGATGCCGGAAAACCGGGCAATCGCACGTCGAGTCATCGATTTTACCATGGCGATGCCCGTTCCGGGGGCAGCGTTAAGACTTACCCGGCCCGCAGCAGCATCAGATATGTAAATGCCTGATGGAAGGCCGCCTCTTTTCGCGCGATCAATTCCGCCTCGGTCTCGTCTTCGCCCCACTGGCTGATCTGCCAGTTTTCATCGACCCGCGATGTCGACCATCCGGTCGCCGGATCGATATGCCCGTCCATCACCGCAAGGGCGATCACCAGACTGCCCGACAGGGTGACGAATTCGCTCAGCGCGGTCAGCTCCCACGCCGTCATCGACGACACGCGGGCGCGCAACATTTCGACCGCGTTCGCGGGCTGTGGAACGGGGATCACGCCCTGCGTCACCGCGAGACGTGCGCCATGGGTTTCGGCCAGCCAGTCCAGAAGCGGGTTCCAGGCCGCATCCTGAAGCGCCACCAGCGTGTCGGGCCGCGCGGCGCGATAGCACAGCAGATCCGATCCGCCGTAGTCCAGCAGGTTGGCCGCAACGTCGGGCTGCTGCGGCATCACCCGGTCCAGCGTCGCGTTCACTGCGCGGGTCAGCGGCATCGACAGCGGGTTGATGATGTCGCCCTGCGCGTCCCATTCCGCCGCGACGCCCTCTGCCAGCGGCCGCGTCGGCATTGAGATCGCGGTCTTGAGGGGACTGCGCAGCGGGCGCGTATCGAGGACGACGCCAAAGCCGTCGCCCTCCTCGATCACCTGCGCCACCTTCCAGAACCGTTTCGCCTTCCACTCTGTCATCTCGCCCTCTCCAGAAGGATGTCGGTCAGTGCCGGGAAAGACCGCGCCACATCGTGCGCCCGTTCCGCCCGCAGCGCCTGTTCGGTATGGTATCCCCAGCCGATCCCGATCGCCGCGACCCCGGCGGCGAGGGCCATCTGCATGTCATAGATTGAATCGCCGACCATCGCCGCCCGGTCCCCGTCGACGGCGCACTCCGCAAGGGCCTGCAGGATCATCGAGGGATGCGGCTTCGAGGGGTGGGCGTCGGCGCATTGGCAGGTGCTGAACAGACCGTGCCACCGGTGCGCCTCGAGAAGCCGGTCAAGCCCCCGCTGCGACTTGCCGGTCGCCAGGCCGAG
>JBARXR010000436.1:0-3352 GCA_049647445.1 Jannaschia sp. | reverse complement strand
GCGCGGGCCCCTGGCCCTCGCGGTCGCGGTGGCTGCCTTCACCGCGCTGTTCGTGTTGAACCTGCCGTTCTGGCTGGTCCTCGGGACGGCGGTCGCGCTCGGGCTGCTGGTGCCGGCACCTCCGGGCGATCCGGTCCCCGCCGCGCCCGTCCGCGGGACCCTTGCCACGCTGGCCCTGTGGATGGCGATCTGGTGGGTTCCGCTGCTGGCGATCATCCTGATGGCCCCCGGATCCGTTCCCGCGCAGGCGGCGGTGTTCTTCAGCTGGCTCGCCACGGTCAGTTTCGGCGGTGCGTATGCGGTGCTGGCGGCCCTGGCGCAGAACGCGGTGGAGGTGCAAGGCTGGCTGACCTCCGACCAGATGATCGACGGGCTGGGCCTTGCGGAAACCACGCCCGGTCCGCTGATCCTGGTGACGGTCTTCACCGGCTGGCTGGGTGGCGCGCCGGGCGGGTGGGTGCTGGCGCTGGCGACGGCGGTCGTGACCCTGTGGGCGACCTTCGCACCCTGCTTTCTGTGGATCTTCGCAGGTGCGCCGCACCTCGAACGGCTGACCGCGATGCCAAGATTGCGGTCCGCGCTCGACCTTGTGTCGGCGGCGGTCGCAGGGGTGATCGCGAACCTGTCCCGGTGGTTCGCGATCCATGTCCTGTGGTCGGAGGTGATCGATGGCAGAGGCCCGCCGCGCCCGGTCTGGTCAAGCCTGGACCCCGTGGCGCTGGGACTGGCGACCTTCGCGTTTCTGTGGCTGCTGGGCCTCAAGCGCGGCCTTCTGGAGACGCTTTTGCTGTCCGCTCTGGCGGGGGCGGCCGTCCACCTTTCAGGCTGAGGCGCGGACCGCTTCCGCCACCTCGTCGACGACCGTCTGCAACAGGTCCGCATCCTCGCATTCCGCCATGACGCGGATCAACGGCTCGGTCCCCGAGGCACGGATCAGCAGGCGGCCCGTGCCCGTCAGCAGACCTTCGGCGTGGGCGATGGCCGCCTTGACGCCGTCGGCCTCAAGGGGTGTCGATCCGGCGCGGAACGTCACCTTTTCCAACCGCTGCGGCACCGGAGTGAAGCTGTGCATCAGGTCGGACGCGGGTTTTCCCGTCCGCATCATCTCGGCCAGGAACTGCAATCCGGCGATCAGCCCGTCGCCGGTCGTGGCAAAGTCGGTCATGACGATATGGCCGGACTGCTCACCGCCCAGGTTGAAGCCGCCGCGCCGCATCTCCTCGACGACATGGCGGTCGCCGACCCGGGTGCGCAGCAGGCCGATGCCTTGCGCGTTCAGATAGCGCTCCAACCCGAGATTGGACATCACCGTCGCCACCAACGCCGGTCCCCGCAGACGGCCCTCGGACGCCCAGCGGGTCGCGAAGAGGGCCATCAACTGATCGCCGTCCGCCACCCGTCCGTTCTGGTCGAGGATCATCACCCGGTCCGCATCGCCGTCGAGGGCGATGCCGACGTCCGCGCCGTGGGCCACGACCGCTTCTGCCGCTGTCGCCGTGTGGGTCGAGCCGCAGCAGTCATTGATGTTGCGCCCGTTCGGCGCGACACCGACAGGGATCACGGTCGCGCCCAGCTCCGCCAGCACATCGGGTGCGGCGCGATAGGCCGCGCCGTTGGCGCAGTCGATCACGATCCGCAGGCCCTCGAGCACCATGCCCGCCGGGATGGTCGTCTTGGCGTATTCCACATAGCGCCCGCGCCCGTCCTCGATCCGCTTGGCACGACCGATGTTGGGGGCATCCGCGGGGGCGACCCCGGCAGCCACCAGCCGCTCGATCTCGGCCTCGGCCTCATCCGAGAGCTTGAAGCCGTCGGGACCGAAGAATTTGATCCCGTTGTCGTCGGCGGGGTTGTGGCTGGCGGATATCATGACGCCGAGGTCGGCGCGCATCGACCGCGCGAGCAGCCCGACGGCGGGCGTCGGAACGGGCCCGAGCAGCAGGACATTCATCCCGGTGGACGTCAGACCCGCCGTCAGCGCGTTCTCGAGCATATACCCCGACTGCCGCGTGTCCTTGCCGATCACCACGCGGTGCGCGGCGGCGCCCTGTCCTTCGCGCCGGAAATAGCGACCCGCCGCCGCACCGAGGCGCAGCGCCATTTCGGCGGTCATGTTGCCGGTGTTGGCGCGCCCGCGCACCCCGTCGGTTCCGAACAATCCCATCATTCCCCTCCGGTCACGGCCGCCCACAGCGCCAGCCCCTGCGCCACCTCGGCCACGTCGTGGACGCGGTGGATCTGGATGCCTTGTGCCACGGCGGCGAGGGTCACCGCCAGAGTGCCGGGCAGGCGGTCATCCGCCTGTGGCGCGCGTCCGATGTCACCGATGAAACGTTTGCGCGACACGCCAAGCAGGATCGGCACGCCCAGATCGTGAAACACGCCGATCCGGCGCAGCAGAGCGAGGTTGTGTGCGCGCGTCTTGCCAAAGCCGATGCCGGGGTCGGCGATGATCCGGTCGCGGGAGATGCCAGCCGCCTCGGCCGCCGCGATCCGCACTGCGAGGGCATCGAGAACATCGAAAAGGACATCGTCGTAGGACGGATCGTCCTGCATCGTGACGGGCGTGCCGACACTGTGCATCAGGCAGACCGGCGCACCGGACGCAGCGACGGTCGCCAGCAGATCCGGGTCGAAGGTCCCGCCCGAGACGTCGTTCACGATCCGCGCGCCAGCCGCAAGGGCGGCGCTGGCGACCGAAGCCTTGCGGGTATCGACGGAGATGCAGCGTTCGGCACCGGCCGCGATGACCGGCAGGATGCGTGCGATTTCTTCCTCCGGGGGCACGAGGGCGGCACCGGGCCGCGTGCTCTCGCCGCCGATGTCGAGGATATCGGCGCGGGCCATCGCCGTGACCTGGCGCGCGGCGGCCACTGGCGACAGGAACCGGCCACCGTCAGAAAAGCTGTCGGGTGTGACGTTGATGATGCCCATGATCCGCGGGACCGAGAGGTCGATGCCGCAGATCGGTGCGCGCGGTGCGGCAAGCCGCGACAGGTCCTGCGGATCGAGATCTGTGACGGGGGTGATGTGCGCCGGGCGCCCCCGTTCGAGCCGCTCCACGTGGGTGAAGCGGACGGGACCGCCGGCGATGCACAGCGCATCCGGCCGTGCGTCGGCGGCAGGCAAAGGCCGGAGCCAATGGGTCATACGGCACCAAGATCCGGGACGGCGCGTTCGGTGTCCATCGTCGCGGGACCCGCCGCCACGAGTGTCAGTTCACGGGCGACGAACGTGGCCGCAAGCCAGCGGGCCAGCACGACCGGATCGGCGCCACCGGGGCCGTCCGTCGCGTCGAGCACCATGCGCGACGGCGCCCAGACGGACAGGGTGCCGTGCCGCAACGCCCAGT
>JBARXR010000435.1:0-3084 GCA_049647445.1 Jannaschia sp. | reverse complement strand
CTGCAGGCGCATCGCATCCGTCGCCAGCGCGCAGGCCCGCTCCAGCGCGGGACCCGGCACCGCAAAGGGAATGATCTTGATCGTCGCGACAAGGCCACCCGCCGCCATGCGCCGCCAGCGCGGCACGGTCGCCAGAGTGATCCCCGGATCGACCCGGTTCACCGCGTCGATGGCGGCGGCGTCCAGATCGACGATCCCGGCGTGGGCCGCGCGCAGGTTGACACGTCCCGTGCCCGCCGCGCCGACGTCCAGCCCCTGCCCCGCCAGCGCGGTGGCCAGCCGGCTTGCTGCCGCGTCTTCCGCCACATCGCCCGGATCAAGGCGTGCGACGATGACGGTCCCGACCTTGTGAGCCGCAAGATCGGCCAGATGCCGGGCCGTCAGGACGGTGCCCTTCGGAATGCGGTAGACGGACGACCCGTCGCAGACCGGCTCCGCCGCCTCCGTCGCATGGGCAAGAACCGCGCCCTCGGCCTGCGATGTTGGAACGGGTCCGAACCTCATCCGCGGCGCAGGGCCTGCGTCATCGCCGCCAGGATCGCGACCGCGATCTCCCCCGGCGTCTTCGATCCGATATCCAGCCCGATGGGTGCGTCGATCCGCGCAATGACATCCGGCGAGATGCCTGCATCGGTCAGGCGTGCGACCCGCTTGGCGTGCGTCCGCGTCGAGCCGAGCGCTCCGACATAAAAGGCCTCGGACCGCAGGGCCGCAAGAAGCGCCGGATCGTCCAGCTTCGGATCGTGGGTCAGCAGGACGACCGCCGAGCGCGCGTCGGGCGCGAAGGCCGCCATCGCCTCGTCCGGCCAGTCGTGCACCAGTGTCGTCTCCGGGAAGCGCGCCGCCGACGCGAATGCCTCGCGCGGGTCGATCACCGTCGCCGCATAGCCCGCCAGACGCGCCATCGGGACGAGGGCCTGCGCGATGTGGACCCCGCCGACCACCGCCAGTCGCAACGGCGGCGCGTGCAGGGTGACGAAGGTCACCGCGTCCTCCTCGAAGCCGCTGCGATCCTCCTTCAGCCGTTTGTACAAATCGTGAAACGGAACCAGCGACGTTACCCCGGTTTGTACATTTACCGCCTGCCCGACCGCTTCCGACCGGGCGCGGCGCGCCACCAGCTCGTCCAGCGTATCGACCGGCAACGACCCCCCGACCGTCTCAAGAAGGATGCGGATCGTGCCGCCGCAGGCCAGCCCGACCGCGAAGGCGTCATCGTCGCTGACCCCGTATTCCAGGACCTTGTGGGTGCCGTCGGCCATCGCGTCGAGCGCTTCGGCGACGACCGCGCCCTCGACGCAGCCACCCGAGACCGAACCAACGAGTTCCGCGTCGGCGGAGATCGCCAACTGCGAGCCCCGCGGCCGGGGCGCGCTGCCCCAGGTCTCGATTACGGTGGCAAGCGCCGCTCCCTTCCCCTGCCTGTGCCAGTCAAGTGCTGCGCGTGGTGCGTCGTCGAGATCGGACATAGAAAGACCCTCCGCCACGCAAGATGGCGAAGGGTCGAACCGGTCACAAGGGGCCGCGGTCAGTTCGCGGCGGCGGTCTGCAGAAGTTGCGTGATCTGCCGCACCGTGGCGCGGCGATTTTCCCGCTCGTCAGCCTGCGTCTGGATCTTCAGGAACTGCTCGCCGTATCCCTGAACGACCATGTTTTCGACCGGCACGCCGAAATACTCGTTCAGCGCCAGCGCCAGGGTTTCGGCCCGGCGGTCGGACAGGGCGAGGTTGTAGGCCGCGTCGCCCACCGCGTCGGTGTGGCCCTCGATCAGGAAGACCTCCCGCGGGTTTTCGCGGATGGCCGCCAGCACGTCACCGGCAAGATCGTTGAGGTTTCCGGCCTGTTCCGGCGTGATCGCGGCGGACCCGCTTGCGAATGTCACGGTGCTGACCTCGAACGCGGGCGCAAGGGCGCGCACTTCCGGGATGTTGCGGACTTGCGCCAGGCTGAACCGGCGGTCGAGCCCCGCATCCCGCAAAAGCGCATCGCGCAGGGGGTCGTTCCCGGCCCGCGTCGACACGACCGGCGCAGGCGGCAGCGTCGAGACATCGACAGGCGCAACCTCGGCGGTATCATCGATCAGCGTGTAGCGGGTGCCATCGGTCTGGATCAGTTCACGGCGCAGGACGCGCAAGGACGCATCACGGATCGTGACGACCTGGCTGCCGTCCGCGCGCGTCACCGTCGTGCGGGTGGAGCCGTCGTCGAAGCGTTCGGTCCGGACGTTGGACCCGGCCTGCCGCAGCAGCGCGTCATCGTCCTTGAGGACCTGCAGGCCACCGGACTGGTCCTGCACCACGACCCGGTCGCCCGAATTGGACACCACGCGGTTGCGGTTGTTCAGGAGCGTGCCCACCGCCAGCACGCCAAGCGCGCCCAAGGCGAATTTCTCGCGGTTCGAAAGGCCACTGTCCTGGTCGGTCTCGGCCACGACCGCGCGGGTCTCGAAGTCTTCCGAGGACGTCCGGACATCGTCCGCAGACACCGTCTCCTCCACCACGGTCCCGGTCGCCTCGGCATCCGACGCGGCGGCGGCCGGGGTGGCGCCATCCTCGGAGACCGCCAGGGCATTCGACGTTTGCTCCGCGGCGGCCTGCTGCTCCTCGGTCAATTCGGGTTCGCCGCGCGCGGCGACCTCCGCGGCGATGGCACTTTCCGGTGCAGCGGCTGGAGGTGTGGCATCGGTGTCCGTTGCCACGGCTTCGGCTGGCTGCTCGGCAACCGGCTCAACGGGTTCCTCGGCAGCCGTCTCGGCCTGTTCCTCGACCAGCGGTTCCGCAGGCTGCTCGGCCACGGTTTCCGCAGGTTCCTCCGGATCGGCTTGCGCAGGCTGTTCGGCGATCGTTTCGGCGGGGACCGGAGCGGGCTGTTCCGTCGCCGTCTCGACGGGTTGTTCGGCGGGCTGTTCGGCAACCGTCTCGGTCGGCTGCTCGACCGGCTGCTCTTCCGTCACTTCCGCTGGCTGCGCGACTTCCGCATCCACCGGCTGTTCCGCGACAGCCTCGGCAGGCTGTTCGACAGGGACTTCGGCGGGTTGGGTGGCGACCTCCTCGGCCGGTTGTTCGACGGGGGCGTCCGCAGGCT
>JBARXR010000434.1:0-2498 GCA_049647445.1 Jannaschia sp. | reverse complement strand
CGGTCCGGCGGGGCATGTCCTGCAGCAGCGCGCGCAGACGGAACAGGCCGACCTGCTGGCGCTCGGGCGGCACGCGCGGTCGGGCCTGGCCCGGTTCCTGTTGGGCGCGACGGCCGAGGATGTGGCGCTGAACGCGGTATGTGACGTGCTGATCGCACCATCGGGGTGAGGCGAGACGTTGCAGGATCGGGCTTTCCGGCGTGTTTGGCCAAGGCGCGGCCAAACGCCGGCCCGCGTTCCGTGCGATGTCTCGGGCTGACCGATGGTGCGTGGCGCGTGGGCCCTGTCCGAGCCGGTGACCGAGACCGGCGGTCGGACGGCACCGGGTTCTGGCACGTTCAATGAGCGGGTCCTGCGGGACGGTGGCCTTGTCGCCCTGAGCCTGCCGGATGTCCGGTCCGCTTGGCTGATGGACGCGGAACGACCCGCTGCTCGGCCGCCGCGCGGGCGGTATTGGGGTTCCCTTCGGACGCATCCCGTGAAACAGGAAAGCGCCAACCGTATCCCGCACCCGGAGAGACCCGATGGAGATTCGCGAGGCACTGACCTTCGATGACGTGTTGCTTGTTCCCGCCGCAAGCCAGGTATTGCCCAGTGCAGCCGATACCCGCACGCGGGTGACCAAGGCGATCGCCCTGAACATCCCGCTGCTGTCGTCGGCCATGGATACCGTGACCGAGGCGCGGATGGCGATCGCGATGGCGCAGGCGGGCGGGATGGGGGTCATTCACCGCAACCTCGACCTCGATGCGCAGCAGATGGAAGTTCGGCGGGTCAAGCGGTTCGAGAGCGGTGTCGTCTATAATCCGATCACCCTGCGCGCCGATCAGACCCTGGCCGACGCCAAGGCCCTGCAGGAGCAATACCGCGTGACCGGCTTTCCCGTGGTCGACGACAAGGGCCGGGTTCTGGGCATCGTCACCAACCGCGACATGCGGTTCGCGAACGACGACAGGACGCCGGTCTCGACGATGATGACCGCCGATAACCTGGCCATCCTGCGGGAGCCTGCGGACCTTGGCGAGGCCAAGTCGATGATGCATGCGCGCCGGATAGAAAAGCTTCTGGTGGTCAACGAGAAGGGGCACCTGACCGGCCTTCTGACCATCAAGGACATCGAGCAGGCGGTCCTGAACCCGCAGGCCTGCAAGGACCAGCTGGGCCGTCTGCGCGTCGCCGCCGCGACCACCGTGGGCGATGCCGGATTCGAGCGGTCGGAGGCCCTGATCGACGCGGGCTGCGACCTGATCGTGGTGGACACCGCGCATGGCCATTCGGAAGGTGTCGGGATCGCCGTCGACCGCATCAAGCGCCTGTCGAACACCGTGCAGGTCGTCGCGGGGAACGTCGCCACCGCGTCGGGCACGCGCGCCCTGATCGACATGGGCGCCGACGCGGTCAAGGTCGGGATCGGCCCCGGTTCCATCTGCACCACCCGGATCGTCGCGGGTGTGGGCGTGCCGCAGTTGACGGCGATCATGGACGCGGCGGGTGCCGCGGGCGATATCCCCGTGATCGCGGACGGCGGCATCAAGTTCTCCGGCGATTTCGCCAAGGCCATCGCGGCGGGGGCGTCCTGCGCGATGGTGGGCAGCATGATCGCGGGCACCGACGAAAGTCCGGGCGAGGTCATTCTCTATCAGGGCCGGTCCTTCAAATCCTATCGCGGAATGGGGTCTTTGCCCGCCATGGCGCGCGGCTCCGCGGACCGGTATTTCCAGAAGGATGCCGCTTCCGACAAGCTGGTGCCCGAGGGCATCGAGGGGCAGGTGCCCTACAAGGGCAGCGCGGGGCAGGTGATCCACCAGCTCGTCGGCGGTCTGCGGGCGGCCATGGGATATACCGGCTGCGCCACGGTGGACCAGATGCGCACCTCTTGCGGGTTCGTGAAGATCACCGGTGCGGGCCTGAAGGAAAGCCATGTCCACGACGTGCAGATCACGCGGGAAAGCCCGAATTATCGTGTCGGCTGAGGCCATCCGGTCGCGGAACGCAGCTTTCGGTCCCGCCCATCGGTCCGCCACGTCTGGACGGGGCATGTCCGCGCAGGGGATCGTCGAACGCCTGCCGAACAATCGTGGGCGGCGGCGGCAAATGGCGCCATCCGGTCTCGACAGAAGCCCGGCCCGAGGTGACGCGTGACCCCCGGAGCCCGCGTTCAGGCGGCCATCGAGGTCATCGACCGGGTTCTGGCCGGCAGTGCCGCGGAGCGGGAGTTGACGACCTGGGCGCGGGGCAGTCGGTATGCCGGGTCGAAGGATCGCGCGGCGGTGCGGGACCACGTGTTCGACGCGCTGCGTCGGCTTCGGTCGGCGGCCTGGGCCGGGGGGGCGGGCGATGTGGCCCTGCCGCAGATGTCTGGCCGCGCTGTGATGGCCGGATGTCTGACGGGTCAGGGGATCGATCCCGCGACGCTGTTTACCGGCGAGGGACATGCGCCCGCGCCGCTTGACCCGCGCCCCGATCCCGGTCCGGCACCGGAGGGCGTGATGCTGGAC
>JBARXR010000433.1:0-4289 GCA_049647445.1 Jannaschia sp. | reverse complement strand
CGTGAAATCAGGGGGGGCAGACTTGGGGCATTATGTGAAACCGACCCTTCTGACCGGAGCGATGGGCGATCATCCGCTGGCACAGTCCGAAATCTTCGGACCGGTCCAGGTCGTGATCCCGTTCGAGACCGAGGCCGAGGCCATCGCCATCGCGAACGGCACGGACTATGGCCTGGTCGCCGGTGTCTGGACCCGAGACGGCGCCCGCCAGATGCGCATGGCCCGCGACCTGAAGGCCGGTCAGGTGTTCCTCAACAACTACGGCGCAGGCGGCGGCGTGGAACTTCCGTTCGGCGGCGTGGGCAAATCGGGCCACGGACGCGAGAAGGGTTTCGAGGCGCTCTACGGCTTCAGCCAGCTCAAGACCGTGGCCGCCCATCACGGATAGCCCTCGTCAGCCAAGGGGATAGTAGAATTCCTCCCGCGTGATCCTGCCCTGCGCGACCGTATAGACACCGACCTCGAAATGGTCGGTGATCTTGCCCGTCGCCTGCTCCTTCACGGTCATCGTGAAGTAACAGGCGAACCGGTCCGGCAGGTGCAGCATGGGGCCCGCGACGTCGGCTTTCTGGACGTCCATGTTGCTCTCCCACCAGTCGTGCTTGGCCCTGATCGCGTCGATCCCGCGCGCTTCGCGGGGCCCGCCCATATCCGCAGCCTCCACCGAGACGGCATCCGCCGCGTAAAGCCTGTCGAGGTTCTCTCGCGTGCGGTTGTCCCGAACGCCTGCGACGAGTTCGTCGGCAATTTCCTGAAGTGTCATGTCTGCAGTCTCCCCGGTTCCTCAGTCATCTTACCACGAATCTCTCTCCGGCATGGCGGTATAACCGCGAAGGGGTTGCGCGCGGCCACTTTGCCCAGAACAGTGGCCCCGCAGGCGAACGGGAGGGGCCACATGAGACTGAGCGGCAAGACGGCGATCGTGACCGGCGGGGCCTCCGGCTTCGGCAAGGGGATCGTGGAGAAATTTGCGGCCGAGGGCGCGCGCGTGCTGGTCGCCGACCTGAACGGCGACGGCGCCGCCGACGTCGCGCAGGCGAACGGGGGTCTGTCGTCCCGGATCGACGTCTCGAAGAACGACGACTGGAAAAAGGTGACCGCACAGGCGATGGAAGCCTGGGGGGCGATCGACATCCTGGTGAACAATGCCGGGATCACGCACCTTCCGATGCCCATGGAGGACGTCTCCGAAGAGGAGTTCGACCGCGTCCTCGCCGTGAACGCCAAGTCCGTCTATCTGTCGGCGCGCCACATCGTCCCGCTGATGAAGGCCGCGAAGGCCGGAGCGATCCTGAACGTGGCCTCGACGGCAGGCGTGTCCCCGCGGCCTCGCCTCAACTGGTACAATGCCTCGAAGGGCTGGATGATCACCGCGACCAAGGCCATGGCGGTGGAGTTGGCCCCGGCGGGCGTGCGGGTGAATTGCCTGAACCCGGTGGCGGGCGATACGCCCCTTCTGGCGAGTTTCATGGGCGAGGATACCCCTGAGATGCGGGCCAAGTTCCTGTCGACCATTCCCATCGGCAGGTTCTCGACCCCGCAGGACATGGGCAACGCCGCGTGTTTCCTGTGTTCCGACGAGGCGTCGATGATCACCGGGGTCGGCATGGAGGTGGATGGCGGCCGCTGTATCTGACGCACGCGTCATCTTGCAAGAGAACGGAGTTTGGGCATGAAGATCACCTTGGCAGAGACGCTCGCGGGGGTCACGACGCATTGGGACCCGAAGCAGGTCGCCACCTACAACGACAACGAGGTCATGGTGGTGAAGGTTCGTGGAGAGTTTCCGTTTCACGTGCACGCGGACAGCGACGATTTCTTCCTCATCCTCCGGGGTCAGGTCCTCATCGATATCGACGGAGAGGCGACGCAGGTCTGCAACGCGGGTGATCTGTGCATTGTCCCGAAGGGACGAACGCACCGGCCCCGCGCGCCAGAGGAGGCGGAGATCCTGTTGATCGAACCGCTTGGCCTGCGCGCCAGCAACGACGGCGATCGCATCGAGGCCCGGCAGACATGAGACTGGAAGCCGAGATCGAAGTCCTGGCCGGGCGGTTCGCCAGCCAGCAGTTGGCCTTCGCACATCTTCTGGATGCGGCCGAGGTATCCGGACTGGCCCCCGATCTCGACCAGGTCGAGGTGATCCTGCCACCCCACGGCAAGCGCCTGCGCGGGTTCTTCGATGCCGATACGGCGGGAGAGATCGCGGCGGAGGCCGTCTCGGACACCGTGATCCTCGTCCTGCCCGGTGCGCTTGTGACCGGACGGTTCGACGCCGACGCCCGAATGCGGCGGATCGGGCGTTACGTTGGACAGGTCACGCGGGCCAAACGATGAGGCCGGGACCGCGCAATCTGATCACCGACGTGGGCGGCCTGCGCGTCGGGAACGCAAGTGACCCGCGACTGATCTCCGGTGCGACGGTCCTGTTGGCGGATGCGCCCTTCGTGGCGGGTGTGAACGTCATGGGCGGCGCCCCCGGCACGCGCGAGACGGACCTTCTGGCGCCGGACAAGATGGTGCAGGAGGTGGACGCACTGGTCCTGTCCGGCGGCTCGGCTTTTGGCCTCGACGCCGCGTCCGGCGTGGCCGACGGCTTGCGCGCCATGGGGCGGGGCTTTGTGGTCGGTGATCAGCGCGTGCCTATCGTGCCCGCCGCGATCCTGTTCGACCTGCTGAACGGCGGAGACAAGACGTGGGACCGAAATCCCTATGCGCCGCTTGGCCGGGCGGCGCTGGACGCGGCATCGCCCGATTTCGCCCTGGGCAGCGTCGGGGCAGGTCTTGGGGCCACGACGATGACGCTGCGCGGCGGCCTCGGGTCGGCCAGTTGCGTGCTCGACTGCGGGATCACCCTGGGCGCGCTGGTGGCGGTGAATGCCCTCGGACGGGTCTGCGATGACGCGGGTCGTTTCTTCGCCGCGCCATGGGAGCTGGAGGCCGAGTTCGGCGGCGGCGCGCCGGGATACCTTACGGCCGGGTGGGAGCCGGCCGGCACGGTGGGACCGCGTGCGGCCACGACCATCGCCATCGTCGCCACGGACGCGATCCTGACACAGGCGCAAGCGACGCGTCTTGCCACCGCCGCCCATGACGGCATGGCCCGCGCCATCCAGCCGAGCCATACACCGATGGACGGAGATCTCGTGTTCGCGGTCGCGACGGGCGCGCGCCCGTTGCCTGACCCGGTCTGGGACGCACTGCGCCTCGGACATGCAGCATCCGCTTGCCTCGCGCGCGCGATCGCGCGCGGCGTGCACGCGGCATCGGTCGGGGGTCCCCTTCCCGCGTGGTCCGTCTTGCACACCTGACATCCCGCGTTCGGTCACGGTGGCGTGCCCGTTGGTGATGCCGCCGTGAGGGCGGTGCGTGGCGCGCCCACGACCTTTGCAAAATCGCACGATAAAATATCCACAGTCACATGAGTGTGCATTGCGAGTGATCGGCGGGACACCCATATCCTGACAATGCAACGATGTGGTTTCCACGCTTCTCCTCTTTCGGCGCAATCCCGCGCCATGGACGGCAACCAAACACGCAAAGGATGATGTCATGACATATATCGTCAGATCCGCCCTGCTGGTCGCCGCTCTCTCCGTTTCGACGGGGGCCGGATTCGTTTCCGCAGCCTCCGCCACGGAGTCCGCGACCAACGAGGCCCCGCAAACCCTGATCACCGTCAAGGGCGATCGCGGGTCGCACTCCCCTACGGCACAGATGATCCTCGCCAGCATAGCTGCCGAAGGAAACTGAGCCGCCATCGGATCTCCCCCCGGTCCGATGCGGGCGCGGTCCCTTACCCCGGGGATCGCGCCTTTTTCATATGGTCCGCCGCTCGGCGAAGAAGGTCCGCAACAGGGCGGCGCAGGCTTCCCCCTCGATGCCGTCATAGACATCCGGCCGGTGGTGGGTCTGGGGATGCGTGAACACGCGAGCCCCTTGAAGCACGCCACCGGATTTCGGATCGGCGGCCCCGAAATAAAGGCGGGCCAGACGGGCGTGGGAAATGGCCTGGGCGCACATGGCGCAGGGTTCCAGCGTCACCCAGAGCGCGCACCCCTCCAGCCTTTCCTGACCGAGCACGGCACAGGCCGCGCGAATGGCCAGCATCTCGGCGTGGGCGGTCGGGTCGGATGCTTCGCGCGTCCGGTTCCCCGCCCGCGACAGGATCCTGTCGTCCCGGGTGACCACCGCGCCCACGGGCACCTCGCCACGGGCGGCGGCGGCGCGGGCTTCGGACAGGGCCTCGGACATGAACGATAGGAACATGATCCTTCCCTGCCCCACCC
>JBARXR010000432.1:0-5434 GCA_049647445.1 Jannaschia sp. | reverse complement strand
CTGCCGCACCGCAGCCAGCGCATCGCCGAGCGGGCGGGTGTGGTCTATGTCAACGACAGCAAGGCCACGAATGTGGATGCCGCCGCACAGGCCCTCCAAGCCTTCGACCGCATCCGCTGGATTTGCGGTGGATTGCAGAAGGAGGGGGGCCTCGACGCCCTGCACCCGCACCTGAACCGTGTCATCCGGGCCTATGTCATCGGCCGCGAAGCACCGGCCTTCGCTCTTGCCCTCGGGTCGGGCCTGGATGTCGATATCTGCACGGACATGGCGACCGCCGTCGCGCATGCCGCCGCCGACGCCGTGGCGGGCGAAACGGTTCTGCTCGCACCCGCGGCCGCCAGTTTCGATCAATACGACAGCTTCGAGCGTCGCGGCGACGATTTCGCCGCCCGCGTCGCGGCGCTGGACTAGGACAGACAATCCGGCAGGGGCACCCTCGCGACGGCATCGGCGCCAAACACACCGCGCACATCACCGACCTGAACGGTCGCACCTGCTATCTCGGCGTCGGAAACGATGGTGCCACGGGTCGAGACGGTATCGTCCACGTCGATGGTGAACGCGAGACGTTCCCCGGCGGCCAGACGCGGGGTCAGGGCGATGGCCTGATCCCCATCCTTGACCTGCGGTGGACTGGCCAGCTGACCCAGGACGATTTCGAAGGGCTGGAATACGGCGACGCCCGGACCCGACCCGGTGACATCGAAGATCAGGCCCGCCGGCGCCGGTTCGAGATCGATGATGATCACCGCACCCGTCAGCGGGCATCCGCCCTCATGACTGAGCGTGAAACGATCCTTCGGCGCGCCTTCATCGAAGGTCACGACAAGCTCGGCCTGCGCGGGCGCTGCGAGCAGCGCCGCAAGGACAACGGCAAGACGCATGGCGGTGGACCTCCGTGGTTGTCAGTCCCCGAGGTGACGCGATCTCGTGTGGGGTCAAGGTCGCAAATGCTGCATCTGCGCCGGAACTGTGGCAGGATAGGCCAGAGCCGCAGGTGAGGAGACAGGGATGCCACTTTCCACGATCCGAGTCGAAGACGAGGTTTTCATAGCCGAGGGAGAGGTCGGGATCGGAGCTGTCCGCGATATCGCGCTCGACCGTCTGACCGTCTATTTCGAGGGGTACGGAGACACGCCCATCTTCCCGTCGCAAATCGTCTCGGCGCATGACGGCAAGGTCATTCTCGATCGAAACACGCTGCCCGAAGATTTGCAGGCCCGGCTCGATCACATTCATGACGGCGAAAGGCGCAGACCCGAGCCAAGGCGGGAATAATGCAAGTCCACCACGCGAGAGGAGAGCGACCTCTTCGGGAAAAAAATGAAAAACTGTTTTCCATGAAGTACATTCGGGTCGATCTTCAGATTGACCCGGCTGTCGAAAAAGTCGGCATGTTTTAAATATGAAAGACGCGCCAGGCAGATCGACGCCACAGCGCCAGATCATCGGGCTGCGACGCCACCTTCTGATCGCACGTCGGGGAGTTGGCTTGCCGGGTAAACGAGGCCCGCGGAAATGACCAGCTTGGCGGCATCCTCCACCGACATGTCCAGAATGATGATGTCCTCCTTTGGGACGAACAGAAGAAACCCGGACGTCGGGTTGGGCGTCGTGGGCAGGAATACGGACATCATCGGTTCCTCTGCCCGGGCAGCGATCTCTCCCTTGGCACTGGTCGATATGAAGGCAATCGCCCAGAGGCCCTTGCGGGGGTATTCCACAAGGCAGGCCGTCTCGAAACTGCTTTGATCCTGTGCCAGGATCGTTTCGGCGATCTGTTTCAGTCCGCCATAGACCGACCGGACCACGGGCATCGTCTGGACCAGGTTCTCGGCCCACCGCAGGATCGAGCGTCCGATCAATCCCTTGGCAAGCCACCCGACCAGCAGGGTGAACAAAAGGAAGAAGCCGACCCCAATGCCGCGAATGTCGACGTCGAGGCCGAATTGCTGCAACAGCCATATATCAGGTCGGTAGCGCAGGGGCACGAACGGCAGAACCCAACTGTCCATCCAGCCCATCAGCGACCAGATAAGCCAGAATGTCAGACCGATCGGCGCAATGACAATCAGCCCGGTCAGGAAATTGTTCCGTATCCGGGTCAGCAAACCGGGACGCGAAGGCCTCGGAGGGGATTCATCGCCAAGCTGCATTGGTTGCCGGCTTCTGCAAGTGTCCGTCTTCGGTCACATATGCGGGGTCCGGCGCGGGACCAAGCCGAAGGCGCCATTCGTGCTGAAGGAAACGCCGTTTGCCGCTTTGACGGGCAAGATTGCCTGCTTTGCCGACGAAGCCTCCACGAACCTGTCCAATCAATAGGTATCGCCGGACACGTAAGTCGCCGCCGCCTCGACAGCGCGGTGCAGGGCGACGTCCGGGCTGACGCCCATTCGTTCGGCCGCGATATGCGCCGCCATGAAGGTGTCTCCGGCGCCCGTCACGCGGGTCACCATGATTTCGGGCGGCCGGTGGGCATGAACGCCGCCGGGGTGGGCGCAGGCCGCAAGGCGCGGGCCATCCGTGACGAGCGCCCGGTAGAGGCCCCGCGCCCGAAGGGCCTCGGCGGCCTGGGCGGCATCGGTCTGCGGCGCGTGCAGCAACAGACCCGCCTCCTCGAGGTTGACGTAGAGCGTCGCGCGCGGATGGGTCAGAAATGGCAACAACCGTTCGGCCTTGCCCGGCGAGGCCGGGGCGATCCGCAGGTCCATCCCGTCAAAGACCGGGTCAGCGGCGATCCGCGCCAGAAGATCGGCCGTCAGGTTCCCGTCGATGGCAACCGGGCCATTCCATCCCGAGAGGTCCGTCTGGAGCGGGCGCAGGATCTTGTCACCGACGGCCTCCAGCGAATGCGCGTCGGCAATCGCGGCAATCAGGCCGTTGCCGCCCTCCACCGCCATGTAGACATCCGTCGGAAGGTCGTCGGACCGATAGAGCGTCGACGTGATCAGCCCCATCCGGTCAAGCGCCGCGACGAGTTCATCGCCCTCCGCGTCCCGCCCCACGACCGACAAGAGTGCAGGCGTCATGCCGTAGGCCCGGGCCGCCATCGCGATGTTCAGCGCGACGCCGCCGGGCAGGCGCGTGATCCGGCCCGGCACATCGGACCCTTGCACCATATGTGCGTTCGAACGGCCAATGACGTCCCACAGGACCGAACCGATACAGAGGATATCAGGTGTCATGGCGACTTTCCTGCCCCAGCAAGCGTCCGCCGTCCAGCGGCTGAGGGTCTTGGGCGGTCAGCCGTCGATCTGCCAGCGGGCCTCCAGGCGCTCGATCGCGGCAATCCGGTCTTCCGACTTCGGATGACTCATCAGCCAGGCGGGCGCACCGTTGCCGCCCATGCCCGTCAGCTTCGACAACTTGGAGAACAGCGACTTCTGTGGGCCTGTGCCGAGGCCCGCCTTGACCATCAGAGCGCTGGCATAGGCGTCGGCTTCGTATTCGTCCTGCCGTGACAGGCGCGCCGCAACAAGGGACGCCAGCATGTTCGCGACATAGGGTCCGATCCCCGGCAGGTATCGCCCGAGGACACCGGCAAGAACGACGCGGATGGCATTCTGGCCGGAAAAGTCGATCAGCCGCCTGCGAGAGTGGCCGAGGGCCACATGCCCCAACTCATGCGCTACGACACTTGCCATCTCCGGAGCGGTGACCTCACCGGCATGGAACTTCCGAAGAAATCCACGGGTGAGAAAGATGCGCCCGTCCGGCGCCGCCAACCCGTTCACCGGCTCGACTTCGTGGACGTAGACCTTGATCCGTTCGACCTCCAGCACCTTGGCAAGCGCCTCGAGTTTCTTCTCGAGCACCGGGTCGGCCAGGGGCGTGGCGGTGGCATCCATCTGGGTCTTCAGGCGCCACGCGGAAAAGAACCACAGCACGATGCCATAGACGAGGGGCAGGACGAGGGCGGTCAGCTTTATCATGAGCGTTATATGGGGTCGGCCCCGGCAAAAGCGAATGGGGTCATCCGTCCCGGTCCGCAAAGCGTCGGCAGGTCCGGCAACCGGTAAGCGGTCGCTAACGTGTCAGCATCTTCATCCCGGCGGACAGCCCCTCCAACGTCATGGGCACCATGCGGTCTTCGAAGATGTCGCGGATCATCCGGACGGACTGCGTGTGTGGCCAATGGCCCTCGGGCAGGGGATTGATCCACAGGTTCGAGGCCCAGGTGTCGCGCGCCCGCTCCAGCCAGACCTGCCCCGGTTCCTCGTTCCAATGCTCGTTCGCTCCGCCCGGATAGGCAATCTCATAGGGCGACATCGAAGCGTCGCCGACAAAGATGGCGTGGTAGTCCGGTCCATAGGTGTTCAACACCTCGCGCGTCGGCGTCACGGCATTCCAGCGGCGACGATTGTCCTTCCACACACCTTCGTACAGGCAGTTGTGGAAGTAGAAATGCTCCAGTGTGCGGAATTCGGACCGCGCGGCCGAGAACAACTCTTCCACGACCTTGATATGGGGGTCCATCGAGCCTCCGACATCCAGGAACAGCAGGACCTTGACCGCGTTCCGCCGCTCGGGGCGCGTCTTTACGTCAAGGTAGCCGGCTTTCGCCGTGGACCGGATCGTCCCGTCGAGGTCCAACTCCTCGTGGGCGCCGTCCCGCGCCCAGTTGCGCAGGCGCTTCAGAGCGACCTTGATATTGCGCGTCCCCAGTTCGACGCTGTCGTCGAGGTTGCGGAACTCCCGCTTGTCCCACACCTTGACCGCCCGTTGGTGGCGGCTTTCGTCCTGTCCGATCCGGACGCCTTCCGGGTTGTAGCCGTAGGCGCCGAACGGGCTGGTCCCGGCCGTCCCGATCCACTTGGACCCGCCCTGATGGCGGCCCCGCTGTTCCTTCAGGCGTTCTTTCAGCGTCTCCATCAACTTGTCGAACCCGCCCAATGCCTCGATCTCCGCCCGTTCTTCGGGGGACAGATGCTTTTCGGCCTGTTTCTCGAGCCAGTCCGCGGGCAGGTCCACGGCGTTCAGAACATCCTGCACGCTTATCGCTTCGAGGCCCTCGAAACTGGCGGCGAAGGCGCGGTCGAAGCGATCGATATGCCGTTCGTCCTTCACCAGCGCCGTGCGGGCCAGATAGTAGAAGCCTTCGACGTCATAGGTCACGAGGCCAGCCGACATCCCCTCCAGAAAAGCGAGGTGTTCACCCAAGGAGACCGGAACACCCGCGCCCCGTAGCGCCTCGAAGAAGCGCAGGAACATGTCAGACCCGCGCCAGCACGATCAGGGCGATCAGGCCCAGAAGGCCCGCGATGATGGCCCATACGGCGGCATACTGGAGGACATCGAATGTCTTGCCGCCGCGACGGCGGGCTGTCAGGGCACCCGCGATGGCCCCGAGAACGGCTGTGATGATCGGCAACATGCGCCCGCTTTACGCTCCGGGCACAAGGCCCGCAACCTCGATGGCGCGCTGCGCCAT
>JBARXR010000431.1:0-2290 GCA_049647445.1 Jannaschia sp. | reverse complement strand
GCATAGCCCGCCGTCTCGCCCCGCACGGCCCGCAGACCGAAGCCTTCGGACGCGTCGAAGCTGGCGTTCTTGACGCGGCCATCGTCGAACACCACGACCTCGGAACGGCGGCGTTCGAGGAACAGCTCGCCGTCGTCCGCCCCGGCGAGGGTTTCGCGCAGCAGGGCAAGGGTGGCGTCACGGTCGAGGGCGGTCTCGAAGGGGCGGAAGGGGGCGTCGGTCATGGGGCATCCTCTGGCTCGGTCCCCCCACAGATAGGGCGGGTCCGGCCGGAACCCCAGAGGCTCCGTCCGATCGCCGTCAAGGTCGACGGAGCGTCGCGCCGCGCAACCGAGATTTTCGGTGTCTTTTCGGCAGTCGGACATTCCCGTCGCGCCTTGCCGCTTGTCGGCGCTTTCAACCGTGCAGTGCCGGGGGGCCGCCGGACCTGTCGGCCAGACAGATCCGTCAGGTGGCATCCGCCGTGTCGCGGTGCGAAACCGGAGCATCGGCGAGGCAAGACGCGCGGCAGAGAGTTGTCCGGCGCTCCGGCATTCCCGTCGACGACGGCACGCAATGGGTGCGACACAGGGACCGGGAGGCGCGCCGGGGCCTTGCGGAAGCAGGCCCGGATATGGTTTCAGGCGCTAGAGACTCAGAGGGCTCCTTCGTCGCGGACCGGATCAGACCGCCGCGACCGCCCTGCCAGACAGGATGACCGCTATGCAGATGTCACGTTTCGCCGCCGCCCTCGGGGCAGGCATCACCACAACGCTCGGCGCGCTGCCCGCGCTGGCGCAGGACGTGACGCAGGCACTCCGCGACCTTCCGATCATCGGTCAGCCTCAGCCGGGCGGGATCGCGTTCCAGACCGCCACGACGCGGCTGGCGGACGAGATCCACTGGCTCGACAACTTTCTCCTCGTGATCATCACGGCAATCGCGCTGTTCGTCACGGCGCTGATCGTGTGGGTCATCGTTCGCTACAACAGCAAGGCGAACCCCGAGGCCGCCACGTTTACGCACCATTCGGCACTCGAAGTGACCTGGACGATCGTGCCCATCGGCATTCTGGTGGTGATCGGTGGCTTCTCCCTGCCGGTGCTGTTCGACCAGCAGCGCATTCCCGAGGGCGATGTGGTCGTCAAGGTGACCGGGTACCAATGGTACTGGGGCTATGAGTATCCCGAGGAAGAAGGCGTCATATTCGACAGCTACATGATCGGCGCGGGCGACCACCGGAAAACCCCGGAGCTGATCGCCGAGCTCGAGGCGGCCGGGTATACCGAGGACCAGTTCAAGCTGGCCACCGATACCTCCATCGTCGTTCCCGTCGGAAAGACGATCGTCATGCAGGTCACCGGCGGCGACGTGATCCATTCGTGGACCATCCCCTCGTTCGGCGTGAAGCAGGACGGCATCCCCGGACGTCTGGCGCAACTGTGGTTCCGGCCGGAGCAGGAAGGCATCTTCTTCGGTCAATGCTCCGAGTTGTGCGGTCAGGCCCACGCCTACATGCCGATTACCGTCAAGGTCGTCTCCGAGGAGGTCTATGCGGCCTGGCTCGAAGAGGTGAAGGCCGGCACGCTCGAAACCTGGTAGGCCCGCGTGACCGACGTCAGCCTCAATATGATCGCCACGCGGCCTGCCTCTCCCGAGGCGGGCCTGCGGGACTACTGGCAGCTTCTCAAACCGCGCCTGATGTCGCTGTCGGTGTTCACGGCGCTCGTCGGGTTGCTGGTCGCGCCGGGTGGCATGCATCCGTTTCTCGGGGCGACCTCCATCCTGTGGATCGCTCTCGGGGCCGGGGCGTCGGGCGCGCTCAACATGTGGTTCGACGCCGATATCGACCGGGTGATGAAGCGGACGCGCAAGCGACCGATCCCCTCGGGCCGCGTCGCGCCGGGCGACGCCCTGGCGCTGGGCTTGTTCCTGACCGCCGTGAGCGTGACGATGCTTGGGCTGACCGCAAACTGGGTCGCGGCGTTCTGGCTCGGCTTCACCATCTTCTTCTATGCGGTGATCTATTCCATGTGGCTCAAGCGAACGACGTCGTGGAACACGGTGATCGGTGGTCTTGCGGGGGCCTTCCCGCCGATGATCGGTTGGGCCGCCGCGACGGGTGGCACGCCACTGGAGGCCTGGCTTCTGGTCGCGCTGATCTTCATGTGGACACCGCCCCACTTCTGGGCGCTCGCCCTTTTCGTCAAGCTCGACTACCACGAGGCGCGCATTCCGATGCTGACGGTGACCCATGGCCGCGACGAGACGCGGCGACAGGCGCTGATCTGGTCCGCGGGCCTCGCGGTCG
>JBARXR010000430.1:0-5819 GCA_049647445.1 Jannaschia sp. | reverse complement strand
CAGGCCCCGGCGCGGCAGGCCGGGTTTCATGCCGGACTGCCGAAGGACGTGCCTGCGACGACCCTCAACAAGATGTGCGGATCCGGCATGAAAGCCGCGATGATCGCGCATGATCAGATCCTTGCGGGGCAGGCCGACATCATCGTGGCGGGCGGGATGGAGAGCATGACGAATGCGCCCTACCTGCTGCCGGGACTGCGCGGGGGCGCCCGGCTGGGGCACTCTGCTGCGGTCGATCACATGTTCCTCGACGGGTTGGAGGATGCCTACGACAAGGGACGCCTGATGGGGACGTTCGCGGAGGATTGCGCGGAGGCCTATCAGTTCACGCGCGAGTCGCAGGACGACTATGCCCTGCGGTCCCTGAGCCGGGCGCAGGAGGCGATTTCGTCCGGTGGATTCGATGGAGAAGTCATTCCGTTTCAGGTGGTTACGCGCAAGGGAGAGCAGACGGTCGTCAACGATGAGCAGCCGGGGACGGCGCGGCCCGACAAGATCCCGACGCTGAAGCCCGCGTTCCGCAAGGACGGGACGGTGACGGCCGCGAATTCGTCGTCGATTTCGGACGGCGCGGCGGCGCTGGTGATCGCGCGCGAACGTGTCGCGGAGGCCGATGGGATCCCGGTCCGGGCCTTCGTGCGCGGTCACGCAAGCCATGCGCAAGAGCCGGGATTGTTCACCACCGCGCCCGTGCCTGCGGCTCGCAAGTTGTTGGAAAGGCTGGGCTGGTCCGTCAGCGATGTGGACCTTTGGGAGGTCAACGAAGCCTTTGCCGTGGTCCCGATGGCCTTTATGCACGAGATGGGATTGGGCCCGGACGTGGTCAACGTGAACGGCGGGGCGTGTGCGCTGGGACATCCGATCGGCGCGTCCGGGGCGCGGATCATGGTGACCCTTTTGCATGCGCTGGAAGCGCGCAATCTCAAGCGCGGGATCGCGGCGATCTGTATCGGTGGCGGTGAGGGGACGGCGATTGCGATCGAGCGTCCTTGAGGCGAAAAGCGGGTGAAATTTCGTGGGTGATCCACGGGTGATCTACGGGTGATCTGCGTCACCCGTATCGGATCGCACTTAAGGGGGCGAAATGGACTATATCGCGCTTGAGCGCACAATTGGCAGTCTGACCGAAGGCGAGGACGATGTCGTGGCCCTGATGGCCACTGTCGCCTGCGAGGTGCATCACGCGGACGAGCGGTTCGACTGGACCGGCTTCTACCGCGTCGTCTCGCCCGGCCTGTTGAAGATCGGGCCGTATCAGGGCGGGCACGGCTGCCTTGTCATCCCGTTCACGCGCGGTGTCTGCGGGGCGGCCGCGCGGACGGGCGAGGTGCAACTGGTGCCGGACGTGGACGCCTTTCCGGGGCATATCGCCTGCGCGTCTTCCACCCGGTCCGAGATCGTGTTGCCGGTGCGCGATGCGGGCGGGCAGGTGATCGCGGTCTTCGATATCGACAGCAATTTGCCCGATGCCTTCACGGGCGAAGATTCGGAACATCTGACCCGGATCCTCGACGGGGTTTTCGCGCGGTGAGTTATCTGCGGGAGTTGATGGCGACGCAGACGAGAAACGGTCGGGTGGACTGGATCGGCGTTCGCCCGGCACGGCGGGCGGCACCCATCGCAGTGCCCCGCGTGGCGGTCACGGAGCGGGGGCTGGACGGAGATCATGCCTCGCCCGGCAAGCGGGCGGTGACGTTGATCCAGTCGGAACACCTTCCGGTGATCGCGGCGCTTTGCGACGGGGACGTGACGCCGGGGGCTTTGCGCCGGAACCTCGTGGTGTCCGATATAAACCTGGCGGCACTCAAAGGACGGATTGTCCAGCTTGGGACAGTCAAGATGCGTATTTCGGGCCCCTGCGCGCCGTGCAGTCGTATGGAGGAGACGCTCGGGCATGGTGGCTATTCGGCCGTGCGCCACCACGGCGGCTGGTGCGCGGAAGTGGTCGAGGCCGGAGAGATCGCGCTGGGCGATGCGCTGGTGGCGCTTGAGGATCCGGCATGATCCGCCGCGCCGTCCCCGCCGACCGCGACGCGATCTGTGCCCTGCATCTTGCCTCGTGGCAGGACAGTTACGGCACGGAGTTGCCTGCGGATTACATGGCACAGGGCTTGCCGCGCGACATGGCCGCGAAATGGGCCGCGCGCAGCTTTGCGCCGCCGGAGGTGACGCTGGTCGCGGAAGGTCGGGGCGGGATCGCCGGTTTCGCCTGCGCGCTGACAGACCGCGACCCGCCGCTGATCGACAACCTGCACGTCCGGCCGGACCTCCGCGGCAGCGGGACGGGCGCGCGACTGATGGCGGCGATCAAGGAGGCGCTGGCGGCGCGGGGGTTCGCCCATGCCTATCTGACGGTGCTGCAATCGAACCCGCGCGCCCACGCGTTCTACCTTGCCAATGGCGGGGTCGACGCGGGCGCTGTCGACGATGTGATGGTGGGTCGGCCCGTGAAGGCGCGGCGCATCGGCTTCGATCTTCAATCCCCCGTGCGAATGGGGTAGGCGGGCGCGACACATCGATAGGCGCGCGACATGAAATTCACTCTCTCCTGGCTGAAGCGGCATCTCGACACGACGGCGGGCGTGTCCGAGATCGCCGACGCACTGACCGACCTCGGGCTTGAGGTCGAAGGGATCGAGGATCGGGCCGCGCGGCTGGGCGACTTCACCCTGGGATACGTGAAGAGTGCCGAGAAGCACCCCGACGCAGACCGCCTGCGCGTCTGTCAGGTCGAGACGGACGAGGGCCTCAAGCAGATCATCTGCGGCGCGCCGAACGCGCGGGCGGGGATCACGGTCGTGGTGGCCAAGCCGGGCGTTTACGTGCCCGGCATCGACACGACGATCGGGGTCGGGACCATTCGCGGGGTCGAGAGCTTCGGCATGATGGCCTCCGAGGGGGAGCTTGAACTGTCGGACGAGCATGACGGGATCATCGAGCTGCCGTCCGGCGTCGTCGGTCAGCGGTTCGTCGACTGGCTGGCGGAGCATGATCCGGCCAAGGTGGACCCGGTGATCGAGATCGCGATCACGCCGAACCGTCCCGATGCCCTTGGCGTGCGCGGGATCGCGCGGGATCTGGCGGCGCGGGGGTTGGGTGTGATGAAGCCTCTGGCCAATCCGGTGGTGGACGGTGCGTTCGCCTGTCCCATCGGCGTGACGATTGCCGAGGATACCGCAGATGGCTGCCCGGTGTTCGCGATGCGGATGATCCGGGGCGTCAGGAACGGGCCGTCGCCGGCGTGGTTGCAGGATCAGTTGCGGGCGATTGGCTTGCGGCCGATTTCGTTCCTCGTGGATGTGACGAACTGGTTCACCTACGACCTGAACCGGCCGTTGCACGTTTTCGATGCCGATGTGGTGCAGGGCGACTTGCGGGTGCATCGCGCCGGGGGCGGCGAGGAGATCGTGGCGCTGGACGACAAGACCTATGTCTTGCCCGAAGGCGCGATTGCGATTTCCGACGACCGGGGCGTGGAGAGCATCGCCGGTGTCATGGGCGGCGCGCATTCGGGCGTGTCCGAGGACACGGTGAACGTGCTGGTGGAGAGTGCGTTCTGGGACAATGTGCAGATCGCCCTGACGGGCCGGGCGCTCAGGATCAATTCGGACGCGCGGTATCGGTTCGAGCGGGGCATCGACCCGGCGTTCACGCTGGAGGGTCTGGACCATGCGGTTGCCATGATCCTGGAGGTCGCCGGGGGCGAGGCGTCGGAGGTCGTGATGGCGGGGGCGGTGCCGGATGTGGCGCGGGCGTATCGGTTGGACACGGCGCGGGTCGAGAGCCTGGTGGGCATGACGATCCCGGCTGAGACGCAGCGGGCGACACTGACGGCTTTGGGCTTCGTGCTGGACGGGGACATGGCGCAGGTGCCGTCGTGGCGTCCGGACGTGCTGGGCGAGGCCGATCTGGTGGAGGAGGTCGCGCGGATCGCGTCGCTGACGAAGCTGGTTGGCACGCCGCTGTCGCGTCCGGCGCAGGTGCTGCGGCCCGTGCTGACGCCGATGCAGGCCCGTGAGCGGGTGGCGCGGCGCACGGCGGCGGCTCTGGGCTACGATGAATGCGTGACCTATTCGTTCATCGATGCCCGCGCGGCGGCGCTGTTCGGTGGGGGCACGGACGCGACGCGGCTGGAGAATCCGATCTCGGCGGACATGAGCCATATGCGGCCGTCCCTGTTGCCCGGTCTTTTGCGGGCGGCGGCGCGCAATCAGGCGCGCGGCTTCGCAGACATGGCGCTGTTCGAGGTCGGGGCCGCGTTCCACGGGGGCGAGCCGGGAGAGCAGGGGCTGGAGGTGTCCGGCCTGCTGATCGGGCAGTCGGGGCCGAAGTCGGTGCATGGCGATCGGCGGGCCGTCGACGTGTTCGACGCAAAGGCGGATGCGGACGGTGTGTTGGCGGCGATCGGCGCGCCACGGTCCGCGCAGGTGATGCGCGGCGTGGATGCGTGGTGGCATCCCGGGCGGTCGGGCAAGATCTGCCTCGGGCCGAAGAAGGTGCTGGGGGTGTTCGGGGAGATCCACCCGAAGGTCCTGCGCGCGCTGGACGTGAAGGGGCCAGCGGTCGGCTTCACGATCTGGCCCGAGGCGGTGCCCTTCCCGAAGGCCACGGGGGCCTCGCGCGGGGCGCTGGCGCTGGTGGACTTGCAGGCGGTGGAGCGGGACTTCGCGTTTGTCGTGGACGCGGGCGTCGAGGCGCAGGCGGTGGTGCAGGCGGCTGCGGGGGCCGACAAGGCGCTGATCGCGGACGTGCGGGTGTTCGACGAATTCGTGGGCGGGTCATTGGGCGAAGGCCGCAAGTCGCTGGCGGTGACGGTGCGGCTGCAACCGGTGGAAGCGACGCTGACGGACAAGGAGATCGAGGCGGTGGCCGCAAAGGTCGTGGAGAAGGTCGGGAAGGCCACGGGCGGGGTGCTGCGGGGGTGAGGCGCGGTTCCCGGCTTTGCCGGAAACGCGAGACCCCACTGGGGCCTCGCGAGTGCCGAACGCGGCTTGCGCGAGCAAGTCGCTGAATTGGAAGTCACTGCGTCTAGATCTTTTACGACAGCTATGTGGGACAAAGCGGTCGTTCCATATCCTCCGCCGAACGCCCGCATTCATCGTGTCAGGCTGGTCTTACTCTTGCACGGGATCTCGCTCCGACGACTGTAGCAACCAGCGCGAAGACGACGCATCCCGCAGCACCAAGCGCCAGCCCCCCGAAACCTGCGCTCGCGTAGATCAGTCCCAGGACGAGCGGGCCGACGAGCGCGCCGAGATACGTCACCGTCGTGTTGAGCCCGAGCACCGAGCCCCGCTCCGACACGCCGAGCTTGCCGAGCCGCATGACGATCACGCCGAGGACGAAGTGGTTGGCGAACCCCCAGACGAAGGCGGCGGCGTAGGCACCGGCCTGGACGGCGGTGGTGAGCGGCATGGTAGCGTAGGCCATCATGACGAAGCCGAGCGCGAACGGCAGGGCGCGGGCCGGCCCGACCCGGTCGACGACGCGGTCGCCCACGCTCGCAATGCCGAAACCGACGCCATAGGCGAGCACGACGAGACCAACCGCGCCCGCCGACATGCCAAGCGTCGCGCGCAGGTGGTCTCCGAAGAAGGCGTAGGTGCCGTAGAACGCAGTCATGAACAGGAACTGCGTCACCAGCAGAGCGGGCACGCCGGCGATGCGTGCGGCTCCGAGCGTGGCCGAAAGGCCGGGACGACCTCGGTCGGGTGCGGCCTCGGCGGATGATGGAAGCCGCAGGAACCCGATCAGCCCAGCTAGCACGACCAGCCCCAGGGCGACGTAGCTCGCGTGCCAGCCGAAGCGCTCGGCTATGA
>JBARXR010000429.1:0-28365 GCA_049647445.1 Jannaschia sp. | reverse complement strand
AAGCGCGTCGAAGACAGCGCTTCAAAGGCGCTTTTTCGGTCTTGTCGTCCGGACTCGTCCGAACAGAGGCAGCGGTTCGACGTCGTTGGCCAAGACGCCGTCCATTCAGTCCATCTTGGATGTGCTTGAGCCAGCCACGGCTCCAGCCAAGAGGTGGATCGGGCTTGCGGGGAGCGTCGGCTTTACGGGCGCGGTTACCCAAACGACAGCTTCATCCAACGCTTGGAGCTTACCCAGCAACACGAGCGCGTCTCTCCCGGGCGATGCGTTCCTGACATGAAGATTTGAACGTCGCAGACGGATGAATGTAGACATTACCCGTGTCAGAAATCCGCCGAGCATAGCGATGTTGTCAGAGCGCGCCGGACATGGCGGTCATCAAATCCGTCTCGGTCAGAACAACCGGGTTCGTTTTCATCGAGGATGTCGGCGCCGCCTCAGCCGCTATGCGGCCTAGATCCGTGCCGGGCTTGATCCATCTCGCAAGTCGCGGGAGGTTCCACTGGTCCAGATACGCAGGCAGAGCCTCGAAAGCCGAGGACGCCGGCAATCCCAAGGCATCAACCATCCAGTCCGAGACTTCCGTGTAGCGGTCGACCCGAGCGTCGGTTTCCAATTGCCGCTGCATGTTCATGCTCAGCACCGGGCCGAGCAAGCGTCCGCAGATCAGCCCGTGTGGAGCAGCGAAGCGTCCGCCGATCACGCCGGCCAACCCATGAACCGCGCCCAACCCGGCGTTGGCGAGTGCGAGACCTCCCATCAGGCTGACATAAGCGATCTGGTCGCGGGCCTCGGGGCTTTCTTCCGTCGCCAGCCGTGCCAGCGCCGACAGACCAACCGGAATCGCCGAACGACAAAGCGCGTCGGTCATCGGGTTGGCGCGAAGCGAAAGATAGGGCTCGATCACCTGGGTAACCGCATCCAGTCCGGACGCGAGAGTCACGCCGAGGGGCGCGCCGTCACAGAGCGACGGATCTATGATCGCGAGTCTGGGAAGCAGGCGTTCATCCCGGAGGCTTACCTTTCTGCCTGCGTCCGGCACGCTGATCACGGCGTTCTTGGTTACCTCAGCGCCCGTCCCTGCGGTGGTTGGGATAGCGACCAAGGGGAGCGGGTCGGTCTCAAGGGGCAGGCCCCGTCCAACGCCCTCTAGATGGGTCATGAGGTCGGTCTGTGCCGGGATCATCGCCGCGACCGCCTTCCCCAGATCCATGACCGCACCACCGCCAACCGCGAGCACCACTTCAGTCCGCGACGCGCGGCCCAGAATCAGGGCTTCCTCGACATCGGAAACGCTCGGCTCTCCACGACTGAAGACTGTCGTGACAGAACAGCCCATTTCACCGAGGCGCAGGGCGAAGTTGTCCACCCACGGAACTGACCGCCCGCGCACAAGAAGGATGCGCTTGCCATAGGCTGCTACGTCCGGGGCGCAGGCATCGGCCGAGCCGCGACCAAACCGGATCTGTCCTGCGGTGAGGAAGCTGAAGGGAGGGATGAAGGGCGCAGGATCTTGCATCGGCACTGCTCTCGCATTCTGGTTTGAGGCAGGATCAGACGCCGCACTCTGTCGCCTTGTGAGGCGGTGTCGAACGGGCAGAGACGTGGTCCTCGAGGCCTGTCGAACGACAGACCGTCGACCTTCTTGTATGCCCATTCCAATAGAAAAGGGCCGGGGCGCATCATTCGCGCCCCGGCCCGATGTCATTGACTTACTGCCAGGATTTGATCAGCTCATCGTAGCTGATCGTCAGGGGCTCCTCGTCCTCGTTCTCGAGCTTCGCAACAGGCGATCCGGGCTGGGCGTACCAATATTCCGGGTCCTGCGGCTCGTTCATGAGCGGGCCGATATCGCCCTGAACGCCAGCGCGTTCGATCCGCTCCATCACGCTCTCCTGTGCCTCGCAAAGCGCGTCGAGGGCTTCCTGTGGCGTCTTCGCACCGGACATGGCGTCGCCGATGTTCTGCCACCAGAGCTGAGCCAACTTGGGGTAGTCAGGAACGTTCGTACCCGTCGGCGACCATGCCACACGTGCAGGCGAACGGTAGAATTCGACCAGACCACCCAGACGGTTGGCCCGCTCGGTGAAGTGGTCGGAGTTGATGGTGGACTCACGGATGAACGTCAGGCCCACGTCGGACTTCTTCAGGTCCACCGTCTTGGACGTGACGAACTGCGCATAAAGCCATGCCGCCTGCGCGCGGTCCACCGGTGTGGATTGCATGAGCGTCCACGACCCCACGTCCTGATAGCCGACCTTCTGGCCGTCCTTCCAGTAGACGCCGTGAGGGGAGGGAGCCATGCGCCATTTGGGCGTGCCGTCCTCGTTCATCACGGGCAGACCGGGCTCGACCGTTGCGGCGGTGAAGGCGGTGTACCAGAACATCTGCTGGGCGACGTTGCCCTGTGCAGGGATCGGGCCCGCTTCACCGAAGGTCATACCCATCGCCGCCGGGGGTGTGTACTTCTCCAGCCACTCAATTGCCTTGGTCACGGCATAGACCGCTGCGGCGTCGTTGGTCGCACCACCGCGTGCCACGCAGGAACCGACCGGCTGCGAGTTCTCGTTGACCCGGATACCCCATTCGTCGACCGGAATACCGTTCGGCTCGCCCACATCGCCCATTCCGGCCATCGACATCCACGCGTCGGTATACCGCCAGCCAAGAGACGGGTCCTTCTTCCCGTAATCCATGTTGCCGAAGACTTCGCCTTCGACCCCGAGCCGCGACAGGTCGCGTCCGGTGAAGAACTCCGCGATGTCCTCGTAGGCCGCCCAGTTGACCGGAACGCCGAGCTCATAGCCGTACCTCTCCATGAAGTCGGCCTTGTTCTGCTCGTCGTTGAACCAGTCGTACCGGAACCAGTAAAGGTTCGCGAACTGCTGGTCAGGCAGCTGATAGAGTTTGCCGTCCGGGGCGGTTGTGAACTGGAGGCCGATGAAGTCATCGAGGTCGAGACCGGGGTTCGTCACAGAAGCCCCTTCGCCGGCCATCCAGTCGGTCAGGTTGCGAACCTGCTGATAGCGCCAATGGGTGCCGATCAGGTCGCTGTCGTTGACATAGGCGTCATAGATGTTCTCGCCCGACTGCATCTGGGTCTGAAGCTTTTCGACGACGTCGCCCTCGCCGATCAGGTCATGGGTGACCTGGATGCCGGTGATCGCGCTGAATGCCGGTGCCAGAACCTGGCTTTCGTATTCGTGGGTCGTGATCGTCTCGGACACGACCTTGATCTCCATCCCGACGTATGGCGCGGCGGCGTCGATGAAGAATTGCATCTCCGCTTCCTGAGCCGCGCGATCGAGAACGGACACGCCCGCGATCTCGTTGTCGAGGAAGGCGTTCGCCGCCTCCATGTCCGCCCATGCGGGGACGGCAAGGCATGCGACAAGCGCACCCAATGCAGTGGTTGATTTGAGTGGCAACTTCATAGTGATCCTCCCAAGGATAGTCGTTGTTCTCTTTGCGCGGGTCCCCGGCACGTCGCCGGACACCCCGTTCTTCGTGCCTAAACCCAACGGAAGACCGCTGCGGCATAGGCAAGGCAGACCAGCAGCGCATAGGGCTGCGGTCCGACTTCGAGACCCAGCCAGATCAGATTGATAAAGGCCGAGCCCAGAAGCGTGATGAAAAGGCGATCACCACGCGTCGTTTCGATTCTGAGAATCCCGATGCGCGGGGTCTCTGGAAATTTGATTGCCAGCACCGTGAAGGTGACAAGCAGGCAAGCGATTGCGCCGAAAAAGACTGCGGTCGGCAACGTCCATGCCATCCAAGCCATTGCGCGATCCTCCCTTTTAAACCCGACCGAGGGCAAAGCCCTTGGCGATGTAGTTGCGGACGAAATAGATCACCAAGGCCCCCGGTACGAGCGTCAGCACCCCGGCGGCGGCGAGGACACCCCAATCGATTCCGGCGGCCCCTTGGGTCCGGGTCATGATGGCGGCGATGGGTTTGGCGTCCACGGTCGTCAGGGTGCGGCTGAGCAGCAGTTCGACCCAGGAGAACATGAAGCAGAAGAACGCCGCCACGCCGATGCCGCTGGCAATCAGGGGGGTGAAGATGCGGATGAAGAAGCGCGGAAAGGAGTAACCGTCGAGGTACGCTGTCTCGTCGATCTCCTTCGGGACACCGCGCATGAACCCTTCAAGGATCCAGACCGCCAGCGGCACATTGAACAGACAGTGGGCCAGCGCCACGGCGATATGCGTGTCGAACAAGCCGACGCTGGAATAAAGCTGGAAGAACGGCAGGGCGAAAACGGCAGGCGGTGCCATGCGGTTCGTCAGCAGCCAGAAGAACAGGTGCTTGTCGCCCATGAATGTGTAGCGGCTGAAGGCGTAGGCAGCGGGCAGGGCCACGGCAAGCGAGATCACCGTGTTCATGACCACGTAGATCAAGGAGTTGACGTAGCCGAGATACCAACTCGGATCGGTCAATATCTTGGCATAATTCGCGAGCGTCATGTCGCGTGGCCAGAGCGTGAAGGTTCCGAGGATCTCGGAGTTGGTCTTCAGGCTCATGTTGATCAGCCAGTAGATCGGCAGCAGCAGGAACAACAAGTACAGCGTCATGACGATGACGGAGCCGTTCAGGCGAAAGGTGCGCTTGTTGGAGGTCGCGTCAGACATCACACGCCATCCCTTTTGTCCAAGTTGGTCATGACGGTGTAGAACACCCATGAAATCAGCAAGATGACCAGGAAGTACATCAGAGAGAACGCAGCTGCTGGGCCAAGGTCGAACTGACCGAGGGCCATCTTGACAAGATCGATCGACAGGAAGGTGGTGGCGTTTCCGGGGCCTCCGCCGGTGACCACGAAAGGTTCCGTGTAGATCATGAAGCTGTCCATGAAGCGCAGCAGGATGGCGATCATCAACACGCCGGCCATCTTGGGCAACTCGATATAGCGGAAGACGGCCCACCGGCTGGCCTGATCTATCTTGGCCGCCTGATAGTAGGCGTCTGGTATGGATTGAAGACCGGCATAGGCCAGCAGCGCCACCAGCGAAGTCCAGTGCCAGACGTCCATCACGATGACCGTGATCCAAGCGGCGAAAAAATCCTGCGTGTAGTTGTAGGAAATGCCCAGCCGGTCCAGCGTATAGCCCAGAAGGCCGATGTCGACGCGTCCGAAAATCTGCCAGATTGTGCCGACAACGTTCCACGGGATGAGCAAGGGCAGGGACATCAGCACGAGGCAGAGCGAGGCCCAAAAGCCCTTCTTCGGCATGTTGAGCGCGACGAATATGCCCAGCGGGATCTCGATGGCCAGGATGATGGCCGAAAACGTCAACTGCCGCAAAAGCGCGTCCCACATCCGCTCGGACTCGAGCATTGTCGAGAACCATTCGAGCCCCGCCCAGAAGAACACGTTGTTCCCGAAGGTGTCCTGCACCGAGTAGTTGACAACCGTCATGAGCGGGATAACGGCCGAAAAGGCCACGAGGACCAGAACGGGCAGGACGAGGAACCATGCCTTTTGATTGACGGTCTTGTTCATGCTCGGCCCTCCCCCTCGGCCGCGAGGCGCCAGTCATCGGCATAGACGTTGATGCCCATCTGATCGAAGGTGATATGGGTCGCGTCGGCTGAAATTTCGGCCCCTTCGTTCGCGATGGCACTGACTTCACGCCCCGCGACCTGGAGGCGGATGATCTTGTGGCGTCCGACATCCTCGACGCGGGTGATGCGGGCGGGGACGCCGGTCCCGTCGTCCGAAAGACGCACGAATTCGGGCCGCACGCCAATCTGGATCTTGCCCGCCGTGTGCGAATACGCCGCCCCGAGGGCCACCTCGGCCCCTGCGACCTGCGCCATCGTCCCGCCGAGTTCCGCATCGAACAGGTTCATGCCGGGCGATCCGATGAAGTAGCCGACGAACGTATGGGCCGGCCGCTCGAACAGTTCCTGCGGCGTGCCGATCTGCACCACGCGACCGTCGTACATGACCACGACCTTGTCGGCGAAGGTCAGCGCTTCCGTCTGATCGTGGGTCACGTAGATCATCGTGTGACCGAATTCGTGGTGCAGCGACTTCAACTGTGTTCGCAATTCCCACTTCATGTGTGGGTCGATGACCGTGAGGGGTTCGTCGAACAGAAGCGCATTCACATCCTCGCGGACCATGCCGCGTCCGAGGCTGATCTTCTGCTTGGCATCGGCGGTCAGCCCGCGCGCCTTGCGGTCCAACTCCGCCTCCATGCCGATCATCGCGGCGATCTTTGCAACACGCTCGGAAATATACGACGGGTCGGAGCCTCGATTTCGGAGGGGAAATGCTAAATTGTCGCGCACCGTCATCGTGTCATAGACGACCGGAAACTGGAAAACCTGCGCGATGTTGCGCTCGGCCGTGGGCGCCTCTGTCACGTCCTTGTCGTTGAACAGGATGCGTCCCTGAGACGGGTGCAGGAGGCCCGAGATGATGTTCAGAAGTGTGGATTTGCCGCAACCGGACGAACCGAGCAAAGCATAAGCTTCGCCATCCGCCCAGTCGTGGTTCAACTCCTTGAGGGCGAACTGATCCTCGGATTTCGGGTTCGGCAGATAGGAATGGGCCAGATTGTCGAGCGTTATCTTGGCCATTACGCAGCCTCCGCGTAAGGCGCGGCCGACACCAGATTTCCGTCCTCACCGAAGATGTAGACGTGGGCCGGATCAAGGAAGACATCGAGGGCCTGACCGAGTTTGAGGTTCTGGATCCCATGAACCAATCCGACCCACCGTTCGCCAAAGTGGTCGAGATGGACAAAGGTTTCGGACCCGGTGATCTCGGTCACCTTGAGGGTCGTCCTGAACGTGATGGCTCTGTCGGTCTTCGCGCTCAGTTCCAGGTGGTTGGGACGGAAGCCAGCCGTAAATCGACCGTCCTTGTGCTGCGCCAAACCCGCCGGGGAAGGGATGGATTGCCCCTCGCCGAACGTCAGCGCGCCGCCGCGTTTTTCGACGGCCAGAAAGTTCATCGGCGGATCGGAAAACACCCGTGCGGTCGTTGCATTGACCGGGCGGCGATAGACCGACGGCGTCGGACCGAACTGCGTCACCCGCCCTTCCCAGAGGGTTGCCGTGTTTCCGCCGAGCAAAAGCGCTTCCTCGGGTTCGGTCGTCGCGTAGACGAAGATCGAGCCGGATTTCTCGAAGATCTTCGGAATTTCGGCTCTCAATTCTTCGCGAAGCTTGTAGTCGAGGTTCGCCAAAGGCTCATCGAGAAGAACCAGACCGGCGTTCTTCACCAAGGCGCGCGCCAACGCGCACCGCTGCTGCTGGCCGCCCGACAACTCCAGCGGTTTGCGGTCGAGCATCGGAGTCAGCTGCATCAGCTCGGCTGTCTCGCGCACGGCCACATCGATCTCGGATTTCGACTTTCCAACCAGCTTCATCGGCGAAGCGATATTGTCGTAAACCGTCATCGACGGGTAATTGATGAACTGCTGGTAGACCATCGCGACCTTGCGGTCCTGGACGCGTTGGCCCGTTACATCCTCGCCGTTCCAGATCACCCGACCAGTGTTCGGGACATCAAGGCCCGCCATCAACCGCATCAACGACGTTTTCCCGGACAGGGTTGGCCCGAGCAGGACGTTCATCGTGCCCTTCTGTAATTCCAGATCGGTCGCATGGATGTGTGCTTGACCCCCCACGGACTTGGAAACATTTTTCAAAATCAACGTCATGTTTGTCTCGTCGTCATTGTGCGGCTTCGGGCAAGGCCGTGCCGGCCGTCCGGCAACCCGGGGCCAAGTCCGGCCCAATATGAGGATCGCCATGTTCGGCATCGGCGGTCCGGATTGGCTTGATGTCGCCCACGCACCGCCTGACGTGGGTGACCAGCATCCGCGCCCGGATGGCGCCGCGCACGATGTCGCGACGTGTAGATTTCCGGTCATCGCCAGCGCGGGCCGGCGCCTCGACTAAGGTCAGCAGCAAGATCTCCCGCTCCTCCGAAGCTTGGCGAACAAGACGGATCTTGAGATCGTCGAGATACCGCAGGACCTGATAAAACCACTTTGTCGAAGCTGGGTATATCGCGGATGCCAGACTGTTCATCTCCGCCCGGACGAGACGCAAACCATGTCCGGCAGCGTCTCGTGCGATCCCGCAAACATCGATGCAGCCGCCGACGACGAACGGGTCAAATGTCTTTGCGCCATCGTGAGCAGGCAATCACCGACCCTCCCAAGCCATCATGCATTGCCTGAATAGACCCAGCGGCGGCCTCGGACAACGGATTTTTTTCGTTTTCGTTCGATTTAAGGCGCGAATATTCCTTTTTGATTCCGTTTGAGGAAATCCGTCGTTCTCGCCGCACTCTGCTGACCGTATCCACGATCCGTCACTTCAAGGTCGATCGCGCCTTGATCGCTTGCTCGGCTCTGAGGGACGACTGCGATTTGCTCGACGACGACCTTCAAAATGTCGATGTCGGCAAGGCTGTCATCGCCCGATCGCCCAACGCGTTTCTCGTGGCCCAACACTCCGAATTCCAGCACAGCGCCCCAGCACGGATCGCCGCGATCGCTGAATTCGAGAGCTTTTTTGCCGACATTCCGCTGTCCGCGCCTCACACACCCGCGAAACGGCATGCGCGCACTCCTCGATCACCGTCCCGACGCGCCGCGACCGTCAGCCGCGCGGTTTCCATGTCCGGTCCAGCAGGTCGAGCCAGTTCTGATGACAGAGTTTCGTCATCAGGTCGGTTCCGTAACCATGATGCGACAAGGCGCTCCGCAGGTCGGGCAAGCCCGCCACGTCCTTGATAACCTTGGGGATCAGCGCGCCGTCGAAGTCGGACCCGAGGCCGACACGATCTTCGCCCAGGTGCTCGATCAGGTAATCGAGATGCCGCAGGATTGCATCGAAACCCCGATCGTCGGCCCGTTTGCCGTCCGGGTTCAGGAAGCCGACGGCGAAGTTCACGCCGACCATGCCATCGCTGTCGCGGATCATGGCCAGCTGACGGTCGGTCAGGTTGCGCGACGAGGGCGTGACGGCGTGGGCGTTGGAATGGGTTGCGACCAGCGGCGCGTCGCTGAGCGAGGCAATATCATCGAACCCGGCTTCGTTCAGGTGCGACAGGTCGAGCATGATGCCCATGCTGTTGCACAGGCGCACGAGGTCCTTGCCCGCATCGGTCAGACCCGGGCCGGTATCGGGAGACGAAGGATAGGCAAAGGGGACGCCGTGGCCGAACGCGGTCGGGCGGCTCCAGACGGGTCCGAGCGACCGCAGCCCCATGTCGTGATAGAGGGAGAGCGCGTCGAGATCCGGGCCGATCGCCTCGGCCCCCTCCAAGTGCATGATTGCGGCGATGACACCCGATGCCAGGCAGGTCCGTATCTCGGCCACGGTGCGGCAGATTTTGAAGCGCCCGTTCGACGACCGCTCCATCCATTGCAAATGTCCGGCCATGGCCAGCGCGATTGGCTGGGCCTCCGAGACGTCGATCATCGGGGGCAGGGGGAGGTTGTATGGCGGCGTTTCCATGTCGCGGTCAAGGTCGACGGGCAGATCAGGCGAAGGGATGTAGATCGCGAAAAACCCGCCCCCGAAGCCGCCCCGGACCATGCGCGGCAGGTCCAGATGACCTTGGCCGGTATCGGTCAGCCACGTTGTCTCCCGATTGTCCGGATCGCGCAGCAGGCGCAGCAGGACATCGTTGTGGCCGTCGAAGATAAGGGGGGTCAGGGTCATTTCAGCTGCCTTTGAAGCCTTCGCTCGCGACCAGCAATTTCTGGCTGTAGGTGGCCTTGGCTGCGTGGGTTTGCAATTCGCCGCGTGTCAATTCCTCGACCCGTTGGCCGTGCTGCATCACCAGGAGACGCTCGCACATGTGGGCAACAACGGCGAGGTCGTGGCTGACGAGAATGTAGGTCAGGCCGCGTTCCGTGCGCAGCGCGTCGAGCAGGTTCAGAACCTCGGCCTGTATGGAGGCATCGAGCGCCGACGTCGGTTCATCCAGAAGCAGGATGCGTGGCTCGAGGATCAGGGCGCGGGCGATGGCGACGCGCTGGCGCTGCCCGCCGGACAACTGGTGCGGAAAGCGAAAGCGGAACCCCGTTCCAAGGCCCACGGCCTCCAGCGCGGTTTCGATCCGCTGTTCGGCGTTGTCGAAGCCGTGGATCGCCAGCGGCTCAGCCAGGACCTTGTCGACAGTGTGCCGGGGGTGCAGCGAGGCGTATGGGTCCTGAAACACCATCTGAACGTCGCGGTAAAACGCGGCGTTGCGGGGGCCCGACAGGGCGGCACCGTTCACATGGATCGTGCCGCCGCTGATCGGGGCCAGCCCGCAGATGGCACGCAGCACGGTCGATTTGCCCGAACCGCTTTCGCCGACCAGACCGTAGCTTTCCCCCTCCGCCACGTCGAGGCTGACGCCGCGCACGGCCCTGACCGCAGATGCCCCGCTTCCGAATGTGACCGAGAGGTCGTGGATGGACACCAGTGCGGTCATTCGAGCCAGGCGGGATCACGGTTGAGGGTGCGCAGGGGGCGTTCGCCGCCCGCGATCCGGGGCAGGCAGTTCAGCAGGCCCTTGGTGTAAGGATGCGTCGCCTTGTGCAGGTCCTTGGCGGCCAGTTCCTCCACCACGCGGCCGGCGTACATCACCATCACGCGGTCGCAGAACGACGACACGAGGCGCAGATCATGGCTGATGAAAATCAGGCCCATGCCCCGGTCGCGCACGAGATCGTCGAGGATCTTGAGCACGTCGAGCTGCACCGTGACATCGAGGGCAGAGGTCGGCTCATCCGCGATCAGCAGGTCCGGCTCCGCGATCAGCATCATGGCGATCATCGCGCGCTGGCCCATGCCGCCGGAGAGTTCGTGGGGGTAGGCGTTGAAGACGCGCTCCGGGTCGCGGATTTGCACCGCCTCCAGCATGTCGAGTGCACGGGTGCGGGCCGCGGATTTCGTGGTATCTCCATTGCGACGAAAAGCCTCCACGATCTGGCGACCGATGGTCATGACGGGGTTGAGCGAGAACTTGGGGTCCTGCATCACCATGCTCATCCGGCGGCCGCGCAAGCTGCGCCATGTGGAGGCCGATGCGCCGCGCAGGTCGATGCCGTCAAACGCAAGCCGTTCGGCCGTAACGGTTCCGGATGCGGGCGTCAGGCCCAGGATGGCACGGCCCATCTGGCTTTTGCCCGAACCGCTTTCGCCGACCACGCCGAGCCGTTCGCGCCCGAGAGAGAACGTCACGTCCCGCACCACGCGAACGGGTCCATCGCGCGACGGGAACGAGACGTTGAGGCCCTGGACCGCAAGCATATCCGTCATGACGGCCCCTTGGGGTCGAGCACGTCGCGCAGCCCGTCGCCGAGCAGGTTGAATCCGAGCGACACGACGAAGATGGCGATGCCGGGCATCGTCGCGACCCACCAGAAGTCGATCAGGAAGCGGCGGCCCGAAGCGATCATCGCGCCCCATTCGGGTTGGGGCGGTTGCGCCCCGAGGCCCAGAAACCCAAGGCCAGCCGCCGTCAGGATGATGCCCGCCATGTCGAGTGTCACACGCACGATGACCGATGACATGCACAGCGGCACGACATGACCCCAGATGATACGCGGCGCGCGCGCGCCTTGCAGGCGGATCGCGGCGATATGATCGGCGTGGCGAATGGTCAGCGTCTCGGCCCGCGCGAGGCGGGCGTAGGGCGGCCAGGAGGTTATCGCGATGGCGATGATTGCATTCTCGATTCCCGGCCCGAGGGCGGCGACAAATGCCAGCGCCAGGATCAGGCGGGGGAAGGCCAGAAACACATCGGTGATGCGCATCAGGACGGTGTCCACCCAGCCGCCGAAATATCCGGCGATGGTCCCGACGGCGAGGCCGATGGGCGTGGCGATCACGGCGACAAGTGCCACCACCATCAGCGTCAGGCGGGAGCCGTGGACGATACGGCTGAAGATATCGCGGGCCTGATCGTCTGTGCCCATCAAATGCGTCCAGGATGGCGGCAGCAGGCGTTCGGTTCGCAAATCTCCGCCGCTCAGGGGATCGAAGGGCGCGATCATGTCGGCAAAGAGCGCCATGACGATCAGCACCACGACGATGGCGAGGCCGACCATTGCAAGCCGATTGCGCCGCAGTTGCGACCAGGTGCGATAGGCCTGCCCGAGACGCGCCTGACGGCGGGATGCGGGCTGATCGCTGAGAAGCCAGTCTCGGGTCGTGGACGCGCTCATCCGCGCCGCCGGACACGTGGGTCGAGCACGGTATAGAGCAGGTCCGACAGCAGGTTCAGGCCGACGAATATGACCCCGATGACCAGCGTGCCGCCCAGTACGGCATTCATGTCGGCGTTCTGGAGCGAGTTGGTCAGATACTGGCCGAGCCCCGGCCAGGCAAAGACGGTTTCCGTGAGCACCGACCCTTCGAGGAGGCCCGCATAGCTGAGCGCGATGACGGTCACCAGCGGCACTGCTGCGTTGCGCAGGGCGTGGACCCAGATGATCCGCCATTCGGTCACGCCTTTGACGCGCGCGGCAATGATGTATTCCTGCGAAAGCTCCGCCAACATGAACGACCGCGTCATCCGACTGATATAGGCCATGGAGAAATACCCCAGCAGGGTCGCGGGCAGGGCCAGATGCGCCAGTACATTGCGGAACGCTTCCCATTCGCCTTGCATGATCGTGTCGATCAGCAGAAGCCCCGTGTCCTGCGTGATGGTGTATTCATAGGCGATGTCGATACGCCCCGGTCCCGCGACCCAGCCAAGTTTGGCGTAGAACACAAGTAGGCCCAACAGACCGAGCCAGAAAATCGGGGCGGAATAACCCACGAGGCCGACGACGCGGATGATCTGATCGGGCAGCTTGCCTTGGCGCACCGCCCCCCAGACGCCAAGCGGCACGCCGAAGAGGGTGCCGAGGATGATGCCCGCCGTCGCCAGCTCCAGCGTGGCGGGGAAAACGCGGGCGAGGTCTTCGACGATGGGTTTCTTGGTCAGGACGGAGGTGCCCAGATCGCCGCTCAGGGCATTGGACAGGTAGATCCAGAATTGATGATACAGCGGCTTGTCGAGGCCGAGCGCGATAAAGGCGGCGTCATAGGTGGACTGCGACGCCCGGTCGCCGACGACCGCAAGCACGGGATCGACCGGCACGACACGCCCGATCAGGAAGGTGACGATCAGCAAGCCCAGAAACGTGACCGCCACGGTCCCGATCAACTTCGCGGCCTTCAGGAACAAGGTCGGAAGGGCGCTCCTGCGCCCTTCCGTGCTTTCAAGCGACGTTTCCGTCATTCGCTCTTGGTCACTTCCCGGAAGGAGTTGTCGTTGAACGACGGTCCGATGATGAAGCCGTCCACACCCACACGGATGCCGAGGACCTCGATTTCTTGGAACATGATGACGAAGGGAGATGTCTCCTGATGCTCGCGCTGCAGGGCGAGATACATCTCGGCGCGGGCACCGGCGTCCTTTTCCAGCACTGCAGCATCGGCCTGCGCGGTCATGTCCGGGATGTCCCAGGCGTTCCGCCATGCAAGCGGTTTGCTGGCGGCATCGTCGCCGTTATCGGGGTTCCGCGCGAAGGTATCCGCGTTGGTATGCGGGTCCTGATAGTCCGGTCCCCAGCGTCCGATATAGATGTCATGGTTGCGCGCCCGGTACTTCGTCAGCGTTTGCTGCCCGTCGCCGGGGATCAGTTCCAGCGTGATGCCGGCCTGCGCCATGGTCTGCTGAATGGCTTCGGCGATGGCGGTGATTTCCGGCGTGTTGCGGGTGTCCATGGTCACGGTGAACCCATCGGGCAATCCCGCGGCAACCAGCAATTCCTTCGCCTTCTCGATGTTCAGGGAATACGGATTTTCGTCCGATGCCCCGAGGAAGCCTTCGGGCAGGAACGCCTCGTGGACCTTTACCTTACCCTTCATGATCGTGTCGGCGATCGTGTCGTAGTCGACAAGATATTTCATCGCCTCGCGCACTTCGGGTTTCATCAGAAATTCGTTCTTCTGGTTCAGCCCGAGATAGTAAATGGAGCCTTTGATGCCGCTTTCGATCCTGATGTCGGGATTGTCGGCCATTGCGACGATTTCTTCGGCACCGAGGTTGCGGGCGATGTCGATGTCGCCCTGCTCCAGCAACAGTCGCTGGGTCGCACCTTCCGGAATGTGCCGGTAGATTGCCCGGGCCATTGCGGGGGCAGGTCCGCTGAAGTTGTCGTTACGCTCCAGCACGACGACCTCATTGGCGCGCCAGTCGCGGATCGTGAACGCGCCGGAGCCTGCGTAGTTCGTCTTGAGCCATTCATAGCCGAAGTCGCCGTCGACTTCGTTGGCCATGACCAGTTCCTTGTCGACCACGAAGCCGACAGTCGCCGTCAGGCAATAGAGCAGGAGTGTCGGCGCGTAGGCCTGATCCATTTCCAGCTCGAACGTCATGTCGCCCGTCAGGCGCACCATGGCATCCACATTGTCGGCGCTCAGGCCGAACTGCGTCAGGATGAACGCGGGCGACTTGTCGAGCTTGACCGCGCGCTGCAACGAGAACACCGCGTCCGCAGCCGTGATCGGGTTGCCGGACGCGAACTGCAGGTCCGGCTTGATAACGAAGGTGAAGGTCTTGCCGTCATCAGATACTGACCAGCTTTCAGCAATGACGCCAAAAATGTCCGATACGTTGTTGACGTCATATCCTACCAACGGCTGATAGCTGTTGCCGAGGATCTCGGACGCGGTGAATTCGAACACCTCCGCGGGGTCCAGCGAGATGACGTCGTCGAGCTGCCAGGCCTGGATCAACGTGTCCGGCGGGGTTTCGGCCAAGGTCGGCACCGCCGAAAAGCCGAGCGTCGCGCACACGAATGCCGAGCCGAGTAATCTGGAGACATGTTTCATGTCGAACTCCTTGTTGGAAAACGCTGATTTATGAGTGCTCATAATGCCCGCACCGCTATCAACTTGGTCTTATAGGGCTGCGATGGGTGCAGGCCTGTCAAGCGGAAACTTGAACGGCAATCATGCGGCCGTCGCGTGCCAGACTTCCTGGGTCCGCCGTCTTTGGCACGCCGTCGATTTCAGTCCGCCAAGCGGACAGGACCAGGTTCGATCCGGTCGTCGGTTCAGACCGGCGTTGGCCATCCGCCGATATCTGAGCCACGGTCGCGTGCCTACGCCAGAGTGCCGATATCCTCGCCACCCGGTCCGAAGGAGGCGCGACGCGGCGCACCCCGTGTTTCACCTGGCTTTCGCCCATTAGGGGACGATCCAGCGCCGCGTGCCAAACCGATCTGTCACGAGATAGGGCCCGTCGCCATCCCGAGCCAAGCTTCTCGACGAGCCCAAGTGTCAGCGTCCGGCCGATCGCCTTCTCAGTTTAATCACGATCCGGACGACGCAACGAATAGATCTCGGGCTTCACCGCGTCACATTGAATGCGATGCGCAAAGTTGCTGAAACATCTGAAAACGCGACACAAGCCCACCCGAGGTCGACGTGGCCAAATTCAACCGAACGTATGGATGGCGGAGAGACAGGGATTCGAACCCTGGGTAGACGTAAATCCACAACGGTTTTCGAAACCGTCCCGTTCGACCACTCCGGCACCTCTCCGCGCTCGGTGGTGGCGCGTCATTAGGCAGGTTGTGGATGCCGTGCAAGGGTATGCGACCGGAAAACATCATTCGGCCTCCAATTCGCCATGTGTCGCGTTGAGAGTTTTGCCGGGCATGTTGTGCTGATGCACGACACCAGGACCGGAGGCTTCATGTCGATCTTCTCGCGCTTCAGTTTGCTGGTATTTGTCGGGCTGACCCTGCCGTCCGGGCAGGGGCGGGCCGAGCAACCGGTCTCACCGGGTTCCGTCGAGGTGTCGCGCCTTCTTGAGGTGACGCGGATAGAGCCGCTGGTCGAGATCGTCGCGACGGAAGGTCTGGTTCACGGCCTCGAACTGGAGGGCGCGTTGTTTCCCGGACGGGGCGGTCGCGCCTGGCAGGCGGAGGTTTCGCGCATCCAGACGCCGGTCCGCATGCTGCCGATCATCCGGGCCGCGCTGAACGAAATGTTGCGCCCATCTGAGTCTGACGCGGCCATCGCGTTCTTTTCATCCGATCTCGGTCGGCGGATCGTCGATCGGGAAGTCGCCGCGCGGCGCGCGATGCTCGACACCCAGACGGAATCCCAGGCCCGGGAGGCTTCTGCGACCCTGACCGCAGCGACGACACCGCGCGCTTTGCTGATCGATGAGTTGATCGGTGCGCTGGACCTTGTGGATGTCAACGTCTCGAGCGGCATGAACGCGAACTTTGCCTTCTACCGCGGGCTGGCGTCCGGCGGAAACCGCACAAGCGCCTTCAACGAAGGTGAAACGCTGGCGACCGTGCGCGCGCAGGAAAGCGAAATTCGGACGCAGACCGTCTCGTGGTTGCGGGCGTTCATGATGCTGGCCTATGCGGGTCTGACGGACGAAGATCTGCAGGCATACATCCGGTTTTCGACCTCGGACGTCGGTCGAAGATACAACGCCGCGATGTTCCAGGGGTTTGGGACGCTCTTCGAGACGACGTCCTATGACCTCGGGCGGGCAGCGGCGCGGTTCATGGTGCAATCCGACATTTGAGGCGTCACGGGCGCTTGACTTGCCCGGGACAGCCTGAGATAGGAGCGCTTGATCGTTGGGAAACCTGCGGCCATTGTCTATTTTTAGTCGCCAGGTGTGGCGACACCACGCTGCCCGAGATGGGCACGCAGTCCGAGGTGATCCGCGAGGATCCAAAACGCCCGAACGGGGACCACAGGACGCGACAGAGTAAGGAGAGAACGGATGTTCGCCGTTCTGAAAACCGGGGGCAAGCAGTACCGGGTCGCCACGGGCGACGTGCTGCGTGTCGAGAAGCTGGCCTGCGAGGCCGGTGAGAAGATCCAGTTCAACGAGGTCCTGATGCTTGGTGGCGACACTGTCACCATCGGCTCGCCCATGATCGACGGGGCTGCGGTTCAGGCCGACGTGATCGACCAGATCAAGGGCGAAAAGCTCATTCACTTCGTGAAGCGCCGCCGCAAGCACTCGTCGCAGCGCACCAAGGGGCACCGTCAGAAGCTGACGCTGATCCGGGTGACCGACATCCTCGCGTCCGGCGCGGACACGTCTGGTGTGAAAGCGGCCATCGGTTCCGGTTCGGTTCCTGGCGGATCCGTGACCACGGCGACGAAGCCTGCCAAGGCGGCGAAGGCCTTAGATGAAAAGCCCGCCGCGACGAAAGCCACGCCGTCGAAGGCGAAAGCGCAAGACGCTGCTCCGGCAGACGCGGCAGTGGGCACCAAGCCTGCGAACCTGCTGACGGTTGCGCGCGACGGCAAGGCGGACGATCTCAAGAAGATTTCCGGCGTCGGGCCCAAGCTTGAAGGCCTGCTGCACGAGAACGGCGTGTTCCACTTCGACCAGATCGCCGCTTGGGGATCGGAGGAGATCGCCTACATGGACGACAAGCTGTCGTTCAAGGGTCGCATCGAGCGCGACGGTTGGATCGACCAGGCGACGCAATTCGCCGCAGAACAGGAGTAAGGACTCATGGCACACAAGAAAGCCGGTGGCTCTTCCCGCAACGGTCGCGACTCTGCCGGTCGCCGCCTTGGGGTGAAACTCTTTGGCGGTCAGGCCGCCATTCCGGGAAACATCATCGTGCGTCAGCGCGGCACCAAGTGGTGGCCGGGTGAGGGCGTCGGGATGGGCAAGGATCACACGATCTTCGCGACCGAGGAAGGCGCCGTGACATTCCGCAAGGGCTTCAAGGGCCGTACCTTTATTTCGGTCCTCCCGGTTGCGGAGGCCGCCGAGTAAGCCGACCTTAAGGTATCATGCATTAGGGGATCGGCGATTGCCGGTCCCTTTTTCATTTTGGGCCCATGAAGGACCCTGACAGATGTTGCTGTTTCCCGCCAGAATGGCGTTTCCGCTGATAGCATCCACGGATGGACATCCCGGATGAGCGTGGCCGTCGCAAGCTTTGCCGTGTTCGCCGCCTCTCAGGTTGGAACGCCTGGTCCCGCGAACATGGCGCTGATGGCCACGGGCGCACGCTTCGGGCTGCGCGCCGCACTGCCGTTCGTGGCGGGCGTCGCACTCGGCAAGCAACTCATCATCTGGCCCATAGGCTTCGGCCTCATGGAACTGGCGACGCGCGCGCCCGCGGCCTTCATGGCGCTCAAGTGGGCGTCCGCTGCCTATATCATCTGGTTGGCATGGAAGGTTGCGAACCTGCGACTGGACAGCGGCGGCGAGGCAAAGGCCCCGGGCTTCGCGGCCGGTCTGATCGTCCATCCGCTTAACCCGAAGGCCTGGGCCATGATCACCGGCGGATTCACCGCATTCGTGGCGCCCGACACGCCGACGTTCGAGGCGACGGCGACCATCGCTGCCGTGCTTCTGGCGTGCCAGCTGGTCATGCACCCGCTTTGGACATGGGGCGGCAGCCTTGTGGCACATAACCTGCGTGGCAAGCCCGCAGAACGTTATCTGATGTGGACCCTCGCCGCGCTTACTGTGGCCAGCGTCCTGTTCGTGCTGTTCGGAGGAGGAACGACATGACACCCCAATCCGCGCCCATCCGCCTCGACCTGATCGGAACCGAGGGACAGGCGGTGATCTCTGCCGACCGACTGACCCTTCGCCCGCTGCGAAGGTCCGACATGGGACTGATCGCTCATTACGCTGCCGACCGCAGGGTCGCGGAAATGACGACCTCGATCCCGCATCCGTTGCCGCCGGGATCGACGGACGCCTTCGTGACGCGCATCCTCCGGGGTGCGCGCGAAGAAGTGGTCTGGGCCATGGATGCTGGACTATCTGGTCTCGGCGAACTGGTCGGCCTGATCAGCCTCGACGAGATAGATCGCGGTCAAGCGGAAATCGGATACTGGGTCGCCCCGGTCGTCTGGAACACCGGTCTCGCATCGGAAGCGGTGCGCGCCCTGATGGAGGCCAATCCGCTGGGCAATTGTCACGTGTTCGGCAAGGTGTTTCAGGACAATCCGGCCTCGGGCCGGGTTCTGACCAATGCGGGGTTCGACTATATCGGCGACGCCGAGGCGTTCAGCGTGGCGCGTGGAACCGTCGTGCCTCAATGGACCTATATCCGGCAGATGAATGGTCAAAAGCGCGCTTGAGGCCACACACCACCGGGCGTAAGGGCAAGGCATGAAGTTTTTGGACCTGACAAAAGTGTATATCCGTTCTGGTGGCGGAGGATCGGGCGCGGTGTCGTTCCGACGCGAGAAGTATGTCGAATACGGCGGACCGGATGGCGGCGACGGCGGGCGCGGGGGCGACGTGATCGTCGAGACGGTCGAGGGCCTGAACACGCTCATCGATTTTCGCTATCAGCAGCATTTCTTCGCCAAGTCGGGGCAGGGCGGCATGGGTCGCCAGAAGACTGGAAAGGACGGCGACAGCATTACCCTGCGCGTGCCGGTCGGAACCGAGATTCTGGACGAGGACGAGGAGACGGTGATCGCGGACATGACCGAAGTCGGGCAGCGTCTTGTGCTGGCCAAGGGCGGCAACGGCGGTTTCGGGAACCTGCACTTCAAGTCGGCGACCAACCAGGCGCCGCGCCGGGCCAACCCCGGACAGGAGGGCGTCGAGCGGACGATCTGGCTGCGCCTGAAGCTGATCGCGGATGTGGGCCTTCTGGGTCTGCCGAATGCGGGCAAATCGACGTTTCTGGCAGCAACATCGAACGCGCGCCCCAAGATCGCGGACTACCCCTTCACGACGCTTGTCCCCAATCTTGGCGTCGTGGCCGTCGATGGAATCGAATTCGTCGTCGCCGACATTCCGGGACTGATCGCGGGCGCGCATGAGGGACGGGGGATCGGCGACCGGTTCCTTGGACATGTGGAGCGGTCAGGCGCCCTGCTGCACCTCGTGGACGGGACGAGTGCCGAGATCATCGAGGATTACCGGACCATCATCACCGAACTGGAGATGTATGGCGGCGGGCTGACCGACAAGCCGCGCCTGACGGTTCTGAACAAGATCGACGCCGTCCCCGCCGACGAAATCGAAGAGCGGCGTGCGGCGCTCGAGGCAGCAGCCGGCGGAACGGTCATGGCGATGTCGAGCGTTTCCGGCGAAGGCGTGACGGAGGTCTTGCGCGCCTTGCGCATTCTCATCAAGCGGGAGGCGGCGGAGACGGAGCCCGTTCCGTCGGATGAGCCGTGGTCACCCGTCTGACGCTCGCCTCCGCCCGACGCATCGTCGTCAAGATCGGCTCGGCTCTTCTGGTCGATCGGGACACGGGACTGTTGCGGGCGGATTGGCTGCAGGGACTTGGCCGTGATGTGGCGGACTTGCGGGCGCGCGGCGTAGAGGTGATCATCGTGTCCTCGGGTTCCATCGCGCTTGGACGGAACCTGTTGAAGTTGGCCCCGCCCTTGTCGCTGGAGCAAAGTCAGGCGGCTGCCGCCGTCGGACAGATCCGGCTGGCCGCAGCCTATGGCGACGTGCTTGGGCCGCTGGGCCAGACGACGGCACAGGTTCTGCTCACGCTGGACGACAGCGAGGATCGCCGCCGCTACCTGAACATGCGCGCGACGTTCGAGACGCTTCTGGCGCTCGGTGCCGTGCCGATCGTCAATGAAAACGATACCGTCGCAACTGATGAAATACGGTTCGGTGACAATGACCGCCTTGCCGCACAGGTCGCCGCGATGGCGGGGGCCGACATCTGTATCCTTTTGTCGGATGTGGATGGCCTCTACACGGCCAATCCCAATCTGGACCCTGCGGCGCGACATTTGCCGGAAGTGGTGGACATCACGCCCGATATCGTCGCGATGGCCGGGGAGGGTGTGTCTGCGCTGTCCAAGGGCGGCATGATTACCAAGGTCATGGCTGCGCGGACGGCGACCGAGGCGGGTTGCGCGCTGGTGATCGCCTTGGGCGGCGATCGCCCGCTGACGGCGCTGCAGAACGGCGGGCGGTGCACGTGGTTCCTGCCGAAAGACGACCCGCAAGCGGCGCGCAAACGGTGGATCGGGTCGATGAAACCGCGCGGAACAGTGGCCGTAGACCAGGGCGCGGCACGGGCTCTCCGGGACGGGAAATCCCTTCTTCCGGCGGGTGTTACCTTCGTCGGCGGTGGTTTCGGCCGGGGCGAGCCCGTCACCATCGAGGGACCGGACGGGCGCGCGATGGGGCAGGGGCTGATCCGCTACACCGGGGATGAGGCGCGCAAGATCAAGGGCCTTCGATCGGGTGACATCGCGCGGACCCTCGGCTATCCGGGTCGGGCGGCGCTGATCCACAGGGACGACATGGTGATCTGATGAAAGACCTCACGGACGATATTCCCGCGATGATGGCCGAAATCGGGGTTTCGGCCCGGGCGGCGGCGGCGGAACTGGCGTTTGCCGACCCCGATGCCAAGCGTCTGGCGTTGACAGGGGCTGCGACCGTACTTTGGGACACGCGCGATGCCGTCCTGATGGCGAACGCAGAGGACATGGCCTTCGGTCGTGAAAAGGGCCTGTCTGACGCCATGCTCGACCGCCTTTCGCTGACCGCCGATCGCATCGGGGACATCGTCGCAAGCCTTCGTGCCATCGCGGCGCAGGACGATCCCGTCGGGCAGGTTCTGGCGGAATGGGACCGTCCCAACGGTCTCAACATCCGGCGTGTGCGCACACCACTGGGCGTCGTCGGCGTGATCTATGAAAGCCGCCCGAACGTGACCGCCGATGCCGGCGCCCTGTGCCTCAAGGCGGGAAACGCGGTCATCCTGCGCGGTGGGTCGGAATCGTTCCATTCGTCGCGGGCCATTCATGCGGCGATGGTCGCGGGCCTGCGCGAGGCCGGGTTGCCGGAATCCTCGATCCAACTGGTGCCGACCCGCGACCGAGGCGCCGTCTCGGCGATGTTGACGGCCGTGGACCATATCGACGTGATCGTGCCCCGAGGCGGCAAAGGGCTTGTGGGCCTTGTCCAGCGCGAGGCCCGGGTGCCCGTCTTCGCCCACCTTGAGGGGATCGTGCACATTTATATCGATGCCTCGGCGGACCCGGAAATGGCGAAGCGTGTGGTTCTTAACGCCAAGACGCGGCGCACCGGCATCTGCGGGTCGGCGGAATGTCTGCTGATCCACCGCGATCTTGCCGATGGCATGGGACAGGATGTCCTCGACGCGCTGATGTCGGAGGGTGTCGAGGTGCGTGCCGGACCCGGCCTTCGCGGAACGGTCACAGCCACCGAAGCGGACTGGGGCAGGGAATATCTCGACATGAAGATCGCCGCGAAAGTTGTTGATTCTATTGATGATGCAATCGCGCATATCCGCATGTTCGGCTCCAATCATACCGATTGCATCCTGTCCGAAGATGCGGAGTCGGTCGCGCGTTTCTTCGAGCGTCTGGACAGCGCCATCCTGATGCACAACGCGTCGACACAGTTCGCGGACGGCGGCGAATTCGGCATGGGCGCCGAGATCGGGATTGCGACCGGCAAGATGCATGCGCGCGGCCCCGTCGGAGCAGAACAACTCTGCAGCTTCAAATACCTGGTGACCGCCGACGGCGCGATCCGTTCATAACCACGCTGTCCTGAAAGGCACCGCTCATGTCCGAACGTCCAAATCTGGTGCGCCGCACGGCCTTTCCCGACAGTGTCAGCCGCGCCGTCGCGACGCCTCTGCAGCCGTCGGTCGTCTATGCCTCGCCCGATCCGGATGCGCTGGATGGACAATACGAGGGCCGCTCGAAAGGCTATACCTATGGGCGCGAGGGACATCCGAATGCCGACGTGCTCGCCAGCATGATCGACCGCCTTGAGGGTGGCAGCGGCGGGATCGTGACCGGAAGCGGCATGTCCGCCGTGACCGCCACGATCCTCGGCCTGTTGGGGCAGGGCGATCATATCGTCGGTGGAAATCAGCTTTACGGTCGCAGTTTGCGTATGATGGCACAGGATCTGCCCCGTTGGGGGATCACGTCGACGCTTGCCGACCCGACGGACGTCAAGGCGATGGAGGCGGCGATCCTGCCCGCCACCAGGATGATCCTTGTCGAGGTCGTATCGAACCCGACCCTGCGCGTCGCGGATATGCAAGGGATCGAGGCGCTCGCGAAGGCGCGTGGCCTGATCCTCGTCGTCGACAACACCTTCACCACGCCTTACGGCTTTCCCGCGTTCGAGCGCGGTGCCGATGTCGTGATTCACTCGGTCACGAAGCTTCTGGCCGGGCACAGCGATGTCACGCTGGGGTATGTGCTGGCCCGCGATCCGGTCCAGCGCAAGGCGATCTATGACAATGTGGTCACGCTGGGGCTGACGCCCAGCCCATGGGATTGCTGGATGGCGGAGCGGGGTCTCTACACCTTCGACATGCGGTTCGAGCGGGCGCAGGCCAATGCCGCCGCGCTGGCCGACGTCATCGCGGTGCATCCTGCGGTTGAAAAGGTTCTCTATCCGGGCCGGTCGGATCACCCCGATCACAACCGCGTCGCCTCCTTGCTGGGCGACAGGCCGGGAAACATGCTCAGCTTTCGACTGCACCGAGGGCGTGACGGGGCCAACGCCATGACCCGCGCGGCCCCGGACATCGCGTTCGCGCCGACGCTGGGCGATGTCGGCACGACGCTGTCGCATCCCGCCTCCAGCAGCCATCGAGGTCTGACCCCGGAGGGCCGCGCGGCACTCGGGATTACGGAAGGGTTCTTCCGCGTCTCGGTCGGGTGCGAACCCATCGATTTGCTCCGACGCGATTTCACGGCGGCGCTCGACGCGGTCGCGGCACTGGGCTGACATGCCGCCGAGGGGTGTCGACATGGCGAAGACGCCCCAATACGCGCCGCAGGCCAACCAGATCGTCTGCGCCCTGACCGAGCCGGCCTTGCTGCTGGATGGCAACGGGCGGGTCGCGATCGCCAATGATGCCGCCCACGAATGGTTCGGGGTCTGGATCGACGGGCAATCCTATATCAGCGTGCTGCGGCAACCCGACCTTCTCGCCCCCGTCGAAGACGCCTTCGCGCATCAGAAAACCGGGGTCGCGCGGTTCTCGCATTCCTCCGGCGCCGTCGAGACGCTGTTCGACGTGACCGTCTCGCCGCTGACGGAAGTCGGGGATCGGACGGCGGTGTTGTTGGTGTTTCGCGACGTCTCGGGCCTCAGGCAGGAAGAGTCGATGCGGCGTGATTTCGTGGCCAACGTCAGCCATGAACTCAAGACCCCGCTGACCGCCGTGATGGGGTTCATCGAAACCCTGCAGGGACCGGCGCGCCGGGATCCCAAGGCGCAGGACCGGTTCCTGAACCTCATGGCGCAGGAAACGTCACGCATGAACCGGCTCGTGTCGGATCTGCTTGCGCTGAGCCGTTTGGAAGGTCTGCGGCGCAAACGTCCGACGGAGCGCGTGGACCTCGTGACGATTCTGTCCGAGACAATAGACACGCTGCGTGCGCAGGCCGAGGCGGCCGGCGTCGCCCTTTTGTTCGAAGCGCCTGCCGAGGCCATTGTCCCCGGCGATCCCGATCAGGTGATGCAGATCGCCCTGAACCTGGTGGAGAACGCCGTGAAATATGGCGGTCGGCCGGGGTCGGTGCAGGTCACGCTTGCCAGGATCGCGCGCGAGCCTGTGCTGCGGGTGCCCGCCTGGGTTCTGACCGTGACCGACGACGGCCCCGGTATCCCGCCGGAACATCTGCCGCGGCTGACGGAAAGGTTCTACCGCGTGGACACAGGACGCTCCCGCGAGCAGGGGGGCACGGGGCTGGGCCTTGCGATCGTTAAGCACATCGTGAACCGGCACCGCGGACGCCTGCGCATCGACAGCCGCGAGGGGCGCGGCACGACCGTTGCGGTGACATTCCCGGCGGAGGCCTGACACGTTACCCAACGGAAGGACGGCTGTCATAAAACCGTTACGTAACTGTCACAAAAGACCTACGCAGCGGGCCTAGGTCGGGCCGCGAGTGGGCACCCAGGGGGGGCGCCCATGATCAGACATAAACTCAGGAGTAGTCATGTCTCTCACCAAGACCGCCGTGTCCGTGCTGGCGCTTTCCGCCATTTCCGCAACCGCTGCCGTCGCGCAAAGCCGTGACAACGTTCAGATCGCCGGTTCCTCGACCGTCCTGCCCTACGCTTCGATCGTTGCTGAGGCCTTCGGCGAAAACTTCGACTTCCCGACCCCGGTCGTCGAATCGGGCGGCTCTTCCGCCGGCCTGAAGCGCTTCTGCGAAGGCGTCGGCGAAAACACCATCGACATCGCCAACTCATCGCGTCCGATCCGCGAGAGCGACATCGAGGAATGCAACGCCAACGGCGTGACCGACATCATCGAAGTCCGCATCGGGTATGACGGCATCGTCTTCGCCAGTCAGATCGATGGCCCGGCCTTTACCGCCTTCGAAGCAGCCGACATCTTCAACGCTCTTGGTGAGATGGTCCTGGTTAACGGCGAAGTCGTTCCCAACCCCTACACGCAGTGGTCGGAATTCAATGCCGATCTGCCGGCCGCCGATATTCTCGCGTTCATTCCGGGTACCAAGCACGGCACCCGCGAAGTGTTCGAGGACCAGGTTCTGTTGCAGGGCTGCGAAGACACCGGTGCGATGGAAGCCATGATCGCTGGCGGCATGTCCGAGGATGACGCGGAAGGCGCGTGCATCAGCGTGCGCGGCAACGGCATCACCGTCGACATCGATGGCGACTACACCGAGACGCTGGCGCGTATCGATGCGAACCCGGATGCGATCGGTGTGTTCGGCCTCGCTTTCTACGAGAACAACACCGACAAGCTGAAGGTCGCGACCGTCGGTGGTATCGCGCCGAACACCGAGACCATCGCCTCCGGCGAGTATCCCGTGTCGCGCCCGTTGTTCTTCTTCATCAAGAAAGCCCACATCGGCGTGATCCCCGGCGTCAAGGAATATGCCGAGTTCTTCGTCTCCGACGAGATCGCCGGTCCCTCCGGCCCGCTGTCGAACTACGGCCTCGTGTCCGACCCCGAGCTGGCCGCGACCCAAGCCAAGGTTGCGAACGAAGAGCAGATGTAAGCCGCGCGGGGGCGTCAGCGGTTTCTGCTGACGCTCCCCTTCGGACAATATGGCTGCACCGGGCCCGCCCCGGTGCAGCTATCCCTCAACCGGCAACAGAAAGCGCCCCTCATGCCCGTCACCTGGCTTGTCCTGATCGTCCTGGCGCTCACGATTGTCGGATTTATCATGGCTCCGCGTCGTGCGCTTGCCTCGGCGAACGGAGAACGCCGTGATCTCCATTCCCTTCCAAGCTATTACGGCGCCAACGCGGGACTGGCGATTGCAGCGCCCGCATTCATTCTTCTCGGCATCTGGCTGATCGCACAGCCGATCGTCACCGACATCGTCGTGTCCCAAGGCCTGCCCGCCGATGTGCGCGAGGCGCCCGGCCTGCGGTCTCTGGCGATGGCCGATGTGACGCGGGTCGCCAACGGGTTGGACACAGCCGTGGCGCAGGGCACGATGACTGCCGATGAGGCAGACGATATCCGCGCCGGGTTCACCGACATCCGCGACAGGTTGTCTGACGTTGGCGTCGCGTTGGGGTCCAACGTCGATGCCCAGACTTTGCGCCTCGCCCAGGACTACCGGTCCATGAGCGAGACCGGCAATCTGCTGCGCACGGCCCTGATCCTTGCCGTTGCGATCATCGGCTTCGGTCTGGCCTATCGAGCGACCCACAAGGATTTTCGCGCCCGCAACCATGTGGAGAGGGCGGTTCTGGCGCTGCTGATCGCCGCCGCCTGCGTTGCCGTGCTGACGACCGTGGGGATCGTGTTCTCGTTGATCTTCAACACTGTCGACTTCTTCTCGCGCTACCCGGCGCAGGACTTTTTCTTCGGCACCACGTGGCAGCCGAGTTTCTCCGGTCGGGGCGGCGACTCTCAGCTCGGCTTCCTGCCGCTTCTTTGGGGCACTTTGTACATCTCTGTCATCGCGCTTGCGGTCGCCGTGCCCTTCGGATTGTTTTCGGCGGTATACCTGTCGGAATATGCGTCAAGCACCGTGCGGTCGTTCGCCAAACCGATGCTGGAGGTCCTCGCGGGCATTCCGACGATCGTCTATGGCCTGTTCGCGCTGTTGACCGTCGGACCCCTTCTGCTCAAGGCCTTTGGCGAAGACGGGGTCCTGCAACTCGGCTGGATGTCGGGCGGGACGGCGGCGATGACAGCGGGGCTGGTGATGGGGATCATGCTCATCCCCTTTGTGTCCTCGTTGTCGGACGACATCATCAATGCGGTGCCGCAGTCGATGCGCGATGGCTCGCTGGGCCTCGGGGCAACTCAGTCCGAGACGATCAAACAGGTCATCCTGCCGGCCGCTCTGCCCGGTATCGTCGGTGCCATCCTGCTGGCGGCCTCGCGTGCCATCGGCGAGACGATGATCGTCGTCCTCGGGGCCGGGGCCGCGGCATCCTTGTCGATGAACCCCTTCGAAGCAATGACGACCGTGACGGCCAAGATCGTCAGCCAGCTGACCGGTGACGGTGAGTTCAACAGCCCGGAGACGCTCGTGGCATTCGCACTCGGGATGAGCCTGTTCGTCATCACCCTGGGCCTCAATGTCTTCGCCCTCTGGATCGTCCGCCGCTATCGGGAGCAATATGAATGACCGACGTGACCGCAACGCCCGTGCCGTCGAGCCAGCCGCGCTACGGCTCGATCCTCGAGGAATCCCCGCTTGCGAAACGCCGCAATGCGGCAGAGCAACGCTTTCGATATTACGGGATGTTCGCGGTCGGCGTTGGGCTGTTCTTCCTTCTGGCGCTTCTGTTCGCGATCGTGCGAAACGGAATTCCCGCGTTTACCCAGACGTATGTGACGCTTCAGATCGAATTGCCCGCCGACGTCCTGGACCCGAACGGCAATCGAAACATCGAAGACCTCAAGAGGGTGTCGACCTTCGGCTACAACCCGCTGATCGACGCCGCGCTGGAGCGCGCCGTGTCCGAGCAAGCGATCGAGACGGATATCACCGATGGGTCCGACCTGCGCGACATGCTGTCGAGTGCCGCGGGTGCACAGCTTCGCGACGCGGTTCTGGCCAACCCGGACGTGATCGGAACGACGCAGGAATTCCGACTTCTCGCGTCATCTCGGGTAGACGGATACATGAAAGGGCGTGTGACCCGCGTTAGCCTGGAGCGTGACCGGAACCTGTCACCGGGGCACCTGAACGTCGTCGATAGCCTTGTCGACATCGGCACGATCGAGCGGACGTTCAACTGGCCGTTCATTCTTGGCGCGGATGCCTCCGAGAGTCGGCCCGAGCAGGCAGGCATGGGCGTTTCCATCCTCGGGTCGTTTTTCATGATGCTTGTGGTGCTGTTCCTTGCGCTGCCGATCGGCGTTGCCGCCTCGATTTATCTTGAGG
>JBARXR010000428.1:0-2246 GCA_049647445.1 Jannaschia sp. | reverse complement strand
GGGCGCTGACCATCGCCGCGGGGGGCCGCCGCGCGGCGGGGATGTGCTGCGACAGGTCCTCGGCGGCCATTTCGAGCACGCCACGAGAGCGGCCTACAGCGCGGCTGAGTTCCGGCGTCGCATGACGCGACAGGCCGCTTTCGAACATCGCCATGTAATGCCCGGGATACTTGCGCGCGAACGCAAGATAGGCGCGGCCCGTCGCTTCGAAGGCCGACAACGCCGACGGCTGTCCGGTCTCGAAGGCATATTCCATAAGGTCGCCGAAAATCTCATGGCCCTGCAACGCGCATTCGATGATCAGGTCCTCGCGACCCTCGAAATGGCGATAGACGGCGGCGGGCGTGACACCGGCCTGCTTGGCGGCCTCGGACAGGGTAAACCCGGTGGGTCCTTTCTCCTCGATCAGCGCCAAGGCGGCATCGACAAGCGCCTGCTTGAGGTTGCCGTGATGATATCCGTGCTTAGGCACCGTTCAACCAAAGCTCCGGCCCACCCGCGATCTTGCCGTCTGTCTTGAGCTTTGACTCCTCGCGCCCGTCATAGTCGATGCGGCTCAGGATGGCGCGGATCGTTTCAATCCGCGCACGCCGTTTGTCGTCCGAGCGCACGACGGTCCAGGGCGCGACTTTCGTGTGGGTGCGCTCGAAGGTTTCGCCGATGGCCTTGGTATAGGCGTCCCATTTGGAAAGTCCGTTCACGTCGATCATCGACAGCTTCCAGTGCTTGAGCGGATCGTCCTCCCGGGCGAGGAAGCGCCGCAGCTGTTCCGCCCGTCCGACATTCAGCCAGACCTTTACCAGCGTGATCCCGTCATCGACCAGCATTTCTTCGAATGCCGGGACCTGTGCGAAGAAATGTTCACGCTGGACCGGTGTGCAGAACCCGAAGACGTGTTCGACCACGGCACGGTTGTACCAGGACCGGTCGAACATCACCAATTCCCCGATCGTCGGAAGGTGCTGGATGTAGCGCTGGAAATACCACTGGCCGGCTTCGGTCTCGGTGGGTTTCGGCAAGGCCACGATCCGCGCCGTGCGGGGGTTGAGGTTTTCGCGGACTCGCTTGATCGTGCCGCCCTTGCCGGCGGCATCGCGCCCCTCGAAGACCACGGCGATCCGCGCCCGGCTGTCCCGCAGCCATGCCTGGCACTTGACCAGTTCGATCTGAAGGTCCGCCATCGTGTCCTCATAGGCGTCCTTGTCCATCCATTCGTCATAGGGGAAATCCGGCGTCAGGATGTCCTTCTTGGCACCGTCTTCGATTGCCGCCCGAATGTCCTTCGGGGCTTCGTTCTTGAAAAAGGCGGTGATTGCGGCGTCGAACGGTTTGGGCATGGCGTGTTCCCTCGGCTGTCTCCCTTATATGAAGATCACAGGCGGGCGGGACCAGCCCCAGACTGCGTGGCCGTCACTCCGGCGCACGGCCTCCACTGCGTTGCGAAAACGCTCAACGTGCGTTCGCGCGGTCGATGGCGGCGATCACCTCGGCCTCTCGGGAATGATGCGGCATGTGGCCGGTGCCATCGAGCAGTGTCATGTTCACGTGCGGAACGAGCGCCTGGAACGGATAGGCATGAACCGAAGGTGGAACGATCGTATCGGCCGTTCCGTGGAGCCATTCGATCGGCAGGGTCAGGTCGCCGTATCGCGCCTGCATCTGCGTGATGTGCGGCTTCAACCCGTTCACCTGCCGCGCATTGGCGCGCAGGGACCGACGACGCAGGGTCAACTGCCCGCCGATATGCGCGGTATAACCCGGCGGCACGGGGTCGGGCGCGAAGATACGCTCGGTCACTGTCTCGACGGTGCGGTCCGGGACCATGGCCGCGATCATCGGCACCGCAACCGCGCCACCGGGTGCAGAAGCGAGCATTGCATACATCGGTCCGAGACCGCCCTTCCACCGCATCGCGGCAGGGGCCAGCAGCACAAGCGCCCTGGCCGCATGGTCCAGCGCCCACGCCAGTGCCACGGTGCCGCCGAAGCTGTGCCCGAGGACGAGGGGTATGCCGTTTCCGATCTGGCCGTAGGCGCGGGCCAGAAGTGCGGCCTGTTCGCCGGGGGTTTCGGCGCGGCTGGAAAACGGCATGTCATAGGCGGGGTTCGTGCGCCCGGTATATCCAAGACCCGGCCGGTCGAAGGCGATGCACCGAAAGCGATCCTGAAGCGCGGGGATCAACCGATAGGTGAACTCCCTGCTGTTGCCCGAGGCGCCATGGATCATGACAAGGTCCGGGCCGGTGC
>JBARXR010000427.1:0-3817 GCA_049647445.1 Jannaschia sp. | reverse complement strand
CATCTATGTCGTAGAGCATCGGGATCGTCCGCACAGGCGCGATGTCGTGGCGATGTTCCAGCCCGTTTGAGCAAAGGTTAATGAACCGCGGCGCAAAGCGATCCCTTGCCACCTTGATCTTGTAGCGGCACACTGGCGGCCATCTAGAATTGGGTTCCGCAGGCACATGTCGCGGCACCAAGCCGGAGACTGCCCATGCGCTGCCCTTTCTGCGGAAACGTCGATACCCAGGTGAAGGACTCGCGCCCGGCAGAAGATCACGTAGCGATCCGACGGAGACGTTTTTGCCCGGCCTGCGGCGGACGGTTCACGACATACGAAAGGGTCCAGCTTCGCGATCTGGTGGTCATCAAGACCAATGGCAAGCGCGAAGAGTTCGATCGCGCCAAGCTCGAACGCTCGATCCGAATTTCCATGCAGAAGCGTCCGATCGAACAGGAACGCATCGACCAGATGATTTCCGGTATCGTGCGGCGGCTTGAAAGCATGGGCGATATCGACATCGCCTCCAAGCAGATCGGCGAGATCGTGATGGAGAGTCTCGCGCGGATCGATACCGTCGCCTATGTCCGGTTCGCGAGTGTCTACAAGAACTTCCAGGCCGCCGACGATTTCGAGGATTTCGTGGCCGAACTGCGGCCCCCGACCCCGCCAGAGACGTGACCGACCACACGCGATGGATGGATGCCGCGCTGGCGATGGGGCGGCGCGGCCTGGGGCGCGTCTGGCCCAATCCGGCGGTCGGCTGCGTCATCGTCTCACAGGGGCGGGTGGTCGGACGCGGCCGAACGGCGGACGGCGGGCGTCCCCACGCGGAAGCCGTGGCGCTGGCCCAGGCAGGGCATGCTGCGCAGGGGGCCACGGCCTATGTCACGCTGGAACCTTGTGCCCATCACGGGAAAACTCCGCCCTGCGTCGACGCCCTGATCGCCGCTGGGATTGCCCGTGTCGTGCTTGCGTTGCGCGATCCCGATCCGCGCGTGGATGGCGGAGGCATCGCGCGGCTTCGCGCCGCCGGGATCGATGTCGTCGAGGGCATCGGCACCGGTCCCGCGCGCGACCTTCACGCCGGTTTCCTCTCGCGCGTCACGACAGGCCGACCCCTGCTGACGCTGAAACTCGCGACGACGCTTGACGGTCGCATCGCAACCGCAAGTGGCGAGAGCAGATGGATCACGGGCCCCGCAGCGCGACGCCATGTCCACGGCGAACGGGCGACCCATGACGCGGTGATGGTTGGTGCGGGGACCGCACGCGCCGACGACCCGCGTCTCACAATCCGGGGCCATGGCGACCGACCACAACCCGTCCGCATCGTCGTCTCCCGCAGGCTCGACGTCCCGATGGAGAGCGCGCTGACCACGTCAACCGATATCGGCCCGGTTTGGATGCTTCATGGCCCCGATGCGCCAGACACGCGCCGCGCCGCGCTTTCGGCTCGGGGCGTCGTCCTCCTCGAAACGCCCACGGGGCCAAGCGGCTATACGGATCCGGGCCAGCTGCTGACGACGCTCGGCGGTCATGGATTGACGCGCGTTTATTGCGAAGGAGGCGGTGCCCTTGCGGCATCCCTTCTGGGATCGAACCTTGTGGATCGCATGGACTGCTACACCGCGGGCGCGGCCATCGGAGCGGAGGGCACGCCCGCGCTCGGTGCGATGGGCATCGCAAGCCTCAGCGAAGCGCCGCGCCTGACACTCGTCGAGGCGCGGCAGGTGGGGACTGATGTCCTGCATCGATGGCGCAAGGCGCCGTAACCGACAGGCCAGCCGGACCAGACCGGGTCAGCGCATCAGGCCTCTGGACGGGCCGGAGGCGCGAGGGCCCGCATCGCACGCCGCCGCAAGGCGACCCGCTCAGACTGCGGCCCGAAGCGCCTCGACCAGGTCCGTATTCTCCCACGAGAAGCCACCGTCGGCGTCGGGCGCACGCCCGAAATGGCCATAGGCCGCAGTGCGCTGGTAGATCGGGCGGTTCAGCTTGAGGTGCTCACGAATGCCGCGCGGTGTCAGATCCATCACCGCTTCGATCGCCCGTTCGATGTCGGCCTCTCGGACTTCGCCGGTTCCATGCGTATCGACATAGATGGACAAAGGGCTGGCGATGCCGATCGCATAGGACAGTTGCAGCGTTGCGCGGGTCGCCATACCCGAGGCCACGATGTTCTTGGCCAGATAACGCGCGGCATAGGCCGCCGAACGGTCAACCTTGGTCGGATCCTTTCCCGAGAAAGCGCCGCCGCCATGCGGAGCCGCCCCGCCGTAGGTATCGACGATGATCTTGCGCCCGGTCAGGCCCGCGTCTCCGTCCGGACCGCCGATCACGAACTTGCCCGTGGGATTGACGTGCCAGACCGTAGCGGCATCGACCCAGCCGTCGGGCAGAACCTCGAGGATATAGGGCTCGACCACGGCACGCACGTCGGCGCTAGTCATGGACTCGTCAAGGTGCTGGGTCGAGAGCACGATGGAGGATACACCGACGGGACGCCCGTCTTCGTAGCGAACGGTCAGCTGCGACTTGGCGTCGGGTCCGAGCGTCGGTTCGGTTCCGTTCTTGCGGACTTCGGCCAGCCGCCGCAGGATCGCATGGGCATATTGAATTGGCGCCGGCATGAGGGCGTCGGTCTCATCACAGGCGTAGCCGAACATGATGCCCTGATCGCCAGCACCCTCCTCCTTGCCCTCCCGGGCATCGACACCTTGCTTGATGTGCGCCGACTGCTCATGGAGCAGGTTCAGAACATCGCAGGTTTCATGGTGAAATTTCTCCTGCTCATAGCCGATGTCCTTGATGCAGGCGCGCGCGATCTGTTCGATCTTGGCCATGTAGTCCTTGAGCTTGTCCTCGTCGGACAGTCCCACCTCGCCACCGATGATGACCTGATTGGTCGTGGCGAAGGTTTCGCAGGCAACGCGCGCTTCGGGTTCCTCGGCTATGAAAGCATCAAGAACGGCATCCGAGATCCGGTCGCAGACCTTGTCGGGATGCCCTTCGGAGACGGACTCCGAAGTAAAGGAATAGGATTTGCGACTGGTCATGGGGTGCTCCGATCCAGAATGGCCGCGCCCCGTCAGGAAGCCGTTGGGGCGGTCACGCCTCGCTAAAGGCCTTCCCGCCCGCCGTCCACCGCTTTTCGATGCCTGAACAGGATGACGCAGCCCCCGGCGAGGAGGATCAGCAACAGCGACGCCCAATCACCGGTCATCGTGTAGACCGTCGCCGGCATCGCGGGCGGCAACGCGGCGTCCAGATGACCCGTTTCGTCAAGCGGAAGCGTGGCGATAAGGCCGCCGCGCGCATCTATCGCCGCACTGACCCCGGTATTCGCCGCGCGCAGGAGTGGCAGACCGCTTTCCGCGGCGCGCAGGCGCGCAAGGGCGAGGTGCTGGCGCGGTCCGGCAAAAGTCCCGAACCATGCGTCATTCGTCAGATGCAGGATCGCGACGGGGCGCGAGACCCGGCCGATGTCCTGCGGAAAAATCGCCTCGTAGCAGATCATCGGAAGGATCGGCCCGATCCCGGGAATGTCGATCAGTGCGGGCCCGTCACCCGGAGCATAGCGACCGGCCAGCTGGGCGGCCATCGGCCCCAGGCCGAGGGCGGCGGTGATGCGCGGCAGGGGGAGGAATTCACCGAACGGAACGAGGCGGTGCTTGTCGTGAACCTCTGCGATTTCGCCGTCAGCGCCGGTCAGCAGTGCCACCGCGTTGCGCGGTGCACCGGTGTCGTCATAGCGCTGGACCCCGATCAGGATCGGCGTGCCACCCGTGGCCGTGGCGATCAGGGGCCGCACGTCTTCGGAGTATTCCAGCAG
>JBARXR010000426.1:0-1725 GCA_049647445.1 Jannaschia sp. | reverse complement strand
GGACAGGTCCGGCTTGTCGTCGAACTGGGCGCGGGCCGGACGCAGGTCTTTCACGCCCTCTCCCGTCAGCCGGCACCCTCCGATCCCATGTCCCTTCCGGGCTGGACCGGGAGGGGGGCGCCTGTCGCGGTTGCAGGCGATCTCAGGGCCGAGGCGCTGACCCTGCTTGCGGCGGAGCTTTTCGGCGCCGCCGAAGCTGCTTTCGGGATGGCCTGCGACCATATCGGCACCCGCAGGCAATTCGGACGCCCCCTGTCGTCGTTCCAGACGCTGCGCCATCGCGCGGCCCGCGACTGGGTGGCCCTCGAGGACATCGCGGTGGCGATCCTCGACGCGGCAGAATCCGCCGGGACGGGACGGGACGCGCTTCGCCGGGCACGGATCGCCAAGGCCATCGCCTCCGACCTCGCGCCCCGGATCGTGGAAAACGCCCTTCATGCCCATGGTGCCATGGGCTTCGCGGCGGAAACCGGCCTCGACGGCCATCTGTTCCGGGTCCGCCACGCGGCGGTTTGCCTCGGTGGCGCGCGCGGGCATTATGCCGCTCTCGGCGCAGCCCTTCTTCAACAGGCATCGATACCGGAGCCCACGACATGACATCCTACGCCCATCACACCGTCGCCATCGCCGACAGGATCGCGACCGTCACGATGAACCGCCCGCCGGTCAATGCGCAGAACCGCGCCGTGCGCGAGGAACTGATCGCGATCTTCGACGGCCTGTCCGACGATGAGGATGTGCGCGTCGTGATCCTGACCGGGGCGGGCAAGACCTTTTCCGCCGGGGCAGATATCAAGGAACGCGTCGGCATGGCCGCGACGCGCGGCGATTACCTGCGCCACAACCGTCTTGCGCGGGAATATTTCTATGCCGTCGCCGATTGCGAAAAGCCGGTGATCGCCGCCGTCAACGGACCGGCCATCGGGGCGGGCTTCGCCCTGATGCTGGCCAGTGACATCATGCTGGCCTCCGAGACCGCGTGGTTCCAGATGCCGGAGGTGAATGTCGGCCTTGCGGGCGGTGCCGCGTTCATCCTCGACCATTTCACCAAGTCGCGGGCCAGCGCGATGTATTACACCGCGCGCCGCTATCCCGCCGCCGACCTCTACCGTCTTGGCGTGATCGAGGCGGTCCTGCCGCCCGAGACGCTGATGCAGGAGGCGATGACCTATGCGCGCGAGATCGCAGCCAAGAGTCCGCTTGCGATCCGAACGGCGAAACGGGCGTTCGGGACCGTCTCCGAAATGCCCACCCGCGACGCCTATCGCTATGAGCAGTCCTTGACGGTGGCGTTGTCACGCACCGAAGATGCCGCCGAGGCGCAGGCGGCATTCGTCGAAAAGCGCGCACCGAACTTCAAGGGACGCTGAGACAATGGCACGCGTGGTTATTCTGGACGACTATCAGGGCGTTGCCCTCGACATGGCCGATTTCTCGCAGCTTCACGACCGCTGCAAGATCGATGTGGTGCGGGAAAACGTGGCCGACCGCGACGCCCTCGCGGCGATGCTGAAAGGGGCCGAGATCGTCGTCGGCATGCGCGAACGCACGGTCTTCGACGCCGACATGCTGTCCCGCCTGCCCGATCTGCGGTTGCTGATCACGACCGGCATGGTCAACAAGTCCTTCGACATGACGGCGGCGCGGGCGCAGGGCGTCACGGTCTGCGGCACGCCCGGCGGCGGTCCGGTGGCGGCGGAACTCGCGTTCGGCCTCCTGCTGGCG
>JBARXR010000425.1:0-2361 GCA_049647445.1 Jannaschia sp. | reverse complement strand
GCGGCGCCGCAGACCACGCTGCGATCGCGGTTGACCCGTGGCACCCACCGCGTGACCCCGTTCACACCGGCGCGGATGAACACACAGCCCCGGCTGTCGACATATTGCGTTCCGGCGAAGCTGCCGGGCGGTGTCTCGGCGGGGCCTTGGGTATTCCGCAGGGTGCGCGTCTGCGCCTCCGCGATACCACCCGCAAGGATCGCCGCGACCGCGACAACGCCAAATCCGAAAGTCCTGAAGCCGCCCATGTCCATCCCCCTCGTCCAGTCGTGTCACCCTGCCCGACTCAAGGCGGCCAAGTAAAGTGACGGAACAGGCGAAAAGCCCTCTATTTCGTGCCGAACATGCGATCGCCCGCATCCCCTAGTCCCGGCACGATATACCCCTTCTCATTCAGGCGCTCATCCACGGCGGCTGTCACGATGGGCACGTCCGGGTGCGCGGCCTTCATCCGGGCCACGCCTTCGGGGGCGGCAAGCAGACACAGGAACCGCAGGTCGGTCGCCCCCTGCGCCTTCAGCAGGTCGATGGCGGCGACGGAGGAATTCCCGGTGGCAAGCATCGGATCCACCGCGATCACCAGACGCTCGTCAAGCTGCTCCGGGGCCTTGAAATAATACTGGACGGGTTCCAGTGTCCGCTCGTCCCGGTAGAGGCCCACGAAGCCCACGCGCGCCGAGGGCACAAGCTCAAGGATCCCGTCGAGCAGACCGTTCCCGGCCCGCAGGATCGACACCAGCGCGAGTTTGCGCCCGGCGAGTGTCGGCGCGTCCATGGGGGCGACCGGAGTCTCGATCCGTTTCGTCTCCATCGGCAACTCGCGCGTGATCTCATAGGCCAGCAACTGGCTGATCTCCCGGAGCAATTGCCGGAAAACGGCTGTCGGCGTCTCTTTCTCGCGCATGAGTGTCAGCTTGTGCTGCACCAGGGGGTGCTTGACGACGGTCAGGTGATCCATGAGCTACTCCAGTCTCTTCAACAGGCGGGCGCGGGTCGCGGCGTCGCAGAATGCCGCAGCGGCAGCGGCGCGATAGATCTGATCGAAGTCCTCTCGCTCCCACCCGAACGCGCGGTTGAGGGCCTCGTACTCCCGCGTCATGTCGGTGTGAAAGAACGGGGGATCATCCGTGGAAATGGTCACGGTCACGCCGCGGTCCCTGAGTTTTTCAATCGGGTGTGCGCCGATGTTCGGGTAAAGTCCAAGCGCCACGTTCGAACCGGGGCAGACTTCCAGCACGATGCCGTCTTCCGCCAGACGGTCGACCAAGGCCGGATCCTCAATGGCCCGCACACCGTGCCCGATGCGCGTCACGCCAAGATCGTCAAGCGCCGCGCGCACCGAACCTGGCCCGGCGAACTCACCGGCATGCGTCGTCAGGCCCAATCCGGCTTCGCGGGCGCAATCGAAGGACCAGCGAAAATCGCCCTGCGCGCCAAGACCTTCGTTGCCACCCATCCCGAACCCGGTGACGAACGCGCCGGCGGTCTCGGCTGCGCACCGTGCCGTCTGCCGGGCCTTGTCCGGGCCGAAATGGCGGATGCAGGTCACGATGCCCCGCATCTCGATCCCGGACACGGCCGCCGCCGCCTCCCGGATCGCGGCCAGGTATTCGCGCCAGGCCCCAAGGTCGCGCCCGCCACAGAAATCCGGGCTCAGGAAAACCTCGGTATAGACGATGCCCTGGGCCGCCGATTGCTCCAGGACCGCCGTGGTCAGACGACCGAAATCCTCGGGCGTCCGCAAGACTGCGGTGGCGGCCTCATAAACGTGAAGAAACGCCTCGAACGTCTTGAAATCATATGCACCCCTTTCATCGAACACGCCGTCGAGATTGATGCGTTTCTCGGCCGCCAATCCGCGGATGAAAGCCGGAGGGGCCGCCCCTTCGAGGTGCAGGTGCAATTCGATCTTCGGAAGGTCCTTCACAGGAAACTCCGTCCCGGCCCGACGACGGGCACGTCCAGATGACCGCAGATCGACGCGGCGACATCCGTGAACGCGACGTGGCCCAACTCGCCCCGCGCCCCGGCACAGACGACGGGCACCCGTTCGCGCGTGTGGTCGGTGCCGTGCCAGGTCGGATCGTTGCCATGGTCGGCGGTGAAGATCATCAGGTCATCGGGGTGCATCGCCGCAAGGATCGGCGGCAGGCAGGCATCGAACCATTCGAGGTGACGGGCATAGCCCTCGACGTCGCGGCGATGCCCGTAGAGACTGTCGAATTCCACGAAATTCGCAAAGGTCAGGGACCCGTCGGGCATGTCCCGCACAGCCTCGCCAAGATGCACCATCAATTCGGCATCGGACCCTTTCACGACCGTATCGATTCCGCGCATCGAAAAGATGTCGCCGATCTTTCC
>JBARXR010000424.1:0-7567 GCA_049647445.1 Jannaschia sp. | reverse complement strand
TTCCAGCGCATCCCGGATCAGGCCCCAGGCGGAGGGATCGCGCAGGTCGACCGTCTTGACGACCGGACCCGGCAGGTCCGAGGACAGCACGAGCTGGCGCAGGTCGTCGCGCCGCAGGACCACGTTCAGGACGCCCGCGTTGGCCAGAAGCTCGGCCTCGACGTCGTCGTCGATCATCTCGTCGGAGCCGAGCAGCGCGAGGGCGGCGATCTGCGCGCGTTCCATCCGGTTTATGAGGAAATCCTCCCGGAAGCGCGCGATGGAGGGCACGAAGATCAGGACCTCCGCCAACATCACGAAGACGATTGTCAGGATCAGGAAGCGCCCGGAAAGGGAAGTCAGCATGTCGGTCCGCGGTGGGTTCGGGTGGTCAGCTTATCGCCCGCGCCGCGAAAATGCGACAGGGGCCATTTTCGAAGCAGACGGTCAGGGCAGGATGCGCTGGACGAGACGCACGACCGTCTTGACCAGATCGCTTTCGAAAAGGCGGGGGACGTAGTATTGCCCCGCCGCGCGTTTCGATATTTCGCCCAGCGTCGGATAGGGCGCGACCATGTTGGCCACCGCCCCGATCTTGAGCTTGTTGGCGAGGACCAGCGCCCAGAGGCCGATCAACTCCCCCGCCTGTGCGCCCGCGATCGAGACACCCACGGGGCGGCCCTTGTAGACCATGAGCTTGATGAGGCCCTCGGTTTTCCCTTCCGCGATGGCACGGTCGTTTTCATGGTAGGGGAACCGCAGAACCTCCAGATGGATGCCGTGTTCCTTGCGCGCCTGCGCCTCGGTCAGGCCGACCTGCGCCAACTCGGGATCCGTATAGGTCGCCCAAGGGATATGGTCGGTGCGGGCCTTGGTGGGCAGGCCGAACAGGATCGGGCGGATGATCGTGGCGCCATGGTATCCGGCCACATGGGTGAACTGGAAGCCGCCCGCGACGTCGCCCACGGCATAGACGCGGCGGTTCGTGGTGCGCAGGTGGGCGTCGACCGTGACCGCCCGGTCGTGCTTGATGCCCGCCTTGTCCAGATCGAGGCGGTCGATGTTGGCCTTGCGACCGACGGCCATGAGAAGGTGCGTGCCGGTGAAATCGCCCTTTGCGGTATGGACGGTGATCTTGCCGCCCGTGCCGGACACGCGCTCGGCCTGCGCCTCCTCCACGATCTCGACGCCTTCGTCGCGCAGGCGGTTCAGGACGATTTCGGCCATTTCCGGATCGTCCTTGCCCATGGCCCTTGCCCCCTCGATCACGGTCACCTTGCAGCCGAGGCGGACATGGGCCTGCGCCATTTCCATGCCGATGGGGCCACCGCCGACGATGAGCAGGTGATCGGGTTTCTCCATCAGGTCGAAGATCGTCTCGTTGGTGTGAACCTCCACGCCGTCGATGCCGTCGATGGGGGGAACGAGCGGCGAGGATCCGGTGGCGATCACGATGCGGCGCGCCGTGATGCGGAAATTGCCTGCCACGACGGTGTCCTTGTCGATGAACCGCCCGTATTCGCGGATCACGCGGACACCGAGGCCTTCGAACCGTTCCTGACTGTCCACCGGGGCGATGGTTTCGATCACCTTGTGGACGTGCTTCTTGGCCTCGGCATAGCTGACCTGCGGTGTCACGGGGGTGACGCCGTAGGGCTGCCCCGTCCGCATGGCATGCGCATGTTTGCCGGCCGCGATCAGGGCCTTCGACGGCACGCATCCGAAGTTCAGGCAATCACCACCCATCTTGTGGCCTTCCAGAAGGGTCACATCGGCGCCCATCTGTGTTGCGCCCGCCGCGAACGACAGGCCGCCCGAGCCTGCACCGATCACCAGCACGTCCGTCTTGATGTGTTCCATGATCCGTTTCCTGACGTTTCGTTCAGGCCTTGCGGCGCAGTTTCTTGATGAGGATCGGCAGCAGGGCCAGGCCGGCCAGCCCGAGGATCGGCCCGAGGATATGCGGCTCGAAGATGATGCCGAAGTTGGGCGTCTCGCCACGCGCGAAGACCTCGCCTAGCCCCGCCCCGACCCACGTATAGACAAGGCTGCCGGGCAGGATGCCGACAAAGGTCGTCCACAGGAACTTGCGCAGGCCGACACCGACGAACGCCGGGACGAGATTGGCCACGAAAAAGGGGACGGCCGGGACGAGGCGCATGATCAGCAGATAGGACGTCTCATCCTCGCGGATGCCGTCCTTGATCCGTTTCACCGCGCCGCCGGAGGCATCCATGCGGGCGGCCAGCCGGTCGCCGAGGCCGTATTTCGCGGCGACGAAGATCGCCGTCGCGCCCACGGTCGCGGCACCCGCGTTCAGCACGACACCCGGAAACAGGCCGAAGAGGAAGCCCCCCGTCAGGGTCGCGATGGCGGCGCCCGGAAGCGAGAAGGCGACGATCAGGATGTAGGCCGCGACGAAGGCCATCACGGTCAGCGGGTAATTGGCATCGCGGAACGCCAGCAGCGCCTCGCGATTGTCCGACAGCGTCTGAAACGACAGCGTATCGCGCAGCAGGAAGGCACCCGCGCCCGCAACCGCAAGGATCGCCACGAGGGGCAGGTATCGGGCGAGGCCGGATTTCCGGTCGGGGCTGTCGGGCATGGTGCGATCGCTCATCATTCGGTCCGGTCTGAGAGGGTTGGCCCGGGCTGGCCGTGGATGCCCCCTCTGTGTCGTGGTCGGAGCTGTCGCGATAGCCACCTTCACGCGGACGTGTCGCGCCGTGTCGGAAGACCGCCCGAAATGACCGATTGTTTCAATTCGGGTCGGTGCCGGGCCGACCCGTCGAAACATTCCGCGGATGCGTCCCGGTCACATCGGATGCGCGGTGTCGCGCCGGGCCTCTGCCATGACGGGCGGCGCGGGGGTCGGTTTCGCGCCGAAGTCGCCCGACAGCAATTCCTCCATGAAGAGGCTGATGAACTGGGCGCGGCCCTGGCTGGCGGACTTGGCGTAGATGGCGGTGGCCTGCGCCCGCACGGGTCCGGGGGCGGTGCGGCGAAGCCGTGCGATGGTCTCGTTGTCGATACCCTTCAGGATCATGACCGCGACATCGCGTTCCGCCTGCGTCAGCGCCCAGGCGTCGAAGAAGGTGTCGATGACCTCGGCCATCTGACCGCGCGCGGCCTTGAGGCCCCGGTCCATCTCGCCGATCCGGTCCAGCAGGGCGCGCAATTCGACCGTCAGATAGACGATCCCGGCGACCAGCGCGAGGGCGGCCAGCGCTTCGGGGAAAAGGTGCAGGTCCGTTACGCGCACACCGGACCGCAGATCGGCCGCGACATCGCCGATGAAGAACAGGGCGCAAAGGACCTGGAGCAGGATAAGCCCCGCCAGGACCGTTGCACGCCCATCGCCGGTTCGACCGGACGGAGCACTGGATCGCTTCATTCCACCTTGGTTCCCGCGGGGATGCGTTTGCGACCGGTTACCATGGAGCGGACCAGATTGATACCGGAGCGACGGCTGTCGTAGACCACACCGGCGAGATGCAGCGCGACGGAGGCCATCAGCCAGCCGAAAGCGACTTCGTGAACCTGATGGACCCAGTCGACGCCGAAATAGCGCATCGTGCCCATCATGTAGCCGGTGACCCCGAGGGCGATCACGGTCGCCCAGAGGTTGTAGACCATCAGCGCACCCAGCGGATTGTGCGACAGGTGCACCGTTCGGTCGCCGCCGAGCAGCCCCCGCAGATGGCGGATCGCCCGTGCGGGGTCGGGCGGGAACGCGGTGAACCGCGCGGCGCGCGGGCCGATGACGGCCCAGACCAGCCGGATCGCCACCAGCGCCAAAGCGACATCTCCCAGATTTTCGTGCAGCGCGCCCTCGGGGTCGGTGAGCATGGCGTTGAGCAGGACCGTCAGCGCCAGCGACCAGTGGATCAACCGCACCATCGGGTCCCAGACGCGCAGGTCACGGGCGCCGGAGCGCCCGCTGGAGGATTGGATCGACACGGACATCGCCCCGTCACTTCAGGTCGAGCTTGGTGATATGGCCGTCGGCCGTATCGACGTAGACTTCGCCCATCTGGCCGTTTCCGACGAAGTAGACCTCGATCTTGCCGTCCTCCATCTCGGCCTTGCGGATGTCGTAGCCCATCTCGGTCAGGCTGGCTTGCACGGCCTCGATCGTGGTGCCGAGGTTCGTTTCCGCCGTCAGATCGGCGGCGAGGGCGGGGCTGGCCAGGGCCAGAAGGCTCAGCAGGGCAAGGTTACGCATGGTATCGTCCTTCGGTTGGGGGACTGTGTGGGGCGGCGACATGTGTGACCGCTGGGACCGGATGTCGGGCCGCGGAGCCGCCAGCGCCATCGGCGGCGGGTTTAGATCGGCCCGGATAAGCCCCTGCTTAGGGCGAAAAGCCGCCGGTCCCTGCTCCGGCGGGCCGCCCCGGATCGCGGGGACCGACGGCGATGCGACGGGAAACGGCCATTCGGCGATTGCGGCCCCGGAGGCGTTGACACCCCCCTGCCCCTCGCCTAGACGGCGGCTTCAAGTTTAGACCCGCCGTCGATTCACACCGAATCCGGCCAACGATCCGGAGAGAAGGCATGAAACGCACCTTCCAGCCCTCGAACCTCGTCCGCAAGCGGCGCCACGGCTTTCGCGCGCGCATGGCCACCAAGGCCGGCCGCAAGATCCTGAACGCCCGCCGTGCCCGCGGCCGCAAGGTTCTCTGCGCCTGATATTGCGATGGAATGTGATGTCTTGACGCCGGTGGCAGGCACGCCCCCGGCGTCTTTGCGCGTTTTGAGGTCACGCTCGCAGTTCCTTGCCCTGAACCGCGCGCACCGCGTCCCCGCGGGATCGTTCCTCTTGCAGGCGCGCGACCGGGGCGACGACGATCCAGCGATCGGTGTCGGCTTTACCTGCTCCAAGAAGGTCGGCAATGCGGTCGCCCGGAACCGTGCCAAAAGGCGCCTGCGCGAGGTCGCGCGACTGGTGCTGCCGAAGGCGGGCCGTCCGGGATGGGATTACGCGCTGATCGGTCGCCCGCTGGCCACTGCGGCGCGGCCCTTCGAGGCCCTGCTTGGGGATTTGCGGGTCGCGCTGGACAAGGCGCATGGCCCCCGCCCATAATCCCGCCGCGAACGCGAGAGGATACCATGGGGTTGAGCGAAGACGCGCTTTACGTGCTGGAGACGGTATTGGAAAGGCGCCTGCCGCCCGCCTATCGACGCTATCTTGCGGACCGCAACGGCGACGACGGAATCGACTGCGATTTCGACTTTCGCGACGTTCCGAACGGGCGCGACAACACCACGATCTTACATTACCTTTACGGCTTGCGTCCCGGTCAGTCCGGCCACGATTTGTGGAAGGCCAATCTGTATCTCCGCCCAAACCTGCCGGACGGGATGATCGGCATCGGGGGCGATGCCCTCGGCAACACCCTGGTGCTGTCGCTGACGGGGCCGACATATGGGCGCGTGTCCTATCTTGATCTGGATGCCCTGCATCTTCCGGGCGACCCCGCCCCGGGCTTCAGCCCGCTGGCGTCGGATTTCGATGCCTTTCTCGCGCTGCTGGACGGCCCCCTGCCGCCGCGCGAATGACGCCGCTGGCCCGTATCCTGTCCTGGCCCGTCCACGCCTACAGGGCGGTGCTGTCGCCGCATGTCGGGCATAATTGCCGCTACCAGCCGACCTGTTCCGCCTATGCGCTCGAAGCACTCGACAGGCATGGTGGCCTGAAGGGCGGCTGGCTGGCGCTGCGCCGCATCCTGCGCTGCAATCCTCTGGGCGGCTCCGGGATCGACAATGTGCCCGACTGACACAGGTCCGCGCTGATTTCCGGGCTGCCGTCCGAATCGCTTTGCGGATGCCGCGTCATCGGGTATCCGGCCCATGTCGCCACATCTGACTGAGGGAGGGGCCGCATGACCACGTTCTATACACCGCTTTGTCGCCCCTTTGCGCGACGCATGCCTTACGGCGCCTATCGCACCGTAACCGCCTGATCCTCTGCCGCCAGCAGGCGGCATCTTCCTTCCGGATCTGACAGACCAAAGCGCCAGCAACGGCGTCCCGCTGTCCGGACCGGTCCGATCCAACCCCACAACACAAGGCCCCGTTTGTGTGTATTAATATGGTCTGAACCACGGTTTAACTTGGTTTGAACCCGGAAGAGCCGGGAAGTTTCCGGGAGTGTCGGGATGGCAACTGCCCGTATCAGCCCTCCCGGCGGTTCTGTTCTCTGTTCCACCATCGGCAAACAGCTGACCGGTGCACCCTTCGATCCTCGGGAAAAGCTTCGGCGATCTCCTCTGCCAGCGCCTGATATGTCGCGGTGTCGATCCGGGCAAGGACGAAGGCGCGCAGTTCGGGGTCCGTGTCGATCTTGCTGGGGACGCCGGAGCGGCGCAGGCGGCGGTGCTCGGCGAGTGATGTGACTGGCTCGGGCGACGTTCGAAGGCCCTTCGAAGAGGCCTTCAAAGACCCCTTCGAACACCCTTGCACCATGTCATTGGCGGCAGCGATGGCCTCGCGCGCCGCAGCGAGTTCGCGGGTGGCGGCGTCCAGGCGCGCGACGGCCTCTCCGAGTTTTCCCAGGGCGGGAAGCGATGGTTCGGTCATGACATCAATCCAGCCAGCGCCGCACGGTCACGTCCGTGACGTGGAGGCGACGGGCGATCTGGGCCGTCGATGCGCCGCTGATGCGCAGGACGGCGGCGATCCATGGCTTTGCGAGCGGCACCCGGCGTCGCAACAGGTGTACCTGTTGGCCCAATGCGCGGGCGTTGTGGGTTCCGACGAGGGCTTCCAATTCGCTGCGGCCCTTCGGGTCTTCGGAGATATACAATTCCGCGCCGCCGAAATGCAGAAGGAACGTGACGGCCAATTCGATCCCGAGAACTTCGACATAGGGCGTGATATTGGCGGGCACCTGAATATCGCCCGCCAATTGCGCGTCTATCTCAATTCTCTGGAACATCAATCGGCCTTTCGGGTTGCGCGGCATTCCAATTCAAAGCGCGTCACGCCCGCCGGGTCATGACACCCCGGCGGGCGCTGCGGCACCGCCTCATGCGTCAGCAGGGCGGCGCTTCGGGCAGGCACATGGAAGACCTGCCCGATCCGTCAGCCTTGCAGCTTGTCGGGGCTGACGCCCAGCTGCGCGGCGATGGAGACAACATCGGGGTCCTGTTGGGACAGGAGCGCCTTGCTTCCCGGTGCGGCGGCGGCGGTGTGGCTGACCTTCGTAAGGTGCGCCCAAGCGGGCGCCGTTCCCGCCATGAAGTCGTCGAAGCTGGCCTCGTCCGACGCGCAGAGCGCCGTGGCCCAGTCGCGCATCCCATGGGTGATGTAGCCGCGCCGCAAGGCGTCTTCGACCTTCGCCGTGACCTGTCGCTCGGACATGGTGGACTTGCTCGCATTGCGGTCGCGCATGGCGTCGCGGAACGCCTCGATCGGCACATACTTCGCCGGATCGGGTCTGGCCCCGGCCATGGCGGGCGCGGTGTCCTGGTCCGCGCATTCGATTGCATTGCGGACGGTTTCCATCACGTCTTCGGGCGTGGCGGTCTCGGGCAGGCCGAGCATTTCGATCAGCTCCGCGATGAGTTCGGTCGGGTCCATGTCTGTC
>JBARXR010000423.1:0-2757 GCA_049647445.1 Jannaschia sp. | reverse complement strand
CGTAACGGTCCCGGGGGTGGCGATGGCATGTGCAACCCATTGACCGCCGTCCGGCATCTCGATCAGGCGGGTCAGGGGCCGCGAGGGCTGCGACAGGGCATCGTAAAGCGGCCAGAGGGGGCAGCCTGCACCGACAATCGGCAAGGCAAATCCCGCGACGGGCTTGCGCCGGATCAGGGCCCCGGCCGCGTCGGCTATGACCAATCCCCGCGCGGGATCCGTCAGCCCGAGGCGGCGCAAGACGAGCGCCGCATCTCCCGCAGCGGCTGGCATGAGGTCATCCGGGGTCTCGGCGGCACGCACCGCCCCGAGCGGCAGCCGTTCCGCATCGGTTGCGTCGCCTTCCAGCAGCCTCTCGGCGATTGCGCGGGCATCGGGATCGGCGATCGGGGCGACGAGGGCCGACACGGCGGCCCTGCCCTGATCCTCCAGCACCTCGAAATGAGGGCCCTGCGCATCGAGAAAGCGCGCCACGACTTCGGACGGCGTCAGCCGGTCGTCGTCACGGCCGATCTGGCGATCGAGATAGCTGACGACAGCCTCGGCCCCGTCCGCCAGACGACGACTGTCGGCGTCGAGGTTCGCGTGGAACCGGCCGAGCCAGTTCGGGTCGATCTCGGGCGTCTGGGCAAGGATAGAGGCCGTCGTGCGGACGACCGACACCGTCGACAGCAATTCGTGCATCGCTTCGGCAAGTGCCGGATCGTGGGTCAGCCGGTCCGAGAGCGCTTCGATCGTGCGCGCGCGGGCGGTCAGCGCTTCCGCCTGCAGGACGATCACGGCGGCCCAGCCGGGAAAGCGGCGGACCAGTTCGGCAGCCCGATCCAGATCGTCCGGCCCGAGGTCAACGGCGACCCCCGCTTCGCGCAACCCGGCGATCAGGTCCGAGTCTCCCTCCTGCGAGAGGGTCGACTGGTCGGTGGACAGGGCGTCCGCCAGCTTGCCCAAAAGTCGGCCGCCGATCGGGCGACGGTTGTGCTCGATCAGGTTGAGATAGGACGCGGAGATGCCCGCTGCTTCCGCGAGATGGACCTGACGGATGTCGAGCGCCAGGCGTCGCTCACGGATTCGGGTGCCGGTTGGACCGCTGTGTGCCACGCAACCTCCTGACTCTGCAGCCTTGCTGCAATCGCGAATGATCGTGCTGCAGGTGAAAGTCAAATCGTTTACAATTTCGCCTTACATCTTGTAACTTCATTTACAAAATAATCTTCTCGTTTCCAGAGCCTTATTGAAATCTTTTCCCATCTGAGTGGATAACAGCCCTGCCTTGTAAACGCGCCGACGGCGTGGCGTCAGGGCAATCGCCTTGCCTTGGAGGAGGAGGGGCGGAACCACCAACAGGGAGGTCTTCATGACCAAATCGAACTTCACCCGCCGTGGCGTGATGAAGACCGGGGCCATCGCGGGCGCCGGCCTCGCGACGCCGACGATCTTTACCAGCGCGGTCTGGGCCGATGGCCACACCGGCTTTACCAACGCACCGCAGGGCGACACCGTCACGCTCGGCTTCAACGTGCCCCAGTCCGGACCCTACGCCGACGAAGGCGCGGACGAGCTGCGCGCGTTCGAACTTGCCGTGGAGCACCTGAACGGCGAAGGCGACGGCGGCATGCTGTCCACCTTCTCGTCCAAGGTCCTCGACGGGACCGGCATCATGGGCAAGAAGGTCCAGTTCGTGACCGGCGACACCCAGACCAAATCGGACGCCGCGCGCGCCTCGGCGCAATCGATGATCCAGCGGGACGGCGCGATCATGGTCTCCGGCGGCTCATCCTCGGGTGTTGCCGTGGCTGTGCAGGACCTCTGCCAGACGTCGGGCATCATCTTCATGGCCGGTCTGACCCACGCCAACGATACGACCGGCAAGGACAAGCGGGCGAACGGCTTCCGCCATTTCTTCAACTCGTACATGTCGGGCGCGGCACTCGCCCCGATCCTGGCGGCGCAGTATGGCACAGACCGCAAGGCCTATCACCTCACCGCCGACTACAACTGGGGCTACACGACTGAGCAGGCGATCCGCGAGTCGACCGAAGCCCTCGGCTGGCAAACGGTCAACACGGTCCTGACCCCGCTGACCCAGACGGACTTCTCGTCTTACATCGCGCCCGTTCTTCAGTCGGATGCCGATGTCCTCGTGCTGAACCATTACGGCGGGAACATGGTCAACTCGCTGACCAACGCAGTTCAGTTCGGCCTTCGTGCCCGCGAAGTTGGCGGCAAGAAGTTCGAGATCGTCGTGCCGCTCTACTCCGAGCTCATGGCCCGGGGTGCCGGTGCGAACATCGCCGGGATCCTTGGGTCGCAGAACTGGGACTGGAAGCTGGAGAACCAGCTTGGTGCGCGTTATTCCGGCACCAACGCCTTCGTGCAGTCGTTCGGGACCAAGTATGGCTTCCCGCCGTCGCAGGCCGCGCATACCTGCTACGTTCAGACGCTGCTTTATGCCGATGCTGTCACGCGCGCCGGGTCCTTCAACCCCTGCGCGGTGGTCGAAGCTCTGGAAGGCTTCGAGTTCGACGGCATGGGCAACGGACCGACGCTCTATCGTGCCGAAGACCACCAGTGCTTCAAGGACGTGATCGTCGTGCGCGGCAAGGAGAACCCCGAGAACGAGTTCGACCTTGTCGAAATCGTCGAGGTCACCCCGGTCGAGCAGGTCACTTACGCCCCAGACCACCCGCAGGTCGCCGGTGGCAGCCTCGGCGAGTGCAACCCGGGCGCATGATCCCATGACCCCAGCCGCCGCGCCGG
>JBARXR010000422.1:0-6141 GCA_049647445.1 Jannaschia sp. | reverse complement strand
CTCGATTGACCCTGGTAGCTGCCGAGAAACGACTGTTGCTCGTTGGCATAATCCACAAACCCGAGTTCTTCGTCGTATCCGAACTGGGTCACCATGGCGCGGGCGATCCGCGTGACCTGCTGGATGTCGGATGCCGCGCCGGACGTCACCTGATCCTTGCCGAAGATCAGCTCTTCGGCCACGCGTCCGCCCATCGCCATCGCGATTTTCGACGTATATTTGGTCCAAGACACCGACAACTGATCCCGTTCGGGCAACGACAACACCAGACCGAGCGCACGTCCGCGCGGAATGATCGTCGCCTTGTGGATCGGATCGTGCTGCGGAACGTTCAAGCCAACGACCGCATGCCCGGCCTCGTGATAGGCCGTCAGCTTCTTTTCATCCTCGGTCATGACCATCGAGCGGCGCTCCGCCCCCATCATGACCTTGTCCTTGGCCTGCTCGAAGTCTTCCATCGTGACGACCCGGCGACCGATACGCGCCGCCATCAGCGCCGCCTCGTTCACGAGGTTGGCAAGGTCGGCGCCGGAGAACCCGGGCGTCCCGCGTGCGATGATCCGCAGATCCACGTCCGCGCCCAAAGGCGTCTTGCGCGAATGCACGCCGAGAATTTTTTCCCGGCCCTTGATGTCGGGATTCGGCACCTGAACCTGACGGTCGAAGCGACCGGGGCGCAGCAGCGCGGGGTCCAGAACGTCCGGGCGGTTCGTGGCAGCGACGATGATGATGCCTTCGTTGGCCTCAAAGCCGTCCATCTCGACCAGAAGCTGGTTCAGCGTCTGCTCTCGCTCGTCGTTGCCACCGCCGTATCCGACGCCACGCGACCGACCAACGGCATCGATTTCGTCAATGAAGACGATGCAGGGGGCGTTCTTCTTGGCCTGCTCGAACATGTCGCGCACACGGCTTGCGCCGACACCCACGAACATTTCGACGAAATCGGAGCCGGAAATCGTGAAGAACGGCACACCCGCCTCACCGGCGACGGCCCGGGCCAGCAAGGTCTTGCCGGTGCCCGGCGGGCCGACCAGCAGCGCGCCCTTCGGGATCTTGCCGCCCAGCCGCGAGAACTTCTGCGGGTTGCGCAGGAACTCCACAATCTCTTCGAGATCGTCCTTGGCCTCGTCGATGCCGGCCACGTCGTCGAACGTGACGCGACCATGCTTTTCGGTCAGCAGCTTTGCCTTCGATTTGCCGAAGCCCATTGCGCCGCCTTTGCCGCCGCCCTGCATCCGGTTCATGAAGAAAATCCAGATGCCGATCAGCACGAGAAACGGCAGCCAGAGCCCAAGGGCAGACATGAAGCCGGATTGTTCCTGGCTTTCAGCGCTGATGCTGACGTTATTGGCCAGAAGTGTTTCGGTCACGTCGACGTCGGCAGGCTTGATCGTCACGGTCTCGGAGCCACTCGATCCGCGGAAAATGATCCGCTCGCCGTCCAGCGTCACCGCAGTGACGGACCCATTCTCGACCTGATTGACGAATTCCGAATAGGGCACCTCTCGTGCCGACATGGCCGTCTGTCCGCCCGAGAAGAGCTGGAACAGCGCCATGACAAGCACAAACAGGACCACCCAGAAAGCGATGGAGCGCGCATTACCCAAGGGGATTTCCTCCGTTTGGCACGGGACATACCACCCGCGCGTCAGTTGGATGACAAGATAGGCATTGAGGCCGCAGGTTCAACGTAATTCAGCCGTGGGAGTTGAAAGCGTCGCAGACCACGGCCGACCAACCGTCGTCCCGTCGTGCCAACGGGGCCGCGACAAGGGTATTTCCGTCCCAGACAGCCGGTGCCGCCATCAGCGATGCGCGGGGCAGACCGCTCTGCCGCCAGTCGGGGCAGGCGGACAGGCCCTCCGCTCCGGTCGCCCGGACCAGCATGTCGGCGGACGGCCCCGTGACGCGCCAGCGTCCGTCCCAGATTTCGCCGGGCCTGACGGGAGCGCTGCGCGCCGCCGCCTCTGGCTCCCGCGAAATGCGAAGGCCGGTCGCTTCGGGACGGATCAGACAGCCATGCAATGTCGTCCCTTTTCGTGCCACGGGGGCATTGATCAGCGCCATCACCTTCGGCGCGCGGGGGGGATAGTCGGAGCTCGCGACGCGCCGCAGCAAGAGGTTCAGAACCCTGCGGGCGACCTCTTGCGGGGCTGCGGCCAAGCCATCGGACGCGATGATGATATCGCCACGATCCAGCCGGACATGCTCGACCACGAAGCTGGCGACGACGGCGTCGAGACCGGCGCGCGTCCGACGCAGATTGGCCGCGGATGCCGACAGTTTTCCGACGTCGATTCCAAGCGGAGCAAGCGCCGCCAGAGCGTCTCGCGCCCGGATGCGCTGGAACGCCCGGTCATCGTTGCTCGGGTCATCAGACCAGGGGATCGTCCGGTCCTTCAGCATGTTCCGCAAGGCGCTGCGCCCGGTCGTGAGCAGCGGTCGCATGAACGTCACGCCGTTGCGCCGAAAGGACGGGCGCATACCCGACAGCCCGTCGAGGCCCGCACCGCGGCTCAATCCCATCAGAACGGTTTCCGCGTCATCATCCATCGTGTGTCCGAGTGCCACGGCGGGCAGGGAAAGGGACGCCGCCCAGTCCGAAAGCAGGCGGTACCGGGCGGCCCGTGCCGCATCCTGCAGGTTTCCGACACCGTCCCAACCGGTCCACCGCAAGGTCTGATGCGGAAGCCCGAGGCCGGCGGACTGCGCGGCCACCTGTGTGGCCTCACGCGCGGCCTCGGGGCGCAGACCGTGATCGATTGTCACGACATGCAGCGTGACCGACTGCCCGCGCGCCCATTCGGCTGCCAGATGCATCAGTGCGGTGGAATCACTCCCGCCAGAGACGGCGAGTCCCATTGCGCCTGCGCCAACCGGCAAAAGGCCTTCAAGCGCTGCCCCGAAGGCCGCTTCGATGTCAGGAGCAGCCAAGCCCCGCCCGCGCAGAACTGGCCTGACCGGCAGCAGGTGACTGCGGAAAACGCACACCGACCTCACTCAGAGTCAGGCAGGCTTCGTCGGTTTGACCCAGTGCGCCGAGCGACCGGCCAAGACCCAGCAACGCCTCCGGCGCGCGCTGTCCTTCGGGTGAACCGGAGAACGCTTCCAGGTATGCACGCGCCGCGCTCGCCTGTTGACCGTCGCGGGCCAGGGCCTCGCCGCGCAAAAACTGCGCGTCGATGCTCAGCGGGCCAGTCGGGTAGTTGGTCACGAACCGCTCGAAAGACTGCGCAGCCTGGGCATTCTGACCGCCATCCAGCAGGGCTTTCGCGGCGTCGAAGTCAGCCCGTTCTCCCACGGCGAGTTGTGCGCCGCCATCGGACGGCGCCGGAGCGGGGGCCAGCGAGGCGCCCGCAGACGCGCCCTGCTGTTCCCCGCCCAGAGGACCGGGGTTCGGAAGCGCGCCAAGATCGCAGTCAGGCGTCAATTCGCAAAGCTGAAACCGCAGGTCCTCGATCCGGTTGCCCCCGTCGCGGGCCACGCTTTCGACGCGGAACGACATCTGCTCCGTCCGTGCGGTCAACTGCTGGAGCTGTTGCTCCATGCTGATGACACGATCCGGAAAGCTGGTGCCCTGAATTCCCAGGGCCGGTGCGCCCGTCGTCGACAGTTCGCGCGTCAGATTCTGCATCTCGACGTTCAACACCGAAAGCTGCTGGCGGATATCCGCAAGCGTCTGGCTGTTGTCCTGCGCCGCTGCGGGCAGGGCCATGGACAAGCACAGGGCAAACGTCAGTCGCTGCATCACACGCCCGCACCGGCCGCCAGCACGGTGACCGCGCGACGGTTCTGGCTGTAGCACGCCTCGGTCGAGCAGACCTGCAATGGGCGTTCCTTGCCATAGCTGATGGTGCGCATCCGGCTGGAGGAGACACCCTGCGACACGAGATAGTCGCGTGCGGCGTTGGCCCGGCGACCACCGAGGGCGAGGTTGTATTCGCGCGTGCCCTGCTCGTCGGCATGGCCTTCGATCAGCGCGGTATAGCCGGGATTCGCGTTCAACCACTGGGCCTGCGCCGCAAGCGTCGATTGTCCTTCGGGCGTCAGCGCGGACTGGTCGACCGCGAACAGAACGCGATCACCCACCGTCTGCTGGAAATAGGCCACCGAGGTCGGATCGTTCAGGCCGCCCGCGCCGCCCGCACCAAAGCCCCCGCCCGCGTTCAGATCGACCGGATTGCCCGAACGGTCGAACGGCTGCTTGCCACACCCTGCCAGCGCAATGGCCGAAATCAGGAGTATTGCCTGAAGTTTCATTGTCTTTGTCCTCATTTCAGAAGCGGACCCCAGGAAGGGTCCGAAGCGGCCGCCGGGGTGGCGGCACGTTGAAGGTTTCGCCCCGTGATGTCCACGGAGTAGAGCGCGGGCGCACCCTGCGCACCTGCTGTTTCGCGGGTGAACATCACGACGCGGCCGTTGGGGGCCCAGGTCGGACCCTCGTCCAGAAACGCGCCCGTCAGCAGCCGTTCCTCGGACCCGTCCGTGCGCATCACGCCGATATGAAAGCGGCCGGCATTCTGCTTGGTGAAGGCGATCATGTCGCCACGCGGCGACCAGACCGGTGTGCCATATCGGCCCTCGCCGAAACTGATCCGCGTGCCGTCGCCACCGCCGGACGACATGACGTAGATCTGGGGCGCGCCGGAGCGGTCGCTCTCGAACACGATCCGCGACCCGTCGGGCGAAAAGCTGGGGGCCGTCTCGATCGACGGGGCAGTGGTCAGGCGCGTGGTGCCGCCGGTGTTGAGGTCCAGCAGATAGAGATCGGTATTGCCCGCGACCTCTGCCGAGAACACGGCGCGATTGCCATCCGGCGAAAAGCGGGGCGCGAAACTCATGTTGGTGTTCAGGTCGCCCATCGTGCGCCGTGCCAGTGTCGCCACGTCGAGGACGGTCACGCGTGGAAAGCCGCTCTCGTAGCTGGTGTAGATGATGCGATCGCCGCCCGGAGAAAAGCGCGGCGCCAGCACGATGCTGTCCGACGAGGTCAGATATTGCACGTTCGCCCCGTCGTAATCCATGACGGCAAGCCGCTTTTGCCGTGCGTCCTTCGGGCCCGCCTCGGCCACGAACACGACGCGACTGTCGAAATAGGGGCCCTCGCCGGTGATGCGCGAATAGGCTGCATCGGCTACCTTGTGCGCCATGCGGCGCCAGCCGTCCGCCGTTCCGACGAATTGCAGGCCTTCGCCGAGGGGGGCTTCGGAAAAGATGTCGAACAGGCGGAACTGCACCACGATGCGCCCGTCCCCCTCGACGAGGACCGATCCGGTTATCAGCGCCTGGGCGTTGATCGCCTTCCAGTCGGACCACTGCACCGTCGAATCGAAGCTGCTGACCCGCGCGATGTGGGCATCCTGAGGGATCTCGCGGAACAGTCCCGTGTTCACGAGATCGGCGGAAATCACGCGCGTGATGTCCTGCGCGATGTCAGTGGCGGCAGCGTTGCGCGCAACGAACGTGGGCACCGCGAATGGCAACGGCTCGATCACGCCATCGGTGATCGTGATCCGCAGCGGGCCGTCTTGCGCCAGCACGGGGACCGGGGCGGCCAGCGCCAAGGCACAGGCCAGGATCGTCAACAATCGTTTCACCAGAGCCTCATTATCGTTGTGTAGGTCATAAAGCATGTTTCGCCGCAATGGCGTCCTATCGCAACCGAAACGGCCCGACATGCGATAACAGGCAGGGTTTTTGCCTGCCGGCATCGGCTTGGGGTGTGGGGAGCTCGGGTCATCGCGAACGCATCTGTTCGGGGTCGAAGGTCATTTCGATCTCGCGCCATTGCTCGAACTTCTCGTCGGGCAGCTCGAAGCCGCCCTGGCCGCACCGTACGATAGCCCGGCGGCCGGCCTCGAATGCCTGGGCCGCCGCTGCCTGGGAGCCGCCGGTGGAGCCGACAAGCCGGATTGAATTGGTCAGGGGTGTCCCGTCGCGGTTCATTTCCATCGCGATCGTGACCCTCGTGCGCATCGCCTCGGTCGAGAGCGAGCCGAGGTTCCAGCAGGCACTGACCGCGATCCGCAAGCCGTCCCGTTCCCCCTGTGTCAGCGGCGGACCGGAGGGTGCGGATGGCGCGGGGGACGTCGTGTCTCCGCCGCCAAGTGCAGCGGCCAGCGCCGCCGACGTGTCGATCTC
>JBARXR010000421.1:0-2470 GCA_049647445.1 Jannaschia sp. | reverse complement strand
CAGCACGTCCGTCCGTGCCGCCTCGGCCGTCCCGATCACCTCGACCGCGACGCCGAGGCCCGCGAAGTGATCGGGATTGCCCAGCACGAAGAACGGCACATCCGGCAGCATCGCGCGCGCCTTGGCCACCACTTCCGGGCCGATGCCCGCGGGCTCACCGCAGGTGACGGCGATCGGTGCGCGCCTATTCGATGGTGATGATGGCATCGGCGCGCAGTTCGTCCAGATAGCCCTGCGCATAGCTTGTCAGGCGTTGGTTCAGCAGCTGCTGGCCCACCGCCTCGAATGCGCCTTCGACCGGTTCGGCCACGCGCCCGCACATCATCACGAACCGCAAGAACCCGTCACGTGACAGCAGGGTGGAGACTTCGCCCTCGTCCAGCGTCGCCAGTTCCCCGCGCAGGTCGGACGGGAGATCCGCGACCGCGGTGACGGTCCGCGTCAGGATGCCGTCAGGCTGTCCCTTGGCGATGCCATAGAGATCGTCGCAAACATCGACACGCGCGCGGACCGTCGCGGCGCGCGACAGGGCCTCGGAGGTCCGCCCCCCGGGGATCAGGTATTCGGCATAGTCTACCGACAGCGTTTCCGGCGCGGTCGCACCGCTTTCGTCCAGATCGCGCAGGATATAAAGCCCGACGAAACTGCCCAGATCGATCGGTTCGGAGACCTGCCCCGGGGCCAGCGCCAGGACCTGACTGACGATCTGCGGCGGCAGCTGGCTCAGGGGGACCCAGTCGAGCCGTCCGCCGCGGCCGGCCGAGGCGGACCGCGAATATTGCCGGGCGGCCTGTTGGAACGCGGCCTCACCGCTCACGGTGTCGGACAGGCGCTGGGCCAGCAGGCGCACCTCCTCGCGATTCTCGGGCGTCTGGGGGATCGCGATTTCCGACAGCAGGACGCGCACACCGCCCCCGCCGCCCCGCGCCAGCGTCCGCTCGATCTCGTCTTCGGTCGGTCGGGCCCGGGGCCCGAAGCGTTGCTGCACCAGTTGCCGCCAGAAAAGACCGTTCCGGATGAAGTCTCGGAACGTCTCGGGTGCTACGCCGCGGCCTTCAAGAGCCGCGAGAAATTGATCCGGTTCAAGGCCGGTGCGGCCCGAGAACTCCAGAAGACCGGCGTCCAGTTCCTCCGGGGTGAGGGCGATGCCCGCCGCGCGCGCGGCCTGCGTCTGAAGGGGTTCGTTGATCATCGTGTCGCGCGCCGACTCGAGATCCGCATCCGGCGCGCCCAGAAGGGACAGGAACCTGGCCCGCTGCTCGATCTGGAAGTTGGTGATGCCCTGGCCGTTCACGATGGCCGCCGGGGCGAAAGGCTGACCCTGTGCCTTTAAGACACTTGCCTGCCCCAAAAGGACAAGCGCGCCAAGCACACCCACGATCGCGTGTTTCATCAGTCTCATCATCTGCCGCTCGGCCCCCAAGCCTCTATAGTCCGCATGTGCGCGCCCGTGTCCGCCGGTCGTCGGCCCCGAACCCCGCCAGTTCCACCGACAGGCCGAAGCTTGTCGAGGGTTGCAGCGTCGCCGTCGAGGTGAAGCGTCGCTCCACGTCGAAGTCCACGGTGACGCAATCGGACCGGTAGGTCAGGCCCAGCCCCGCGCGGCTGGCGTCGTTCGTGACGAAGTCATACCGCCAGTTCGCCCGCCCCGTCCAGTCGCGCCCAAGATCCACCGACGAGTCGACGGCCCATTCGGATGTATCGAGCGGGCGGCCTGCGGTCGGATCGGCCTCCAGATAGGTATATCGGGTCTGGAGGCTGTGCCGTTCACCGGTCCAGTTCAGGATCGTTTCGGACCGGGAGAACGTGAACTGGTCGTCGAAAAGGGACCGTTGCAAAAGCTCGAAGCCGCCGTCGTGGCCGATTGACGCCGCCACGATCCAGTCGGAGGATTGGCCGTCGATGCCGGTGCCGGGCCGAAACTGGCCCAGATCCCGCTGGCGGATGACCCGCCCGACCTGTGCGCCGACGGTCCAGCCGGATGGATCGAACCGCGTGTAGCCGATGCCGATATTCAGCCGGTTGCCCAACTCACGCGTGTCGCGCCCCGCGAAACGGCTGGTCGAGAACAGGTTGCCCTCGTCGAACTCGGGCGTGAGGCTGTCCTCGTCCGGCGTGACCGGGCGGTTCGAGGGGGCGAAGATCAGTTGCGCCACGGGCTCGATCACGTGACGCACGCCCGCGGCGTCCCGGCGGGCGAGCGGCAGGCGCAATTCCAGACCGCCGTAGGGCACCGCCCGCACGAAGGCCGAGTCGCCGAAGGTCGGGTCTTGCCGGATGTTGTAGGCATCCACGTCCAGCCCGGCGAGGCCCGTCACCACCAGACCGCTTTGCGTGACCCAGTCGCGGCGCCAGTCGAGGGCGCCGGACAGCCGCAGGACGTCGCGCGCGGAATTGGCGGCGAGACCCGGCGGCGCGACGCTTGCGGGGCGCTCCCGTGCGTGGGCCTGCAGGGTCCAGGTGGCAAGAC
>JBARXR010000420.1:0-5700 GCA_049647445.1 Jannaschia sp. | reverse complement strand
GCTGGGCATCACCGGCAACTGGGCCGATCCGTACCTGACGATGGATTTCCACGCGGAGGCGGTGATCGCCGCCGAGTTCCAGACGTTCCTGATGAACGGGCTGGTCTATCAGGGCTCCAAGCCCGTGATGTGGTCGCCGGTGGAAAAGACCGCGCTGGCCGAGGCGGAGGTGGAGTATCACGACCGTCAGGTCGATGCGATCTGGGTGAAGTTTCCGGTGGTGGATTATGATCCCGAAGAAGGTGCGTTGCTCGATGAGAGTATACGTGACCATATTGCAGAAGAATTGGACCGGAAAACTTTGTATTCTGACGGTAGGGTAAAGGCCGTCATCTGGACCACCACCCCCTGGACCATCCCGCAGAACCGCGCGATCTGCTTCGGCCCCGGCATCTCTTACGGTCTGTACGAAATCACCGGTCGGCCCGAAGAGTGCTGGGTCACTATCGGCGACCGCTATCTCGTCGCCGACGCACTGGCGGATGCGACCTTTGCCGCCGCACGCCTCAACCCGGATATGTACCGAAAGCTGCGCGACGTCTCCGACGACGAGCTGGCGGCCCTGACTTGCGCACACCCCCTTCGAGGTGTCGAAGGGGGGAGCGGCGAGTGGGACTACGACGTCCCCCTCTTCCCCGGCGACCACGTCACCGATGACGCGGGCACGGGCTTCGTTCACACGGCGCCCAGCCACGGCGACGATGACTACCAGATCGGCCTGAAGCACGGCCTGCCGATGACCTTCAACATCGAGGCGGACGGCTCCTTCCGCGCGGACCTGCCGCTGTTCGGCGGCGAGACGATCCTGAGCGCCAACGGCAAGAAGCCGGGTGGGGCGAACAAGGCCGTCATCGCCACGCTTCAGGACGTCGGCGCACTCTTGGCCCGCGCCCGCATCACGATCTCCGACGCGCACAGCTGGCGCTCCAAGGCCCCCGTGATCCGCCTGAACCGCCCGCAGTGGTTCGCCGCCATCGACAAGCCCGTCGGCGACGGCAAGGACACGTACGGTGAGACCGTTCGCGCCCGTGCCCTGACGTCCATCGACCAACTGGTCAAATGGACCCCCGAAAAGGGCCGCAATCGCCTGCATTCCATGATCGAGAACCGGCCCGACTGGGTGCTGTCCCGCCAACGCGCCTGGGGCGTGCCGCTGACCTGTTTCGTCAAGGTGGGTGCCAGGGCCGACGACGTTGATTTCCTGCTGAAAGACGCCGCTGTAAACGCCCGGATCATCGAAGCGTTTGAGGTCGAGGGGGCGGATGCCTGGTACAAGCCGGGGGCCAAGGAACGCTTCCTGGCACCCGATTATGACCCAAGCGAATGGGACAAGGTCGACGACATCCTCGACGTCTGGTTCGACTCAGGGTCCACCCACGCCTTCGTCCTGCGCGACCGTCCGGACGGCACGACGGACGGTGTCGCGGATGTCTATCTGGAAGGCACCGACCAGCATCGCGGGTGGTTCCATTCGTCCATGCTGCAAGGCTGCGGGACGATGGGCCGCGCGCCGTATCGAGCCGTCGTGACGCATGGATTCACGCTCGATGCCAAGGGCGTGAAGATGTCCAAATCCATCGGCAACACCATCGCGCCGCAGGACGTGGTCAAGGAATACGGTGCCGATATCCTGCGTCTGTGGGTGGCGCAGGTGGATTACACCAACGACCACCGGATCGGACCCGAGATCCTGAAAGGTGTCGCCGACGGCTATCGCCGGTTGCGCAACACGCTGCGGTTCCTTCTTGGATCGCTCTCTGATCACGACCCCGATCAGGCGGCGGACCCGCTCGAGATGCCGGAGCTGGAACGTTGGGTCCTGCACCGGCTTTCGGAGTTGGATGACGTGGTGCGTGACGGCTATGCCCGCTACGACTTTGCCGCCGTTCTGAATGCGATCTTCCAGTTCGCCACAATCGACCTGTCGGCGTTCTACTTCGATATCCGCAAGGACGCGCTCTACTGCGATGGCGACACGCTGCGCCGCCGGTCGGCGCGCACGGTACTGGCGCTGCTGCATGAGCGTCTGACGACGTGGCTTGCTCCGATCCTGCCCTTCACGATGGAGGAGGTCTGGCTGGAGGTTCATCCGGCCGCGGACTCGTCGGTCCACCTGCAGGACTTCCCGGCCCCGCGTCCAGGTTGGCACGACCCGGCCCTGGCGGCCAAGTGGTCCCGGATCCGGGCGGTGCGTCGCGCCGTGACCGGGGCGCTGGAGGTTGCGCGGCAGGAGAAGGTCATCGGCTCCTCGCTGGAGGCGGCCCCGACGGTCCATGTCGATGCGGAGACGCTGGCGATCCTCAAGGGGATGTCCTTCGACGATATCTGCATCACGTCCGGCATCACTGTCACCGACGCACCCGCACCGGACGGGGCTTGGACGTCCCACGAGGCGGAGGGCATCGCGGTGGTCTTCGCCCATGCCACCGGCGGCAAATGCCAGCGCTGCTGGAAGATCCTGCCCGACGTCGGTTCGCACGGTCATGATGGCGTCTGCGGACGGTGCGACACCGCCCTCGGATGATCCCCGCGCCTGACGGGTCGGGCGCGGCGATTGCCATTTCCGTCCGAAAATATCCCCGCATCTCGACAATGCGGCGGCAGGAACAAATGTTTTCATGGACCTGCCGGATCGGGTGCATGGCGCTGGTCGCCATGAGCAAGGTGCGGCGGACGCTGATCTCCGGAGGCGTTTCACGATGGTCCGGGTCCTGCGATGTGCCGGTCCTTCGTTACGCAGTCGTATCCCGACCTGCCGGAGTTTGCCGAAGCCGCGAAGCGCCGGTCAGGTCCCCGCCGTGTCGCCCCGCGCCCGCCGTCTGAGTTTGCGGGTAAGGAGCTTTGCTCGTGTCGGATATTTCTGCGCGTGTTCAGAGAGCTGGCGCTCGGTCGGTCGCCCGATTTCGCGCCCCAAGAGGATCAGCCGTTCCAGCAGAAACGGCCGGTCGCCGGTCGCCTGCCAGGCCTCCAACAGTCTGTCGAAGGCGGTATCTTCGTCGCCCGTCCCTTGCAGCGCGTTCGCCAGGAGGATCATCAGGTCGGGGTCCTTCCGTTCGATCCCCTTGTGGGTGTCGAACAGTCGGTGCAGCGCGCCATGGTCTTCGAGCATGGACAGCAACTCCGCGAGTTCCGAAAACCGGCTGACAGACGCGACACGCACCCGGCCGAGGATAGCGTCGATGAAGCCGAGCGCCCGGGCCTGTCCGCCGACGCCCAGGGCCACGGGCGCCAAAGCCTTGCCACGCCGGTCGTCGATGTCCTTCTCCGGGTCCTCGAGGTTGTAGTCACCGAACAGCGAGGTGTAGCGGCACCCAGATGCCAGCACGTGAGGCATGAAGTCCTGCCAGCGGAACAGGCAGGTTTGCAGCGTTCCGATCTCGATGCAGTGCGTTTGCGGCCCGGCGAACACCATGTTGGCAAAGCCCGCGCCATGATAGCTGGCCATGACCTCGGCGCGGGACATGATCGCCACCTGTTCGAGCGGGGACAAATCCTCGAAATAGACCGTCGCGAAGCCCCGACGGGTCATTTCCGCGACCAACTCGGCTTCCCCCGCCATGTCGCGCTGACGTTCGGACTTGCGCCCGACCCAGAAGCGGCGAGGCAGATGGTCCCAGCTGCCGTCCGCGATCCGGCGGAACGCTGTCTCACGCAAGCGCACCATCATCTCGTCGCAGGAATTCATCGCCAGAACGCCGACCGAATTGCGGTCCGCCAGGCGGCCCTTCCAGAAGTGGCTGTCGGGGGCGAGGTGGTCCAAGGACGGAATGACGCTGTCGTCGGTCTGATAGTAGTAGTGCCGCGCGTTCAGCACCGTCAGGGCACGGCCATACGTCTTGCGTCCGGTCTCGAAGTGCAGCCGGCCGCGCAGGCGGGGAAAAATCTGATCGACCCAGTCCCGGATGAATCCGCGGACCTCCTCGCCCTTGAGGTGGATGTGAACCTCGCCCGCATAGTCGTCGCGGTCCACGATGCACAGTTGGCCGAGCGTTTCGGTCAGGAAATGATAGAAGTTGGTGCCGTTGCGGGCATCGATCACAAAGGGCAGCGCGTCGGTCGCATCTTGCGTGACGGGCGGGGCGGCTGGGCTTTCGGCCTGCACGCGCGAAAAGAACGCGACGGTTTCTGCGTCGGCATCGCGAAGACCCTCGTTCTTCCAGACATACCGGTTGCGCAGGCGCGTCCCTGCGGCCCCGGACAGCAGCCACTTCCCGCCGACCGACAGGAAGTGGCCGTCCGCCGCGAGGCCGTCGGCAACGACCGGAACCGTCCGCATCTCGATCCCGGCGCGAAACGCTCGCCGCTTGAAATGGGTGTCGATATGGCTTGCGATCCGGGCCGCGATCTGGGGAGCCTGACTGACGCTGGCCGCCGCCAGCCGTGCACGCGGGATCGTGCGCCACATCTGCGGCAGCGGCGCGAGCAGAGACAATCCTGGGTCGCGGCCCGGACAGAAGAAGAACTCTTCCGGCGCATCTGTCCAGGTGTCCCGGATCGAGGCGGGGATATCGGCGGTCATTGGCGTTCGGCAATCCGTACGGGAGTTGCGGGCAATCCCGACGCAAGGTGAGGTTGGTGTCCGATCTCAGAACTCCACGCCGGCTTGCGCCTTCACGCCGGAGCGGAAGGGGTGTTTGACCAGCTCCATCTCGGTCACGAGGTCGGCGAGGTCGATCAGCTCCTCCTTGGCGTTGCGACCGGTCAGGACGACATGGGTCATCGGCGGCTTGTGGTCGCGCAGGAAGGCGACGACTTCGGCCGCGTCCACGTAGTCATAGCGCATCGCGATGTTGATCTCGTCGAGCAGCACCATGCGGTTGAGCGGATCGGCGATCAACGCCTTCGCCTTGGCCCAGGCGGTCTGGGCCATTTCGATGTCGCGCGACTTGTCCTGCGTCTCCCAGGTGAAGCCTTCGCCCATCGTGTGAAATTCGCACAAGTCACTGAAATTATTCACGATCAGGTCGCGCTCGCCGGTGCCCATCCCGCCCTTGATGAACTGGACGACGGCGCAACGCATGTCATGGGCGATGCAGCGAAAGATCATGCCGAAGGCCGACGACGACTTGCCCTTGCCCTTGCCGGTATGGACGATGACGAGGCCCTTCTCGTCGGTCTTGGTGGCCATGATCTTGTCGCGGGCGGCCTTCTTCTTGGCCATCTTGGCGTTGTGGCGATCGGTATCGGGGTCGGTCATCTGGGGGCCTTCCGGTGGGCGGTTCCGGGCGACAATCCGGGACCTGCGGGGGCGCGTCAAGGCGGCAACGGTGCGACGGAATTCGTGGGTGATCCACGGGTGATCTGCGGGTGATCCGTGTCGGACGTCGAAATCTTAAGCCTCCATTAACCGATCCTGCGCAGAGTGTCCGCATGTGGCGAGTCCTTCCCCCTCTCCTGTTTCTCGCCGCCTGCAACACGGCGCATCCCCTCGACGGCCTGAACCGGTCCGGCAAGGCGAGTGCAGGGGGGCATGACTTTCACGTCAACTGGAACCTGTCGTCGGCGCAGGCGACGCGCACGAACCGGGTCTGGCGGCCGGGTTTGGCGCAGGTGGTCGCCGCTTCGGTCACGGCGACGGAGGAGGTGACGGGTTGCGTGGTGGTGCCGGGGTCGGCCACCGGGGACGTCGCCCTCGTGAACATGAGCCTCGATTGCGGGGGATGAAGGGGGGCGTCCGGCCGGATGGCCGGTCCGAGCCCC
>JBARXR010000419.1:0-1714 GCA_049647445.1 Jannaschia sp. | reverse complement strand
GTCCAGTGCATCGGCGCAAAGACCTCGCCCGGCCTGACCCGGTCCGTCACCAGCGCGCGCAGGACACAGCGCCCCGTCGGGCTGGTCACCTCGACCAGTGTCGCGGCCGCCACCCCGAGGGCGATGGCGTCCTGCGGATGGATCTCCAGAAACGGCTCGCCCAGATGCTGGTTCAGGCGCGGGGCCTTGGCCGTCCGCGTCATCGTGTGCCACTGGTCGCGGATACGACCGGTGTTGAGGCGAAACGGATAGCGCGGGCCGGTGCGGGCCGCCGGTGCGCGGGCCGTCAGCGGCAGCATCCGGGCGCGTCCGTCCCCGGTGAAAAAGCCGCCGTCGCCGAAGAAACGCTCCGTCCGGCCCAGCGCCGTGACGGGCCAGCGCGTCGGCGGCAGCGAGTCGAAGCCCGCCTGCCCCAGGCCCGTCAGGCCGCTGATGTCGAAATCCGCCCCAAGGCCCGCCGCGACGCCCGACAGGGCCGCATGCTCCTCGAACACCTCGGCGGGACTGTCATAGCCGAAGGCATCGACCCAGCCCATGCGCCGACCGACATCCGCCAGAATCGCCCAGTCGTGCCGTGCCTGACCCGGCGCGGGCAGGACCGCGCGCTGACGGCTGATCGTGCGGTCGGAATTGGTGACCGTGCCGTCCTTCTCGCCCCATCCGGTGGCGGGCAACAGGACATGGGCCAGCGCGGCGGTATCGGTCGCCGCCGTCACATCGCTGACCACGACGAAGTCGCAGCCGGCGATCGCGTCGCGCACGCGGTCGGCCTCGGGCATCGACACGGCGGGATTGGTGCAGATGATCCACAAAGCCTTGATGGTGCCGTCCGCGACCCGGTCGAACAGGTCCACGGCCTTCAGTCCCCCGGCTTCGGGCATCCGGGGCGCGGTCCAGAACCGCTGGACGGCGTCCCGGTGCGCGGGCTCGGCGATATCGAGGTGGCAGGCCAGCGCATTGGCCAGCCCCCCGACCTCCCGCCCGCCCATCGCGTTCGGCTGACCGGTGACCGAGAACGGTCCCGTCCCGGGCCGTCCGATCCGCCCCGACGCGCGGTGGCAGTTCAGGATCGCGTTGACCTTGTCGGTGCCGGAGGTGGATTGGTTCACGCCCTGGCTGAAGACGGTCACGACCTTTTCGGTCGCGACCCACATGTCGCAGAACGCCCTTATGTCCGCCGCCGGGAGACCCGTCACCGAAACGTCGTCGGATGTCGCGGCACACAGGGCCGCGTCGAACCCCTCCACGTGGCGCAGGTAGTCGATGTCGACCGCCCCGCCCTCGTGGATCGCGGCCAGCAGACGGTTGAACAGCGCGACGTCGCTGCCCGGCGCCAGCGCAAGGTGCAGGTCGGCCAGATCGCAGGTCGCGGTGCGGCGCGGATCGATCACCACGACGCGCATCCCGGGGCGCGCGACCTTGGCCGCCGCCAGCCGCTGATAGAGTACCGGGTGACACCACGCGAGGTTGCTGCCCACAAGCACCACGAGGTCCGCCAGTTCGAGATCCTCATAGGTGCCGGGCACGGTGTCGGTGCCGAAGGCGCGCTTGTGGCCCGCGACCGTCGAGGCCATGCAAAGCCTGGAGTTCGTGTCGATGTTCGCCGAGCCGATGAACCCCTTCATCAGCTTGTTGGCGACATAGTAATCCTCGGTCAGCAACTGGCCCGAGACATAGAACGCCACCGCATCCGGGCCGTGCTGCGCGATCGCGG
>JBARXR010000418.1:0-6210 GCA_049647445.1 Jannaschia sp. | reverse complement strand
TGTCGCTGCTGGTCGCCGCCGGTCTCTACGGCATGATGGTTCCGATCCTCATGGCCCGCTGCCTCGCGCGCCGCGATGCCCTGTCGGTTATCGGACGGGATGCGCTCGTGCTGGCCGGTGTCTGGGCCGTCGCGGTGTGGGTTCTCTACTGATGCCCGAAGCCTTTTCCATCGAGACCCTCAAGAACGCCCAGTTCCTGATCGGCTTCATCGTGTCCCTGTTCATGCTGGGCTCCGGGATCGTGTTCTGGGTGCATCGCCGGATGAAAGCCGTTGCCGAGGGCGTGTCCCGCGATGCCAGCGCACCCTACGGGGCCACGCTCAAGCGCGTCGAGAAGCTCGAACAGGACGTCCACCGCATCTCCGAGGATGTCTCCAGCCTGCTCGTCGATCAGAGGGGCATGGATAAGCGGATGGGCCGCATCGAGACCGTCATCGAGGGCGTCGCCCGCAAGGAGGACCTGTCGGGTCTCTCCCGCGAGTTCGCCGAGTTCCGGGGCACCGTCACCGCCGAAAACAAGCAGATCGGCGGAATGGTGCATTCGATCCACGCCGCGATCCTGCGCCAATCCAGTAACGGCAAATGAGAGGTATTCCCTTGGCCCAGATCATCATCGAGAAGCGGCGGTTCGCCGTGCTGCGGCACCTCTACGACACGACCGGGCGGGAGCTTGCCCCGTCGATCCTGAAGGCGGGCTGCCGCGCCCAGGGCTTGCCGACCGACGACGACGAGATGGCGACTGCGCTCGCCTGGCTCGAGGCGCAGGGCCTCGTGACCGTCTCGGACCTCGGGCCGGTCAAGACCGCGCGCCTGAAACCCGCCGGGATCGACGTGGTCATGGGCCATTCCGAGGTCGCGGGCATCCTGCCCTTCGGCGACCTGGTCTGAGGGCGCATCGATGGCCGGCACAGATCAGACCGAGGGCTTCGCGCAGGGCGTGAAGGATGCGCGCGAGACCTCCAATCTCGCTGACCAGCAGACGTCGGCCGAGCTGCTGGCGATCGAGGGCTTCGATCCGGCCGGCGCGCGGGCCGAGGTGCTGGCCAGCGACTTCAACCGGGGCTGGGACTACGCGATCCTGCATGCCCGCAAGCACGGGGTCAGCTGATGCCGCCTCCCCGCAAGATCGACCTTATGCCCGAGACGCTGCGCGACTGGTTGCGCGACGAACTCAAGAAGCGCGGGTTCGGCCAAATCGCTGAGGTCGCCGAGGCCCTGAACGCTCGCCTTGAGGGTGAAGGCCTCGAGTTGTCGATCGGCAAGACGGCCGTCGGCGAATATTCGAAGCTGCTCAAGGATCAGCGCGAGGCCTTCAGCATGGCCGAGACCCTGCTGGCCGACATGGACATCGAGGACGAGGGCAACCTTCACCGCACCTTGATGCAGATGATCGCCACGAGCGCCGTGCACATGATGCGAGCAGTTCGCCAGGAGGACGGCAACCTCGAGCCGAAGGACCTGATGCAACTGGCCAAGATGCTGAAGGACCTGATGGGCTCCGCCGGGCTGCGCGAGAAGCTGCTCGACGATGAGCGGGTCCGGGTGGCGCGGAGGGCGCGCGAGGAGGCTGCGGCCGAGGTCGAAAAGTCCGCCGCCGAACTGGGCATGTCGGAGGCCACCGTCGAGATCATCAAGGGCCGCATTCTGGGGGTGTCGGCATGAACCCTCCTCTCCGCCAGATCGCTACCGACCTCATCCTCTGGGCAGGCAAGTTCGACAATACGGGGAACAACGGCCTCGTCTCGTCTCTCCGTCGCGGGCATTCCGCCCTGCTCCAGGCAGCCAACCGGATCGACGAGCTCGAGAAGCAACTCGCGGAAATCTCCGCGCTCGCCGAAGCCGAGGCAGATCGCGCGATCCAATTCCAGCACGGGGACGTCTGATGGTCGCCGAGAGCATCATGATCGGTTTCCTGATCGGAGGGTTCGTCGGCTTCCTCTGCGGCCTCCTCATTGCCTGCCTCTCGCGCGACGGCGTCTGGCCGGGCGTCTGGGCCGGGATGATTATCGTGGGCGCATTGATCGGTGCCGCATTGCCGGTTCTTGACGCGCTCGCCCGTTATCTTTGGGCGCTGACATGACTGCCCCCGTCAGCCAGACCGACTGGGAGCGCCTGCGGCGCGAGGCGACGGAGGCGATGCCTGCCGTCATCGACCAGGTCGGCCTGCCGGACGTGCTGCTGCCCTATCAGAAACACGTCGTCGGGCTGCTTGACGGCACATCCGAGGTCGCGGCCTCGGCCGTGCTCTTCGTCGAGAAGAGCCGCCGGATCGGCCTGACCTGGGGGCTTGCGGCCTATTGCGTCCTGCGCGCCGGCCGGTCGCGCCGCGCGGGCGGCATGGACGCGATGTACATCTCCTACAGCCAGGAGATGACCCGCGAGTTCATCGACGCCTGCGGGATGTGGGCCCGCGCCTTCAGCATCGCCGCGCAGTCCGCCGACGAGTTCCTGTTTCCGGACAGAGACGAGAACGGCGACCGGTCGATCAAGGCCTTCCGCATCCAGATGGCCTCCGGGTTCGAGATCCTCGCGCTGTCGTCCGCCCCGCGCTCCCTGCGCGGCAAGCAGGGCCTCGTGATCATCGACGAGGCGGCGTTCGTGGACAACCTGGGTGAGCTGTTGAAGGCCGCGCTCGCGTTCCTGATGTGGGGCGGCCAGGTCGTCGTCTGCTCGACCCACGACGGGGCCGACAACGTCTTCAACAGCCACGTCCAGGACATCCTCGCCGGGCGCTCGAAGTACGACCACGTCCGGATCGACTTCGACGACGCGCTGCGCGACGGCCTCTACCAGCGGATCGCGCTGGTCACCGGCAAGGAGTGGTCGCCAGAGGCCGAGGCCAGGTGGCGGCAGGACATCATCGACTTCTACGCCGACGGGGCCGACGAGGAACTGTTCTGCATCCCCTCGCTGTCGTCCGGTGCCTGGCTGGCCACGCCGCTGATCGAGGCGCGGATGACCGCGACCGACGCGCCCGTCCTGCGCCTCGAGCTGCCCGCCGACTACCTCCAGCGCGATGCCTTCGCCCAGCGAATGCTCATGGCCCCGTTCCACGAAGAGGTCGAGGAGGCCCTCGGGCGTCTGGACCTCAGCCTGCAGTATGCCGCCGGGTTCGATTTCGCCCGCGTCGCAGACCTCTCCGTGATGCCACTGCTGGCCATCGAGGAACGCCTGCGCCGCAGGGAGGCCCTGTCGATCGAGATGCGCAACGTGCCCGGCGACGAGCAGAAGGCCGTCGTCGCCCAGGTGCTGGACCACGTGAAGGGGCGGCTGATCGGCGCGGCGTTCGATGCGACCGGTATGGGCTGGACCGTGGCCGAGGACATGGGGCGGCGGTTCGGCCTGAAGGAGGCCGACGACGGCCCCGGCCTGATCTGGGCCATCAAGTTCACCGAGGACTGGTACCGCGTTCACATGCCCCCTCTGAAAGGGGCGTTTGAGGACGGCTCGCTGATCATCGCGCCCGATGCCGCACACCTCGAGGACCTTCGCCAGGTGAAGGAAGTCCGCGGCGTCCCGCGCGTCCCGCCGCTGCGCACCGGCACCAAGGACAAGAAGCGACACGGCGATTATGCGATCGGGCTGGCGCTGGCGCATTTCGCGAGCCGGGGTCGCCTTGTCGAATACGGCTACCGCGCCGTCCGCCAGTTCCAGCGCCACGAGCGCGCGGAGGGCCGTCTGCGCGACCGCCCCGACACCGACCGCGATCTCGGACAGGGCCGCAACTGGTGGGACGCGCCGCTGGGCGCAGGCCTGCGGGGTCGGGTGTGATGCAGGCCTGCCGAGGAATACCCTCCGACCCGGAGGGCCAAGCGCTGCTGAAACAGCGCCCGACACGGGGACTGTTAGAGACCCCCGCCGACCGCCGTAAGCTTTCGGCCGCCTCCGTCCCTCGAGGGAAAGATCGGCCTAAGGTGATTCTACATCCCATGACAAGAGCGACCCCCACCGCCCGCCCGATCGCCCCCTACATCGGGGGCAAACGCAACCTCGCCAAACGGGTCTGCCGCATCATCGATGCGCACGACCACCGCACATATGCCGAGCCTTTCGTGGGCATGGGCGGGATCTTCCTGCGCCGTGACCGCGTGGCCCAGGCCGAGTTCATCAATGACCGCTCGCGCGAGGTCCACAACCTGTTCCGCATGCTGCAGGAGCACTACGTCGCGTTCCTCGACCTGCTGCGGTTCCAACTGACGACACAGGCCGGGTTCGAACGCCTGCTTGCCGTCGACCCCGAGACGCTGACCGACCTGCAGCGCGCCGCGCGGTTCCTTTACCTGCAGCGCACCTCGTTCGGCGGCAAGGTCACCGGCCAGTCGTTCGGGCTTTCGAAGGACCGCTCTGGCAGGTTCAACCTGACGACGCTCGAGCCGGACCTCGAGGCACTGCACGAGCGGCTGGCGGGTGTCACCGTCATGTGCCTCGACTGGTCTGAGTTCGTCCGCCGGATCGACCGCCCGGAGACCCTGTTCTATCTCGACCCGCCCTACCACGGCTCCGAGACGGACTACGGCAAGGGCATGTTCGACCGCGCCGACTTCCTGCGGATGGCCGACGCGCTGCGCGACCTGAAGGGCGCGTTCCTGATGTCGATCAATGACCACCCCGATATCCGCGCGGCCTTCGCCTGGGCGCGGATGACGCCCGTTGCCGTCACCTACACGATCGCCAAGAAAAGCCCCGGCACCTTCGGCGAACTGCTGATCTCCAACTTCGATCTTCCCGATGGGTGACGTCGTCGAGCTTGATCGGTACCGGCCCGAATGCCGGGCTTGCCTCGGCGCTGGCGGATACCTCGCATTGACCCGTCACGCCGACCTTGAAGTCCGCCGTTGCAGTGCCTGCGACGGCAGCGGGCGCACCCCGACCCGATTGACACCAACCAGACTGGAGGCCACCCATGGCCGGTAAACCCGTCCTTCTCGACCGCTGGGGCAACCCGGTCCAGCGCACCGTCCTGACGCAGGAGGTGAGTGCCGCCACAACCGGCGGGCGGCGCAACCCGATGGCAGGCTATGCCGCAGACGACCTCGATCCGCGCCGCCTCGCTGCGATCCTGCGGGATGCCGACGCGGGAAACCCGGTCAGGTACCTCGAGATGGCGGAAACCATCGAGGAGCGGGATCCGCACTACCTCGGTATCATGGGCACCCGGAAGCGGTCCGTGGCCCAGCTCGACATCACGGTCGAAGAGGCGGGCGACAGCCAGTTCGACGTAGACCGGGCAGAGGAGGTCCGCGACTGGCTGCAGCGCGACGAGCTGGCGGACGAGCTCTTCGCGGTGCTCGATGCGATCGGCAAGGGTTACTCCTTCACCGAGATCATCTGGGACTACAGCGCGGGCGAGCACCGACCGGCGCAGCTGGAGTACCGAGATCCGCGCTGGTTCTCGTTCGCCCGGGAGGATCTGTCGACGCCGACGATGCTGGCCGACGATGGCACCGAAGCTCCGCTTGCGGCGTTCAAGTTCATCCACGCCCGGTTCCAGGCCAAGTCTGGCCTTCCCGCGCGCGGCGGTCTGGCCCGCGTCGGCGCATGGGGCTGGATGTTCAAGGCATATTCGCAGCGCGACTGGGCGATCTTCACGATGACCTACGGCCAGCCCGTGCGCCTGGGCAAATGGGGGCCGGGTGCGTCCGACGAGGACAAGCGCACCTTGTTCCGGGCCGTCTCGGACATCGCGGGCGATTGCGCCGGCATCATCCCCGACACGATGTCGATCGAGTTCATCGAGACCGGCAACCTGACGGCCGGGTCGGACCTCTACCTCAAGCGGATCGACCACCTCGACCAGCAGATGTCCAAGGCCGTGCTGGGGCAGACGGCCACGACCGACGCCATCGCGGGCGGTCACGCGGTCGGCAAGGAACACCGCACCGTCCAGGAGGACATCGAGCGGGCCGATGCCAAGCAGCTGGCCTCGATCCTGAACCGCGACCTGATCCGCCCGTGGGTGACGCTGAACTGGGGCGCGCTGGTGCGCGCGCCGCGCATCAAGATCGGTCGGACGGAACAGGAGGACCTCGAACTTCTGATCAAGGCCTATCCGGTCCTGGTCAAACTCGGCTTGCCGATCTCGTTGGAGGAGACGCGCGACAAGTTCGGCCTGAAGAAGCCCGACGGCAAGGAGCCGATCCTTGTCATGGCCCCGGAAAACCCGCCCGCATCCTCCGTCTTGCCGACATCCGCAGATGATCCAACCCAATT
>JBARXR010000417.1:0-3064 GCA_049647445.1 Jannaschia sp. | reverse complement strand
GAGCGGGGCGAGACGCTCCGGCTCTGTCAATTCGCGACGGTGCAGGCGGAGCATTACTTTTGCGGCACCTGCGGCATCTACACCCACCATCGCCGGTCGTCGGCCACGTCCGAGTTCGGTGTGAACGTGGGCGGGCTCGAGGGCGTGAACCCCCGCGATCTGGAGCCGATGCCGTGGCTCGATGGCGTGAATTACAACCCGAACCGGCCGGAGGCCACCTGATGCTCTATCGTGAAGCGGGCGATTTCAAGGCGACCTATGCCAAGGACGCGCAGACCTTCCCGATCCGGTTCGACCGCTGGGGATACTGGGTGATCCTTGGGGTGGCGTTCCTCGTGATCCCTTTCGTGATCTCGGACTCCTGGGCGTCGTCGTTCCTTGTGCCGTTCCTGATCTACGCCATCGCGGCCATCGGGCTGAACATCCTGACCGGCTATTGCGGACAGGTGTCGCTTGGCACGGGTGGGTTCATGGCTGTCGGGGCCTATGCCTCCTACAAGCTGATGACGGCGTTTCCGTGGATGGACATGTTCACGATCACGATCCTGTCGGGGCTGGTGACGGCGGCGGTAGGCGCGGTGTTCGGCCTGCCCAGCCTGCGGATCAAGGGCTTCTACCTGGCGGTGGCGACGCTCGCGGCGCAGTTCTTCCTCGTGTGGCTGTTCAACAAGGTCGGCTGGTTCTACAATTATTCGGCATCGGGCCAGATCAGCGCACCCGAGCGTTCGGTGTTCGGCATCGTCGTCACGGGCCCGAATACGGAGGCCTGGGCGAAATACCTCTTCTGTCTGATCTTCGTCGTGGTCCTTGCCTGGATCGCGCGCAACCTGACGCGCGGCACGGTCGGGCGGCAGTGGATGGCGATCCGCGACATGGACATCGCCGCCGAGATCATCGGGGTGAACCCGCTGCGCGCCAAGCTGACGGCCTTCGCGGTCTCGTCGTTCTTCGTGGGCGTGTCCGGCGCGCTGTTCTTCACCGTCTATCTGGGCGCGGTCGAGGTGGGCGAGGTGTTCGGCATCCAGAAGTCGTTCCTCGTCCTGTTCATGATCATCATCGGGGGCCTCGGGTCGATCTTCGGGTCCTTTGCGGGCGCCGCGTTCCTCGTGCTGCTGCCGGTGGCGCTGAAGCTCGTGGGCGTCGACCTGCTGGGCTGGCCCACCGACATCGTGGCGCATCTGAACCTCGTGATCGTCGGCGCGCTGATCGTGTTCTTTCTGGTGGTGGAGCCGCACGGGCTGGCGCAGCTCTGGCGGCTGACCAAGGAGAAATTGAGATTGTGGCCCTTCCCGCATTGATGCGGGGGCGGTCGCGGGAGGCGGCGGGGCGAACCCCGCCCTACGGGCTCGGAAGGGCCATATCGGAACCCCAGGGAGGATTTTACCGATGAAACTTGGAACTTTGACGATTGCGGCCATCTGCGCGGCCGCCCCGGCGCTGGCGGACCTGACGTTCCCGTCGCTGTCCTATCGCACCGGCCCCTATGCGGCGGGCGGCATCCCCTTTGCGGACGGTTATGCCGATTACTTCACGTTGCTCAACGAGCGTGACGGCGGTATCGGCGGCGTCATGACCCGCGTGATCGAATGCGAGACAGGCTACAACACGGAAAAAGGCGTCGAATGCTACGAGTCGACCAAGGGCGAAGGCTCGCTGGTCTATCAGCCGCTCTCGACCGGCATCACGTATCAGCTGATCCCCAAGACCGCCGCCGATGGCATCCCGATGCACACGATGGGCTATGGCCGGACGTCCGCCGCCAATGGCGAGGTCTTCAACAACATCTTCAACTATCCCGCCAACTACTGGGATCAGGCGTCGATCGTGGTGAACTATCTGCTGGACCAGAACGGCGGCTCGCTCGACGGCAAGACGATCGCGCTGGTCTACCACAACTCCGCCTACGGCAAGGAGCCGATCCGCACCCTGCAGGAACTGTCGGCCAAGCACGGCTTCTCGCTGACCGAACTGGCCGTGGATCATCCCGGCCAGGAACAGAAGTCGCAGTGGCTTCAGATCCGGCGTGAGCGTCCAGACTATGTCGTGATGTGGGGCTGGGGCGTGATGAACCAGGTCGCCATCCAGGAGGCCGCCAACATCCGCTATCCGATGGATCAGTTCATCGGCAACATCTGGGCCGGATCCGAGAACGACGTGCTGCCGGTCGGAGAGGCCGCCAACGGCTACAAGTCCGTCGCCATGCACAACGTCGGCAGCGATTTCCCGATCTACGCCGACCTCAACACCTATGTCATCGACGCCGGAAAAGCTTCCGGAAACGGCGACCAGATGGGGACCGTTCTCTACAATCGCGGCTTCTACGCGGCCATGCTTGCGGCCGAAGCCGTCAAGAAAGCGCAGGAGATCCACGGCGTCGCCGACATCACACCTGCGATGATGCGCGACGGAATGGAAGCGCTGGTCGTCGACGAGGCGCTGATGGAAAGCCTCGGGATGCCGGACTTCGGCCCGGCCTTCACCGTGTCGTGCGAAAATCACGGCGGATCGGGCGAGGCCAAGATGCAGCAGTGGAACGCCTCGACCGGCGAGTGGGAGATCCTGACGGACTGGATCGCCTCCGACCGGGACGTGATCGATCCGCTGATCGCCGAGGACAGCGCCGCCTATGCCGCCGAAGCGGGCATCACGCCGGGCTGCTGACGGCCCCTGCCCCCGGCCGCGCACCTGCCGTGGCCGGGGGATTCTTGAGTATTTCGGGACCCGTGATGACCCTGTCGCGCATCATCGCCCTTCTGGGCGTGCTGATCCTGCCACTGGCAACCGGGGCCTGCGACCTGACGCGGGCCGAGGCGCGCGCGTGCCCGACGTTTCCCGGCCCGACGTTTCGCGGCGCGACGTTTCCTGGCCCATCGCTCACGGCGAAATCGACGCAGGGACCTGACGGCGCGGACGCCATGGAGGCGACGGCGCAGATGGTCGCGCGCACCGGCGCGGACATCGAGGCCGCGATCCGGGCCGAGGTCGCCCGCGCACCGACCCGTCGCACCGTCACGTTCGAGGTCATCACCCTGTCCGCGGGCGGCCAGTACGGCGCGTTCGGCGC
>JBARXR010000416.1:0-4339 GCA_049647445.1 Jannaschia sp. | reverse complement strand
AGGAACGGCGAGGTGCATGTCAGAACTCCAGGGGCGACGGGCAGGGGTCTTTGGCCGTGCGGACGCGACTGTGTCCACGCGCGAAACGGGTTCCGAAACCAAGATCGCCAGACGCCCCGTCGATGTCGGTTGTGCGACCCCCGCACGGTGCCCGATGATAACCGTCGAGGAGGGTCCGTGAAAAGCGATTTGACCCTTCCGGAGCCCATTTGCGGCAATGTCGCCATCGCGGACCGTCATTCACCGCGTCGCGGGCCGCCAATGGTGCAGGTCGCGCATGCCCTTGCCCGAAAGGGGCGCGCCGGAGGCACCTGCGGCGCAGCAGACACTGGCAGGATGCCCCCGGATGGATTAGGTCGGGGTCAACACGGAGCCGGAGGCATCCCATGCGCGACCTGAAAATCCCCGAGCAGCGTCACCCTGAAAAGGCACGCCGTCCCGACAATCCGCAGCCGAAAAAGCCAAGCTGGATCAGGGTCAAGGCGCCGGTCGGCGAGGGCTACAAGGCGACGGCCAAGATCATGCGTGACCACAAGCTGGTCACCGTCTGCGAAGAGGCGGGCTGTCCCAATGTCGGGGAATGCTGGTCGCAGGGCCATGCCACGATGATGATCATGGGCGAAGTCTGCACCCGGGCCTGCACGTTCTGCAATATCGCCACGGGCAAGCCACCGGAGGCGCTTGATGTGTTCGAGCCCGGGCGCGTGGCCGACGCCGTGGCAAAGCTGGGTCTGAACCACGTGGTCATCACCAGCGTCGACCGCGACGATGTCGAAGACGGCGGCGCGGAGCATTTTGCCCAGACGATCCGCGCGCTGCGCAAGCGCGCGCCGGGAACGACGGTCGAGATCTTGACGCCGGATTTCATCCGCTGTGCGCCCGAAGCGTTGGAGGTCGTCGTGGCGGCGCGTCCGGACGTGTTCAACCACAACCTGGAGACGGTGCCGGGCCTGTATCCGGAGGTGCGGCCGGGCGCGCGGTATTTCCATTCGCTGCGCCTCTTGCAGCGGGTCAAGGAACTGGACCCCTCCATGTTCACGAAGTCCGGCATCATGGTCGGTCTGGGCGAGGATCGTCAGGCCGTCCTGCAGGTGATGGACGACATGCGCGCCGCCGGGATCGATTTCCTGACCATCGGCCAGTATCTGCAACCCACGCCCAAGCATCACGCGGTGGACCGTTTCGTCACGCCCGAGGAATTCGCGTCCTACGAAAAGGCCGCGTACGGCAAGGGTTTCCTGATGGTGTCCGCGACCCCGCTGACGCGATCCAGCTATCACGCGGGCGACGATTTCGCCAGATTGCGGGCGGCGCGTCTGGCCAGCCTCAAGGCGTGAGCGGACGGACGGTTGGCGGCGTGATGGAATGCCGCCGCCGTCGCGCCTGTCCGCGCGGTGACACCGCGAAGATAGATCGGGGCAAATGGGATGGTCCCTTCGGACCTGTCGTCCTTGGCCCGCGTCCCGCCCGCAAGAGCGTCCGGCCCGGTTCTGGTCGGCAAAAGGCCGAACGGATCGAAGCCCGTACCGAATACCCCGCGTGGATGTTACGAAGGACACCTGACTTTCAGCGCGACCGCCCCCAGGGCACCCGAGGCCGGGCGCTTGGCAGGGGACCGGCGCCAAACGGAAATCACGCCAGCCCGTCTGGCCCGTCGCGGATCGAAGGCGTGTTCCGGTCCCGCCGTGACCCCGGTCATTCAGCCGCCGCGTTGCGCAGGCCGAAGTGCAGGGGGGCTTGGGCCATGGATCCGGGACGCCCCATGAGCCAGCCTTGTCCGTAATGCGCGCCGAGGCCATGCAGGCAATCCCACTCGCCTTGCCGCTCGATCCCCTCTGCGGTCACACGCGCATCGGTTTCACCCGCGAAGTGCACGAGCGCACCGGCGAGGGAGCGGCGTGCCGGGTCGATGTCGATGTCCCGCACCAGAGACATGTCGAGCTTGAGAATATCGGGGCGGATCTGGATGATCTGTTGCAGGCCCGAATATCCTGCGCCCACGTCGTCGATGGCGATCTTCGTTCCGAGCGCCGCGATCGAGCGGATGGCGCGCAGCAGCCGGTCGAAATCCTCGGAGCGTTCGTGTTCCGTGATCTCGACTGTGACGCGTGTCGCATCCACCTGCATCAGGACGGGGCGCAGCGCACCGCTTGCGACCGTTGCGGGTGATGCATTGACCGAAAGCTGCGTGCCCTGCGGCAGGCCCGGCAGTGCAAAGAGAGCCGCATCGATGACGGCGAGTTCCAACTCTATTTGCAGACCGGAGGTCCGGGCGTCATCGAACCATTTGTCCGGGCTTCTGTAGGGCTGTTCGCGAAAACGGCACAGCGCCTCGAAACTTGCAAGCATGCCGTCGGCCAGACGATAGATCGGTTGGTAGACGATGTCGAAGCTGCGATCGTGAAGAACGTCGCGGATCCTGGTCCGGGTTTCTTCGAAGCCATTGGCCTGACCCTGGGCGAGACGCACCTGTTCGGTGGCCAGTCCCGCGAAAAGCCGCATCACCTTCATGTCGCGTTCGTTCAACGTGGGGTTCGCGACGGGCGAGAGGCAGCAGAACATGCCGTAAACGCTGCCGTCGGCGCGATGGATCGGCAGGCTGACGTGGCTGCCGATCGGAGCCGCACTGGTGATAGGCAGGCTGCGCGCGAGCGGGATCGCGTTGGTGTCCGGGATGAGTTCGGGCAGGTCGCCGCGCAGGATGTGGCGGCAATACACCTCATCCAGCGCGCGGCTGTCGCCCGGCTTGATCACCGCCTCGAGGCCCGGAGCGCTGACGTTGCGAAAGATCGTCCGCTCGCCCACGAATTCCGACAGATAGGCGATGGGCATGCCCAGGTGGTCGCGCACCGCCGCAAGCGCGCCGTCGATAACCGCGTTGTAGCCGCCGGTCGCGATTGGCAAGGCATCCAGCATGTCGATCTTGTTCTGAAGCATCACGCCTCTCCTCACGATTCCGTCGCAAGGCATCGCAGGTTCGGATTACCATCCACACAAGATTTCGTAGCCAATTGTAGCGAACGACCGGATCAGGGGAACGGCTCTAGCCCTTTCACATAGGCCGCGATGGCGGTCCGGTCGGCGTCGGTCAGGTTCGACAGGTTGCGGATGACGGAAACCATGTGGCCGCCCGCGCTGTCGAATTCAGGCGTGAAGCCGTCTTTCAGGTAGGCCGCGACTTCGTCCTGCGACCACGTCAGGGTCGCGGGTGTGATCCCTGGAATTCGGCCCGGGCCGGAGGGGTTCGGCGCACCCGCCATCCATGCGGCGCGATCAAGGCCGCCGAGGGCGTTTCGCGGTGTGTGGCACTCCGCGCAATGGCCCAGTGCCTCGGCAAGATACCGTCCGCGGATTTCGTCCGGCGTCGTGGCCGGTCCGGTAAAACCCTTGTCCGCGAACAGGATCTTCCATCCGCCGAGGGCTCTGCGGATCGAAAACGGAAAGCCGACGTCGTGGGGCAGGCTGGCCGTCCCGGAGGCTGGCAGGCCCTGCCAGAAAGCCCAGAGGTCGGCGATGTCCTGCGGTTCTGCAAGCGCATAGGCGGTGTAGGGAAAGACAGGGTAATAATGCGCGCCGTCAGGCGATACACCGCGCTGCACGGCGTTTGCGAAGTCGTCGAACGTCCACGCGCCGATGCCCGCGTCGGGATCCATTGAAATGTTGGGCGCGTGGAATGTGCCGAAATCAGACGGAAAGGCCTGTCCGCCCGACAGGATCAGGCGGGCCTCGCCCTCGGCCTCGGGGGCGGCATGGCAGGAGGCACAGCCGGCCGCCCAGAACACGTCCTCTCCGTGAATGGCGTCGCCGTCCAGACCACTCAGAACGGCAGCATCCAGTCGACCGGGTTGCGTCACCCAGAATGCCGTCCCGAGGCCGAAAGCCCCAAGCGCGCCGAGGGTTATGGCAAGCTTGCGCAAGACCTGTCAGCTTTGTCAGCTTGAAGACTGGCGGTAATCGTCGTGACAGGCTCCGCAGGTTTTGCCCACTTCGCCCAGACCCACTTTCAAGGCGTCGAGGCCGTCTCCAGCCGTTGCCTGCATGGCCTGCGTCGCCGTGCCGAAGGCCTCCCACTGGGCCAGAAAACCGGTACGGTCGGACCACACCGCGGGCAACGCACGGCTGTCGCCGATCTCGCCCGTTGCGGTGCCTTCCGGCCAGAGCGCGTCCACGTCGAGCATCCCGAGGGCCGCCAGATTGTCGGCTGCCTGCTGCGCGGCGGCGGCGTCATAGTCGACGGTCCCGCGCGCCATGCCCGCGACATTGCCGACGTTCATGGAAATCATCTTCATGAGGCCATGGCGCATTTCGAGAGCATCGTCGGGCTTGACCTGACCGATGG
>JBARXR010000415.1:0-36211 GCA_049647445.1 Jannaschia sp. | reverse complement strand
CCGCCGACAAGGGTAAATCCTATTCCGAAAGCATCCTCGACAAGGGGATCAAACGCCGCAAGGTGACCGAGGACAGAAAGGCCGAGGTTCTGGGCCGCATCACCGCCACCACCGATCTGCAAGCGCTAAAGGGCTGCGATCTGATCGTCGAGGCCGTGTTCGAGGATGTGGGCGTAAAGGCGGAGATGACCAAAGCCGTGGAGGCCGTCGTGGGCCCGGATTGCGTCTTTACCACCAACACCTCGACCCTGCCGATCACAGAGTTGGCCAAGGCCAGCGCACGACCGGAGCACTTCATCGGCATCCACTTCTTCAGCCCCGTCGACAAGATGCTGCTGGTCGAGATCATTAAAGGCAAGGCCACGGGCGACGTGGCAGTGGCTAAGGCGCTCGACTACGTGCGCCAGATCCGCAAGACGCCGATCGTGGTGAACGATGCCCGGTTCTTCTACGCCAACCGCTGCATCATCCCCTACATCAACGAAGGCATCCGCATGGTGGCCGAAGGCGTGAACCCCACGCTGGTCGAGAATGCCGCCAAGTTGCTGGGGATGCCCCTCGGGCCGCTGCAACTGGTGGACGAGACATCCATCGACCTCGGCGTCAAGATCGCGAAAGCGACCAGGGCGGCGATGGGCGACGCCTATCCCGACGGGGCCGTCGACGACGTGCTGTTCGCCTTCGCCGATGCGGGTCGGCTTGGGCGCAAGAACGGCGCGGGCTTTTACGACTATGACGCCGCCGGGAAGCGCGGCGATCTCTGGGGGGAGCTTGGCGACCGCTATCCGCAGGCCGAGACGCAGCCCGATCTTCACGAGGTCCAGAACCGCATGATCTTCGCGCAAGTGCTGGAGGCCGTCCGGGCACTGGAGGACGGCGTGCTGGAAGATATCCGCGAAGGCGACGTGGGCGCGATCCTTGGCTGGGGCTTCATGCCCTGGTCCGGCGGGCCGTTCTCATGGCTCGACATCGTGGGCGCGCACTGGGCGGTCGAGACCTGCGACGCGCTTGCAAAGACGCACGGCGACCGCTTCGCGACCCCCGCCCTGCTGCGCCAGATGGCCGAGGGCGGCGAGACGTTCTATGGCGAAACGGCGCGCGACGCGGCCTGAGCGTCTGCCTTTCGGACGGGCTGGGGGCTCAGACCCCCCAGACCCCCGTCGAAGTTTTTCGAAAGAGAGGCTGAAAATCGCAGCGCGGCAGGAACACACGTCTCGCCTTGCGGAGAACTACTTCGATGAGGCGTGCCCTTCGCTCGAAACGGCGCATGCCCCGAGCGATCAGGCGTATTGTTTCGCAAATTAACCCGCACTGTTTCACGAACGCGCCCGATTTCGACGCCATACCCGAGACCAAAGCCACAGTGGCGACATGGGAGACGGGACATGAAACGGGCGACCCTCGCCATTGCGGCCATTCTGGCGACGACAACCGCCGCCATGGCTGTCGATTTCACGCGGATATCCAGCGAGCGGGCCTTTCGCACCTTTCTGGCCGACCGTACGATGATCGACGATTTCGGCGGGACGCTCGTCTTTGCCGGAAACGGCGGCATCGGCGGCCAGAAAGACAGGTCCACCGTCTCCGGCGGCTGGGTCTGGAACAGGGGTGCGCTTTGCTACCGCACGCGGCTTGATGGGATCGAAGTCGAGGCGGACTGCAAGTTTCTTTATGTTCGCGGCAACGTGGTCGTCATGCAGCAGAAGCGTGGCACCTCGACGGAAGAGGTCTGGACCCTGCGCTAGAAGTCATAGCCGAACTGCTCGATGTCGGCGCGACTGATGTCGGCGACCCGTGCGCGTGTCTCGTCGTCATAATAGTCGCGCCAGCCGGCGGCCCGGTCGGACCTGTTCACGTGGGGCATCTCGATCCTGAAGCCCAGCAAGGCCTCGAAGGGTTCGAGATCCGTCTGCAACGCTTCAAGTCGAATGAAGATCGGATCGCAAACACCGGCCACATATGAATAATACGTATTCGCCGACAGGGATCGACCGATGGTGTCGTCCATGACAAACTCCGCAAAGGACAGCCGCCGGGCCGCGTCGACCGCCGGATGATCGAACGTCTGCCCCCGAAGCCAATGATAGTAGCTGACCGTCCGGTCCCAAGGATTGCGCACCATCGTCACCGGCACCAGCGCATCGAGGACGGTGTCCGGCAGCAGGCCCCGCACGTCTTTCAACGTCGAGTGTTTCCAGAGCCGACCGACTGTCTGCGCGTCCCGGAGGCGGCGACGGCGCTTGATCGCCTTGGGCGTGTCGCCGATCAGGATATCATCCGCCCGCGCCCGCGCCTCGAGCGCCAGCGTCATTGCCGTGCCACCGGTCTTGGGAATATGGACGAAGACGTAGCCGCGCCCCGGAGAGATGATCACGCGGTCACCGCGGGATCGCCGCGCAAGGCGATCAGGCTGCCTGCCCCCGCAATGAGGGCCATCCCGATGAACCCCAGCGGCCCCAGCAGATCGCCCCAGATCAGCCAGCCGAACAGCGCCGAAAAGCCGAGGACGGAGTATTCGAACACCGACACCAGCGACGCCTCGGCCAGTTGGTATCCGCGCGTCAGCAGCAGGACCGCGAAGAGGCTGCCCAAGGCCTGCATGCCGCAAAGGCCCCAGACCTGCGCCGTCGGCCAGACCCAGCCCCGGCTCAGGAAATCGTCCCCGACGATGCCGAGGGCGCCGACCACCAGCACCCCGCCCAGCCCCCAGAGGCCCATGAAGGTGAAGATCGCCATCGAAAGCTCCAGCGTGCCTTCTTCGGCGCACCATTCGCGGGTGGCGATGACGGCCACGGCATAGAAGGCCCCACCCAGTGCCGGCAGGAACACAAAGGGCGAGACGGAGGAGGGGTCGGGCGACAGGACCAGCACGACCCCCGTGAACCCCAGGACTACCGCGACAATCCGGACGGGACCGATGCGCAATCCGAAGAACGCGACCGAAAAGACCAGAACGAAGATCGGCGCCGTGAACAGACCCGCCGCCACCTGTGCGACGGGCAGAAAGCCGAGGGCGCCGAAATAGATGATCATCGCGAGAGACATCGCGGCAGACCGCCCGAAGACGCCCCGCCAGTTGACGATCCGAAGGCCTCGCCGGGACAGGATCAACCAGGACCCGACGACGACCCACATCATCCCCGAGCGCACGAGGTGGAAGGTCCAGAGACTGGATTGTTCGGCGATGACCTTCACGAACTGGTCGATGAAGCCGATGACGGCCATTCCGCAAAGGATCACGCCCGCCGCTGCAAGGGGTCTGTTGTGCATCCGGTCTTGTCCTCGCCCCATGCCTCGGCCCACTATCGCGGGCCGAGGGGGCATTCGCAAGAACGAGGGAGGGCATGCGATGGGCTGGCTGCAGGATGAGACCGGATTGGAGAAATGCGCGGCCAACCACGTGGCGCTTACTCCGCTGTCGCATCTCAACCGGGCGGCCCTGGTCTGGCCCGGGCGCGAGGCGCTCGTCTACGGCGACCGACGCCTGACCTATGCCGAGTACCGCGACCGCGTGACCCGGCAGGCGTCGATGCTGACCGCCCTGGGGGTCGGTCCCGGCGACGTCGTCGCGACCCTCTTGCCAAACGTCCCCGCGCAGGCCGAGGCGGGCTTTGGCGTCCCTGCCTGCGGCGGCGTTCTGAACACGATCAATACGCGGCTGGATGTCGATACCGTCGGATACATCTTCGGTCATGGCGGGGCGAGGGTCGTGCTGGCCGACACGCAGTTCATCGAACTGGCCGAGGCCGCCGCCGCCGCACAGGATACCCCGCCCGTCATCATCGAAGTCCCCGACGAAGCCGCCGGTTTCCCCGCCACCGGGCGACATCGGGTGTATGAGGACATGCTGGCCGCCGCAGATCCCGCGTTCGCGTGGCTTATGCCCGACGACGAATGGGAAAGCATCGCCCTCAACTATACCTCCGGCACGACGGGGCGGCCCAAGGGAGTCGTCTATCACCACAGGGGCGCCTACCTGATGACGATGGGCACGGTCGTCAGCTGGAGGATCGTCCTGTACCCGCGCCTGCTGACCATCGTGCCGCTGTTTCACTGCAACGGCTGGTGCCATTCGTGGATGATGCCGCTGGTGGGCGGGACCGTCGTCTGTTGCCGCGATATTTCGGCCAAGGCGATCTTTGACGCGCTGGCAGATGAGGGCGTCACCCACTTCGGCGGCGCCCCTATCGTTCTGAACATGCTTGTGAATGCGCCCGGCGATGTGCGCCGGCCCTTCGCTCAGCATGTTGAAGTTTACACAGCGGGTGCGCCCCCCGCCGCCGCGACGCTGGGCAAGATGGCAGCGCTCGGGTTCGAGGTGACGCATGTCTATGGCCTGACCGAAACCTATGGCCATGTCTCCGAGAACATCTGGCAGCCCGGGGACTGGGATGCCCTGCCCGACGCCGACAAGGCGGCGCTCCGGGCGCGACAGGGCGTGGCCTTCCCGATGATGGAAGGGCTGGACGTCTTCGGGGCGGATGACGCGCCCATTCCCGCCGATACGGCGACACAAGGCGAGATCGCGATGCGTGGCAATGCGGTGATGAAGGGATATTACCGCAATCCCGAGGCCACGGCAGAGGCGTTCAGGGGCGGCTGGTTCCGGTCCGGCGACATCGCGGTGAAACATGCGGACGGCTATGTCCAGATCTCCGACCGCGCCAAGGATATCATCATTTCCGGCGGCGAGAACGTCAGCAGCGTCGAGGTCGAGGGCGCGCTGATGCATCACGATGCCGTGGACCTGTGCGCCGTGGTGGCCAAACCGGACGAGACCTGGGGAGAAGTGCCCTGCGCCTTCGTCGAACTCAAAGCCGGGGCCGAGGTTTCGGAAGCCGATCTCATCGCGTTCGTGCGCGCAAGGCTCGCGGGCTTCAAGACGCCGAAGCGGGTGATCTTTGGCGAACTTCCCAAGACATCGACCGGCAAGATCCAGAAGTTCGTCCTGCGCGACCGGGCACGGAACATGTCGGCTTCGGAACCGGAGGCCAAGTGACAGCTCTTCTGGGCATCGACCGGCTGGAGACGACCGGCCTGTGGCGAGCGGAGCCGGGTGCCCAGCGGCGCGAGGTCTACGTGGCGATCGGCGAGTCCGAACTCGTGGTGCAGGACCAGTCGGGAACCGCCCTGTCGCACTGGTCCCTGCCCGCCGTCGTGCGCCTCAATCCCGGCGAGGCGCCCGCCCGCTATGCCCCAGCACGCCGTGCCGACGAGGAGTTGGAAATCGCCGAGCCGGAGATGATCGCGGCGCTGGACCGAGTCGTGGCTGCGGTCGAATTGGGTCGACGCAGACCGGGACGCTTGCGCCGCATCCTCATCGGCCTGACGCTCGGGTTGTTGGCCGGGTTCGGGGCCATGTGGCTGCCGGGCGCGCTGCGCGAACAGGCTGCGGGTCTGATGCCCGCCGCCAAACGCGTCGAAATCGGCGACAGGATGCTGGAGGAGTTGACCCTGCTGACCGGTCCGCCCTGTGCCAGCGTGACCGGGCGGGAGGCGCTCGACCAGCTGCGCAACCGCCTGTTGCCGATCACCCCCGCGCGGGTCGAGGTGCTGCGGGACCTGCCGCATCCGGCGTTGGCTCTGCCGGGAAACGTGCTGGTGCTGTCGGACGCTCCGCTGGTGACGCAGGACGATCCGGATGTCGTTGCCGGGCACCTGCTTGCGGCGGCACTGACGGCACGCGCCGCTCCGCCGGTCGTCGATTTCCTCGATGAGCTTGGCGCGCTGGAGCTTGCGCGGCTGCTGCTGAACGGAGAGATCAGCGACGAGAACATCACCGGACAGGTGGAGCGCATCCTCGTCGCCGCACCGCCGCTGGCAAGCGCAGGCGAATTGCGACAGGGGTTTCTGGCGGCGCGACTGGCGTGGGCGCCCTATGCAGAAGCCGTGAACCTTCCCTCGGGCGAGGCGGCGCCAGCGGAAATGCCCCCGGCGCTCGACGATCTGGGATGGCAACGGTTGCGCGAGATCTGTGACGGCTGAATGCGCGCATGCCCTGCTCAGTGTTGGGTCTCATCGACCTCCGAGACGGTGAAGAAGAACTCGGGCGGGTGATCGGCTGCCACGACGTCGTCCGGCACGCAGTCCGGCCCCGCCAGAAACACGTTCGAGCCGAAGTGTGCGTGCATCCGGCTGAGGCGCTGCATGCGCTCCGACGTGATTTCGCCATAGAACGCCTCGAAGGCCTCGCCCTGCCGCAATTCGGCAATCTTCCGGCGATGGGCCGCCACGCAGGCGTCATGTTGCGCGCCCACGCCGGGCAGCGCCTTGAGCCGCGAAAGCTCGGCCTCCAGCGCAGGCAGCATCCGCTGGATCGAGGTGTCTCGTTCGGCATTGTTGTTCATGCGGAACCAGTATCCAAGCCCCTGATCCCGCTCGACATGATTGACGCGTCCGCGATCCCGCTTGACCAGAAAGCTCTCGGCATCGCGCACGGCGTAATGGTTCAACGACACAAGGTCATAGCCATAGGTCTCCAGCGTCGAGCGCCAGCCGGTCCGCAACATCTCCCGCGGCATCTCCGCACCGGACCCGTTGACCCAACTCACCTGCTCCCACAGATCGGGCCGGAGGCCCTTGGGCCGATGCACCCCCATCTTCTTGTAGATGCCGATGTTGCGGAACAGCGTCTTGAACCCCCAGGCCTGATGCGGTTTGCGGATCACGTGCGGCGCGCAGCGGTCGAAGCGCGCTGGCGTCGGCAGGTCCTCGAACGTCCGCAGGTCCGAGTTGCCGAACAGCCGCCACGTTGCAGAGATCATGTTCGCATCGCCCACCGCCGCATAGAGCGCGCGCAAGGTTCCGTCCCCGGCATGGATGTTCAGGAATTCGTCGACGTCCATGCAGATGGCCCAGCCCGCGCGGTCCAGGATCGCCTCCTCCTCGGCCGCGGCGAGGGCGGCGTGCTGTGGCTTCATGTCGACCATCGTCCGGAATGGATTTTCGCGGTGCTGCACCACGCCCTGTCCTTGGAGCAGGTCCAGCAGCGTGTCGGTGCCGTCGGTGCAATCGTTCGTATAGACGAGAAAGTCATCCACGCCGATGGCGCGGTGATAGGCAATCCATTCGAGGATGAACGGCCCCTCGTTCTTCATGCAGGTGATGATCGCCGTCCGTCCCGGCAGCGACGCGGGCAACAGGCCACCACCGGCGTCGTCGCTGACGGGCGGCAGGATCGGGTTATGCCCGAATGTGCCTTTCGACAGCCTCAGCAAGTCATCGTCCAGGATCAGGCCCGCCTTGGGCGCCAGCGGCAAGTCCCTGCCCTCACTGACCCGTGCCCCCATGGCGCGGTAGAAGAAAGCGCCTTGCAGGGCGTCAGGCTTGATCGCACCTACCCGAACCATGCGAAACGGCGCCTGCGGGTCGATGCGATTGGGCGCGCAGACCCAGCGTCGGTTGCCGCCCGGATTGTCGAACTGGTCGCAGACGTGATCGCCGAACGCCGGGGCCTGCCCCTTGCGGATGCGCCATGGATAGATGCGCCGCCCCACAAGCGGCACAACGCCCGTACCCGATTGCAGCAGGAGGTCGAAGACGCGCCGTCCCGGTCCCGCCTCGACCAACAGGTCCGAGACATCGAGCCATGCGACACCCCGCGCCGCCGTCAGGAACCGCCAGCGCAGCGCCTCCAGCACAATCAACTGGCCGAGCGGGGCCGTCCAGGGATCGTCCGGCTGTGCGTCCATCCGGTCCTTGCCGGGCGCGTCCGGCGCAGTGATCGGGTGGCGTTCGGACGGGCCGGGACCGCCAAGGGGCGTCGGACAGGTCACCACCACGACACGGCGCATCCCGGCGATCCCGTCGTGCAGCAGATCGCGAAGCGCAGGGGCAAGCGGGGCCTCTCCGGGACGCGTGCGATCGAGAATCAGCGCCGCCTGTGCGCCTTGGGTGCGCGCATGATACCGCAGCCAATCGGCAACCAGTTCCGGGGTTTCGCCGTTGCGTGTGGCCATAAGCGTGTTCAGGCCCAGAAACAGCTCCGGTTCCGGCTCTGCGAATGGAAGGCTTGCCTCGACGTCCGTCATCGGCAGGGGAACGCCACCGCCCTTGCCGTCCCAATCCGCGAGCACCATCAAGGATTTGCTCACGGATGTCGCGGTTCGCGGGGTCAGGCCGTCACGGCCCGCGATCTTGTCCTGCGGGGTCCCGGTTCCCAGAAAGATCCGGACGGCGCGGATGCCGTCCTTCGCAGGTTCGGCCAGAACCTCCAACACCCGGTGACCGTCGATGTCGCCGCCGTAAAGGGTCCGTTCCTCGATCATTGGTCGTCCTTTCCGGCCTGCTGATACTGCGCCAGCAATGCGCGGCCCAATCCGGCTTCGGGCGCGACGCTGCCGGCCGCCAGAACCAGCCGTCCGCAAAGCTTCGCACCCTCCCGCGTGGACAGCACTTCGGCCAGTTTCGCCGCATGCCACGTTGCCGAGACCGCCTCTGCTTCGGCAACGCCTGACAGGGTGCGCAGACGCGCGAGTTCCGTCCGCATCGGGGCGATCTGGGGGACGATCCTGTGGCACGGGACCTGATTGAAATTCCGCTCCACCCAGTAGGTAAGATCGATGTCCTTGCCGGTGCGGTTGGGCAGGCCGCGCGCCCGCTTGAGCAGAAACTCATGCACGGAGCGGACCGAGTAGTGGTTCAGCTGCACAAGGCGGCCAGGCACGGCGTGCCCCGCCCGCCAGAGCAGGATGCGGCCCTCGGCGGCGGCAAGATCCGCGTCGGCGCGCCCGCGGTCGTCGGCGAAAACCGGCGTCGCCGACTGTCGTGGTCGGTGGACGCCGAAGCCGGTGAACGGACCGTCACGGCGAAACAATGTCTTGAAAAACGACCCGAGCGCCGGGAATGCCATGCCGTCGGGCGCTGCGCGCGTGATCCGCTCCGGCGTCGTCCCCTCCCCCGCCGCAAGCCGTCCGTCGCAACCGAAAAGCCTCCATGGCAAGGCAATGGCGTCGGCCGCGCCGCATCCGGCGATGAGGTCCGGCAGGTCGAGCGGGCCATCGAGCGCGATCCATTCGTCCACATCGAGATGCAGCAGCCAGTCGATCCCGGCGAGCGCCGGATGGGCCCAGGCCGCACGCAACGCCCGCCACTGGGGCGTGGGGCCATTCGTCCCGCGCACGGCCCCTTGCGGCACATCGACCACGCCGACCGGCGCCAGCGCCTCGAGGACGGCTTCGGTTCCGTCGCTGCAATCGTTGGTGAATGCCAGCACCCGCGACACCCCGAGGGTGCGCAGATGGGCGACCCACTCGGTGACGTACGGCCCCTCGTCCCGCAGGCAGGTCACGACCGCGATGGTCGGTGTGTCGGACTGGGCGTCGGGCATCTTGCCTCCGGCAAGGGCAGAAAATAGCGACCAAAGCGCCCGAACAGGCACCGTCGTCGCAGATACGGGGACAATAGACGGGAAATATCAAGCAATCCGGGCATTTTTATGCCGGATATCCTGCACAAAATGCCCTATCTTGGCATAAAGAACCTCTTGAGGAGACGCACATCCATGTCCGACGTGCCCGAGACCGCCGCAGAGACCAAAGACGCGCTGACCGTCCTGCGCGAGGCCGCCGGGGCGGACGGGTGGTTCCGTGACCTTGGCGTGCGGCACCATGCGCTCTATCGACCCGGCGGCGAGACGCTTCTGGTCGAGTTCGAGGGCCTTGCCACCATCGAGGGTCGCGCGGGCGGCCTGCCATGGAGTTCGGGCCTCGCACGCAAGCGCGGCTGGTCCACGCTGACCGTCATGGCCAAGGGACGGACTTGGTATCGCGACAAGGCCGTGTTCGCTTTCTTCGACGACCTGACCGATGACGGCTTTTTCGACGGGTTCGAAAGCGTGATTTTCGTCGGTGCCGGGATCGGCGGATACGCCGCCGCCGCGTTCAGCGTCGCCGCCCCCGGTGCAACGGTCTTCCTGATTTCGCCGCTGGCGACGCTCGACCCGGATATCGTGCCCTGGGAGGCGCGATTCCGCACCGACCGCGCAGTGTCGTTCGGACCGCGGTACGGGTATGCGCCCGACATGCTGGACGCCGCCGACAAGGTTTTCGTCCTGTCCGACCCGACCGAGACGGCCGACGCGATGCATGCCAGCCTTTTCCGTGCCCCGCATGTCATGCAGCTGCGGGCCCGCCACGGCGGGCAGCGGCTGCGCGCCCGGCTGGAAGCGATGGGCATTCTCGACCGTCTGGTCGCCGGGGCCGAGGCGGGCGCGCTGACACAACTGCGGTGGGCGCAACTGTGGCGGGCGCGGCATCGCGACGAGGTCTGGCTGACCGGCGTGATGCGCAAGCTCGACGGGATGAAACGCCCCTGGTTGCAGGCCATCTTTTCCGGGGCGGTCCTCGATGCGACCGGTTCCGACCCGGCGCGCCGACGCTTGAACGATGCGCTGTCGCAACTGCGCGATCAGGGACGCGAGGCACCCGCCGGACGTCGACCCGCCCCGCCTCAGACCCGCGACCGGATGCTGCTGGCGGGCGAGTGACGCTTAGCTGGCAGGTGTTTCGAACCGCACGTTCGGCCCGAGGCCTGACACGAACAGGCGCCGCTGACCGCCGACGTCCGTGATGAACACCTCGGCACGCGGTCCAACCCCGCCATCTGCCGTGCCCGGCACGCCCGAGGGGTCTTCGATGATGAACCGTGTCGGGCTGCCGCCCTGTCGGAAGGTGACTTCGAAAGGCAGCTCATACCCGCAATCGGCCGTGACACCGGACCAGCCACCCGGTACGCCTTCGGGCCTCGCCGAGACGCAGCGCGCCCCATCCGACATCCGCACGAACAGCCGACTGGGGGAGGCGTTGACCTCCACGATCCGGGCCTCTGCAGACGGGGCACCGCCCGCACCGGCAGTAGCTCCGTCGCCCGTAACGGGAACGCAGGCCACTGCGAGAAGGGGAAGGACGGACAGAATGGCAGGGCGCATGGGGGCCTCCGATTGCAGAACTGGCGTCAAAGCGGCCAGATCAGGGGAATCAAAGCCGCCGAGACAAGCGCGACGATTATGTTCATGCCGGTACCCACTTTGATGAAGTCCGTAAACCTGTAGCCCCCCGGACCATAAACGAGCATGTTGGTCTGGTATCCGATTGGTGTCGAAAAGGCACAACTCGCCCCCACCATCACCGCCACGACAAGACCACGCGGGTCCACGCCCAACGTTTCGGCCAGCGCGATGGCGACCGGCGTCACGACGACGGCAATGGCATTGTTGCTCACGACTTCCGTAAGCGTGGATGTCAGCGCGAAGACGGCGAGCACCAGCAGGAACGGCGGCAGCCCGCGCAACAGCGGAGCGATGACATTGACGATGATCTGCACCGCGCCCGACGATTCCAGCGCCGCACCGACCGCCAGCATCGCGAAAATCATCGCCAGCAGGCGACCGTCTACGAAGCCGAACGCCTCGTCTGCATCCACACAGCGCGTCAGCAGGACGACGACAGCCCCGATGACGGCCAGTGCGAAGATCGGGGCGATGTTCAAAGCCGACAGCCCGACGATCCCCACGATCGCCGCCAGAGGGATCCAGAGCTGCTCACGGCGATACGCCCGTTCGGTCGGCTGGTTCACCTCGATCAGGTTCATGTCGGCGGCCAGCCGGTGGATGTCCTCTGCCGAGCCTTCGAGAAGCAGCGTGTCCCCGACCCGCAGAACGACCTCGTCGAGCTGTCCGGAAATGTTGCGATCCCGTCGGTGGAGGGCAAGCGGATAGACGCCGTAGCGCCGTCGCAGCCGAAGCGCGCCCAGCCGACGCCCCACGAGCTTGGCATCCGGGGTGATCAGCACCTCCACGGTCGTCGTCTCGACCGCGCCGACCTGGTCGAGCCGCTTCAGCGACGGGTTGGCCTGCAACGTCAAAAGTTCCGCCATCTCGGTGCGCAGAACGACCCTGTCGCCCATTTCGAGGGTGACGGCCTTCAGATCGCGGCGCAGCGACGCATCGCCCCGGACCACGTCGATCAGCCGTACGCCGTCCCGTTGGAACAGTTGCACATCCAGGGGCTGTCTGCCGATCAGGTTCGAGTCGGGCGGGATGACCGCTTCGGCAAAGAATTTCAGCCCCTTTCGGTTCCCGAGCATCGCCGCCATCGATGTCCGCTCCGGCAACAGGTGCCGCCCGACAAGGTAGAGATAGGCCATCCCCACGAGGGCCACCGGAATCGCCAGCGGCGTGACCTCGAAGATCGTGAAAGGCTCAAGGCCCCGCGTCCGCGCCACGCCGTCCACCAGCAGATTGGTCGAGGTTCCGATCAGCGTGATCATTCCACCGAGAATGGAGGCATAGCTCAACGGGATCAGCAACTTTGACGGTGCCAGGTTCATGGACGCTGCAAGTTGTACGAACACCGGGATCATCACCACGACAACAGGCGTGTTCGCCACGAAGGCGGAGGCGACCAGAACGAACAGCATGAGGATGCCGATCGCGAGCCGCGGGCGGGTCGCAACGCGAGCCTCGGCGAAGCGGGTAAACCAGTCCAGCGCGCCCGTCCGCACGAGGGCCCCCATCAGGAGGAACATCGCGGCGATGGTCCACGGCGCCGGGTTCGACAAGACCGCGACCCCCATGTCGTAGGGCAGGATGCCGAGGATCAGCAGGAAAGCTGCGCCCGCCATGGCGACGACTTCGGTCGGATAGGTCTCTCGCACGAACAGGATCAGCATCACGGCCAGCGTGGCCATCGTGATCCATGCCTGCGCCTCCTGAGGCAGGGAGAGCCAGTTCATCTCGGGTGCTTTCGGGTCGAGGTCATGTCGTCCATTGTTCCACTGGGGCTTGCGGGGCCCGATCCAGCCCACATCATAGCCGCCACAGTCAGGACCGCCACGGGATATCGCACTCTGGGCAAATAGCGGGCCGGATCAGGCGACGCACCGGCCCGCCGTATGCGCAAGCGGGCAGCCGGGGACCACGACGAGATATGACAGACCCCGCAGCATGCAGGCGCCGTCCCTAGGCCGGGCCGGATTGCGACAGACGCCCCCCGACGCGCACGGGCGCGACCCGCTGTGCAAGGCCTGTCGCGTCGTCGGTCTCGACGAAAAGGCCGCAAAGCGTGGCATCCCCGGCGGCGGGCTCGAACCGATCCTTGGTCATGCCCACGACGAAACGGCGCAATGGCTCCCGCTTGTCCATGCCGATGACCGAATCGTAATCGCCGCACATCCCCGCATCGGTCTGGTAAGCAGTCCCGCCGGGCAGGATCGTGGCGTCGGCCGTGGGCACATGGGTGTGGGTGCCGACCACGATGCTGGCCCGACCGTCACAGAAATGGCCCATCGCCATCTTTTCGGACGTCGCTTCGCAATGCATGTCGATCAGAATCGCCTGCACGGCGCGACCGACCGGATGCGCCTTAAGGATGGCGTCAACGGGCGCAAAGGGATCATCGTACTGCCGGGACATGAACACCCGGCCCAGAACCTGCGCCACCAGCAGCTTGCGACCACCGATATCGAAGATGCGTGCACCCGCACCGGGGGCGACCTTCGCGAAGTTTATGGGCCGCAGGATGCGGCTGTCCTGCTCCACGGCCTGCATCATGTCTTTCTGATCGAAGGCATGATCGCCCAGCGTCACGACATCGGCCCCGGCCTCGAACAGGGACTTTGCCTGTGCGGCATTCAGGCCCCGCCCGGAAGACGCATTTTCACCGTTCACCACGACGGCATCGAGACGCCAATCGGCACGCAGCCCCGGCAGGCGTTCGGTCACGGCAGTTCGGCCGGCGCGCCCCATGACGTCGCCCAGGAAAAGTATACGCATGGCCCCGGGTTACGCGGCGCGGAGGTGGCGTGCAACGGGGTCCGGGCGGACTCAACCGATGACGGGGCCTTCAGCGGGGATCTTCATGCCGAAAGGATGTCCCGACGGCCGTCGAGGGCCGACCGCCGGGACGGAAGAAGCCTCACGCTTCCCATGGACGGTCATCGGCGTCCCCGCCTGTACCGCCTCTCCATGGTGGCCGGATTAACCTTAAGGCCCCGTTAACGCCGCCTTCCTCTTGGCGAAAATATCCCGGGGGCGCGCAGCGCGGGGCAGAGCCCCTGGTCCCGCTCAGCCCTTCACTGCGCCTGCGGTGAGCCCCGATACGATCTGTCGTTGGAAGATCATCACCAGCAGGAACAATGGCGCAGTGATCGAGACGGCTGCGGCCACGGCCTCCACCTGGTCGGTCGTCGTCGTCTCGCGGTTGAAATAGCCCGCGATGGCCGGAACCATCGTCTGGTTCGACGCATCCAGCAGCAGCGAGGTCACGAGGAAATCGTTGTAGGCCAGAAGGAAACTGAAGAGGCCCGTCGTAATCACCCCCGGCCACATCACCGGCATGATGACCCAGCGGAAAGCCTGGAAATGGGTGCAGCCGTCCACGCGGGCGCTTTCGTCAAGGTCGACGGGGATATTCTGGAAGAACGACCGCAGCATCCAGATCGTGAAGGGTTGGTTGATGGAGACGAGGACCGCGATGACCGCAAGCGGCTGGCCATAAAGCGTGGGTGCGTTTTCCCCGAGGATCGGGCGCAGGATTTCGGCCGAATTGATGAAGACCGGAAGGTATCCCGCGACCAGCACCGAATGCGGCAGTGCCCTGAAGACGAGGGCGATGATCAGGATCCAGAAGGCGAAGGTCGAGCCCGAGCGCGCGAGGCCATAGCCCGCCAGCGTCCCCACAGTCAGCGAGACGGTGACCACGCCGAACGTCACGATCATCGAATTGCGGAAATTCTCATGAAAGGCGTTCTCGACCCAGACCGCCCGGTAATGTTCGGTCGTCAGGCCGACGATCGGGGTGCCCAGCGGTCCGAGAAGGCGTTCCAACGGTGCGGCGACACCCGGCAGAACGAAGAAGAACCCGAGCACGAACAGGACCGCGAAGCCGATCACGATCACCGCCCAGCTGAAGACCTTCTGCCCGGTCCCCTCGCCGGCCACCATCGGCGCAAGCCACCGTGTGGCGGCCTTGATCGACATCCAGGCGATGGCAAGACCGAGGACGATATCGATCACCGACAATCCGTTGCCGTCCGCCAGCGTCCGCGGCCCGGTCACAACCTCCCATGCGGAGGCGGAAAATGCGTCGACCGGCGATTTGAACGACATCGCCAGCACCCAAAACAGCGGGAAAGCCGCCAGCAGAAGCCAGACGAGAAGAAAGGCGTTGGAGGCGATCCGGAGGGAAACGGGCTGCCGCAGGGCGCGCGGGACAGAGGCGTCGGCCATGGCTCAGGCTCCCCTGTGGTCACGCCACGTCCGGCGCAGAGGCGCGGCCAGAAGCACCACGACACCCACCATCGTCAGCATGGCGGAGGCACTGGCCGACGACACCGCGCGGTTCCCGGCATCGTCCGGCGTCAGGTAATCATACGTGAGATATTGGAGCGTGATCCGATAGCTTTGGGACGAGAAGCCCACCACCTCCTCGAAAGCGCGATAGGCGTCCATCAGGTGGATCAACGTGATGAACACGATCAGCGGCATGAGGTGCGGGATGACGACGTAGCGCAGCCTCTCCCACCGCGATGCGCCGTCGATCACGGCCGACTCGAGCGTGTCCTGGTTCACGGTCTGCAAACCCGCGTAGAAGATGACGAAAGCGAACGGCGCGACATGCCAGACCCGGTAGAACATCATCAGGAACTCGATCGCCCAGCCGTTCGCCGCGATCGACAGATCCGTGTCGAACAGCGTTTCCATCCAGACAGTCACGATGCCGTCGCCATAGAACAGCCAGCGGATCGACAGGGCCCCGATCACCGGCGTGATGATGAACGGCAGAAGCGAGATGAAGATCACCGGACCCTTCAGCGCCTTCGTCGCATTGTTGACGACCAGCGCGATCGCAAGACCGAGGCCCAGCACGAACGGCAGCGTGATCAGGGTGAACGTCAGAGTGAAACGCAAGGCCTTCCAGAAGTCGATTTGCAGGATCGCACCCAGATCACCTGCCGCCAAGGCTTGCGTAAACCGCTCTCCGCCCAGAACATTTGCGTAGGATCCGAAGCCCACCCATTCGGTCCGGGTCACCATCTTGCCGCTGTCGTCCAGAACCGGAACCGTCTTTGTCTCGGTCACGCAATTCTGGGTCAGGAAACCCGCAGAACAGGTCTCGACCTGCTGCGTCGTGAAGACCGGTTGCGTCACCTGAAAGGAATTGACGAGGACCGCGACCAAAGGGAAAGCGATGAACAGCAGCATCAGGAATACAGAGGGTCCGACGAACATCGCGAACGTCTTGAACTTCATCGCGAGCCCCCGCCTTCGACATCACCGTCGCAAGCGTTGCATACGTAGTCAGGTTCTGTCACGCAATTTCCCGCTGCACCGCCTTTCCAGGAATGCCACAGGCGTGATGGTCCTCTGGCCTGCGCGTTTGGTCAGGGTCTCGGGCACAAGACATCGGGCCCCGGACCGACCAAGCGAGGCTTCGGCATCGCCAAGCCGATCCACGTCGAAAGCCTTGAGACGGGGCGCCGGGACAAGGGCACCCTCGACCTCGGCGATTGTCCGCAGCCAGGCGGAGGGCCTCCGGACAGCCGCGATTTCGCACACTGGGCACGTCCGGGTCCTGATCCCCATGAAACGGTGTCGAAGCCGCATGAAGATCGCGCAAAAAGAGGGTCCGGCTGCCAGTCCACAGCCGGACCCAAGGGGCCGATCGCCAGACCCGCCTCTACGGGAGGAGACCGGCCTCCCGCGCGGCTGCGGTATAGGACGCCTCGACGGCGGCCAGTGTCTCCTCCGCCGTCCGGTCGCCGGTGAAGAACGACGGCAATTCATTTCCAAGCGCCGTGTGCATCAGGCCCATCTGGCTTGTCGACGGATAGGACGGGGGCGCGGGAGTCGCGGTCGCCGTGGCGATCGCCCCCATTGCCATCGGCGACGGCTCATACCCCGGGACAAGCCAGATCGCATCGTCGTTGTTGGCGGTGACCATCTCGGTGTCCAGCCCCTCCATCGCGACGCGGAAGGCAGCATCTGCCGTGGCATCGTCGATATTTTTGGCGATCACGATCCCATCCCACCAAAGCGTCGTTGCGGGCATGCCGCCTTCTATCGCAACGGGCGCCGCGGCAGACCCGACCATGCCGACGACCTGACTCTCCGCAGGATCTTCCATGGCGCCCGCGCGCGAGGACCACAGGTTCGCCATGGCGATCTTGCCCTGCTGGAACTGCTGCTGGACGTAGGTGCTGTCCGAGACGAGGTATTCGGGATCCATGTAGGCCGTCAGGGCCTTCATCATTTCGAGCGATCGGATACCCGCTTCCGAATTTACCGCCGGGGTGCTGTCGTCGTTGTAGAATGTGCCGCCATAGCCGACGAACATGTTGTTGAAATCCTGTGCGAGGTTCCAGCCGGCCATCATAGTCGCCCCGAGGGGGTACTCGACCACGCCCGCATCCTGAATTGCCTGGGCGGCCGTCAGGACCTCATCATAGGTGGTCGGAACCGCGAGACCCAATTCCTCGAAGACATCGGTGCGGTACATGAGGTGCTGGGTGTTCACCATCATCGCGACGGCCATCACCTTACCATCGATCTGGATCAACTGGTTCGGCGTCAGGTTCTGCCCGTATTTCGCCACGAGGTCATCGAGCGGACGGATCGTGCCCTCGTTGAGCAGCGGCGTGATCGTGCCGTTGGAGACGCCGCCGACGGAATAGAGCGACGGGTTTGCCGCAAAGGCAGAGGGCTGCTTGGTGCGGAACTCCTGATCGAGCTCGGCTTCGACCATCCCGCATTCCGCCATTGCGTCGGTCACGGCCTTCCACGCCTCGAACCCGGCGGAGAGGGATTTTACTTGAACGTCGTTCTGGAAAGCGCATTGGGCCACGGCGGTCGTCGCGACCATCGCGCCAGTCATCGCAATCGCACCCACATGGGCCAGTTTCTTGATCATCATCGGTCTCTCCCATTGTGTTGATCCGTCGGGGCCGGGTGTTCCCGGTCCCCTTTTCGGGCTTGCGCCCCTGCACCGCGCCGGTTGGTTTCGGGTCGCGGACGGCTCGACTGACAGGTGCGTCTCAAAAGATCGGTCAGAACCCCGGATCCGCACGCCTGCATACGCTTGCAAAGACGCTATCCGTCGATCCGCATAGGTGGCAAGCAAGAAATAGGGCGCGGTTCTGAAAGGACGCGTGATGACGGACGTCCGCAGGGTGGCGGGTTCAGGATTGGCGCGGCTCTCGACAGCCCTCGACCCGGAAATTGTCGCGGCGGCGAGGCTGTTTGAAGACGCGGTTCGGGACATTTTGGCCCCGTTGAACCGGGTCGAAGGCCGTGCCAAGATTGCGCGAGAGCCGTTGATGCCGCTGCGGATGGCTTTGACGGGGGTGCAGCGTCGGGACGGGATCGTGATCGGTGGCGAAACCCCACGCGACTTTGCACAGGACGGATCCGCCATCGGGCACCTGCCGAGGCCCGGCCAGCAGCACTATCCGCCGGACGATCCAAGCCGCTGCGCCAAGGGCCCTGTCGGCCTCAGTCATCGCGGCGCAAAGTCCGACCGGAGCCAGACCGCTGCCGCGATGGATCGGCGCATCGACCAAGGCAGCCACCCTGCCGGCGCCGCGGACGAAGGTCGCCCGACTTTCCGGTGACCCGCCTTTCCGGTAACCCGCCGTTCCGGTGACCGGTGGCACCGGCGCAAAGCGGCCCCTTGCGATCACGGCACGTGTCGCGGAAAACCTTCGATCCGTCCTTTTGGCCGCTGCCGAAGATGGCCCGGATGTTTCATGGCTCCGCTCATCGCCGCGGCTCCACCACCAGCCTGCCTGTTGCAAGGGGCGGCACGGTCCCCTATGCCCGCTCCTACCCTGAGCGGAGACGACGACATGTCCATAGCGGTGTTCATCGATGGCGAAGCCGGAACCACAGGCCTGCAGATCCGCGACCGGCTGGCCGCGCGCGATGACATTCGCCTCGTCTCCGTCGATCCCTCCCGCCGCAAGGAGGCCGGCGCGCGCGCCGAAGCGTTCGCCGAAGCGGACGTGGCGATCCTTTGCCTGCCTGATGACGCCGCGCGAGAGGCTGTCGCGATGGCGGGCGATACCCGGATCATCGACGCCTCCACTGCGCACCGGGTGGCAGGCGGCTGGGTCTATGGCATGCCGGAATTGCCGGGTCAGCGCGACCGTATCCGTGCGGCGCGGCTGGTGGCCAATGTCGGCTGCTATGCCACCGGGTCCATCGCGATCCTGCGTCCGCTGGTCGATTCCGATATCCTGCCGGCAGACCACGGCACTGTCCTGACCGGCGTCTCCGGCTATACCGGCGGCGGCAAGGCAATGATCGCCGATTTCGAGTCGGGCAGCGCGCCGGACCATTTCCTCTATGCGCTTGGCCAATCGCACAAACACGTGCCCGAGATCATGGAATACGGACGGCTTGTCCGCAAACCCCTCTTCCAGCCGGCTGTCGGCAACTTCGCACAAGGAATGGTGGTGCAACTGCATCTGCACGCCGACCTTTTGCCCGGAGAAGTCGCGGGATACGCGCGGATCGAAGCCGCCCTGCGGGATTTCTATGCCGGTGACCCGTTCATCAGCGTCGAAAGCCCCGGTGAAAGGATCGACCCGCAGTCGGTCAACGACACCAACCGGATGATCATCACGGTTCAGGGCGACGGGACCGGACGGGTGACGGTCGCAGCGGTTCTCGACAATCTCGGGAAAGGCGCATCGGGGACGGCAGTGCAAAACCTCAACCTGATGATCGGTGCCGATGAGACCGCAGGATTGACCTGAACGCTCCATCCTTTCGACATCATTTTCGAGTTTCTGGACGGGAATTCTTGTCCGGAAAGCCCGTCATGGTCCGCTCACTGCTGCCTCTTTTCTGCCTCGCCCTCGTGGTCGCCTCGCCCGCGACCGCCCAGAAATTCGTCTCCGTTTCCACGTCCGACGCGCCGCCGATCCTGTATCCTGTGCTCGCGGACCCGCTCTCCATCATGGCCGAGGATCAGGCCGAGGACATGACCCAACCGTCAGTCGATACTGCATCCCCCGCGACCGAACCCGTGTCCGATCAGACCGTGGCAACGGACGGCACCGACGCGGATACGGCGGCCGAGGCGGACCCGGCAGGGGATCCCGATGCCCAGACTTTGGCCGCAGAAAAGGGCAACAGCCTGAGTTGCAAGGATGGCTTTTTCTGGGATGCCTCCATGGCGGTTTGTCGGGCCCTCTGAGGGACAGGCTGGCGGAAAACGCTGGACAACGATCGCCTGCGGGTCATTTTCCAAGACAGCATTAGTCAGGATGATCCAAGATGGCCCTTTTCGTCCGCACGTCCGTGATCGCCCTCGCCTGCCTGCCGACACTGATCCTTGCCGCGGGAGACGAGAGCACCGCCCCGGTCGAGACCCCAACGTCAACCGAATGTACCGGGGCCCAGATTTATGACCCGGCGACCAAAACGTGTGTCGATAGCCAGGAAAGCCATCTTGACGATGCGACCCGGATCAAGGCCGCGCGGGAACTGGCGGCGTTCGACCGCCCGCGCGATGCGCTGGCGGTTCTCGATCATGTCGCACAGGCCGATACGCCCGAAGTCCTGACGCTCCGGGGGTTCGCGACACGCAAGGCAGGGGATTTCGACGGCGGGCGTGCCCTTTACGAGGCGGCATTGTCGCTGGATCCCGACTATGCGCTCGCGCGCAGCTACCTCGGTCAGGCGCTTGCGGAACGCGGCGACACGGTCGGCGCGCGGCAACAATTGGCCCTGATCCGGCAGGCCGGCGGGCGCGGGACCTGGGCCGAACGCTCTCTTGCGAGCTCCGTCGAGACCGGGCACGGCTTTTCCTGGTAAACGTCCCCATCCGGGAACGAATTCTTAAGACGGATCGTGCACGAAAAGGGCATCCAGAGACAGGCCCCTGCCCGATACCATGACAAACCTCACCCACGCCTTCCCCCAACGGCGCCGCGGCCTGACACAGGGTCAGAAGGCCGCGGTCATCATCCGTCTGCTCATCACCGGCGGCGCAGATCCCGGGATTCGCGATTTGCCCCGCGCCCAGCAGCGGCGCCTCGTTTCGGAAATGGCATCCTTGCGCTTCGTCGATCGCCGCACGCTCGCCGAAACCGTGGCCGAATTCGCAGCCGAACTCGATGCGATAGGCCTTCATTTCCCGCGTGACATGGACCGGGTCCTGGCGCTGCTCGACGGGCGCCTGTCGCTCGACGTGGTCGAAGCGCTGATTTCAGAAAATGGCGGTGAGATCGGTGCGCTGGGCGAGGCTGCATGGCAGGGCGTTTCCGATCTGGAGCCCGAGGTGTTGTCCGAGATGATGGCGGGCGAAAGCCCGGAGGTTTGTGCGATCCTCTTGTCGAAACTGCCCCCCGGCAAGGCGGCTCTCCTGCTTGGGGGCCTGCCACAGGATCGGACGGATGCCATAGCTGCTGCCTTCGGACGCACGGAAGACGTGTCCCCGGACGCTGTGTCCCGCATCGGCAATGCGCTTGGGCTGCAATCCGATTCCCGCGCCGTGATCGCCTTCGAAAGCGCTGCCGTGGCGCGGGTCGGCAATATCCTCGACGCAGCGACCTCGGGCGTGCGCCGCACGTTGCTGGACCGCCTGGACCAGACCGATCCGGCCTTTGCCGCCCGTGTTCGTGCCGCGGTCTTCAGTTTCGAGAATATTCCCGACCGTCTGGATGTCCGGGACATACCGCGCGTTCTGCGTGGCATCGACAACACAATGCTCGTGACCGTCGTGGCGGGCACGCCGCCGGATCAGACCCATGTGACGGAATTCATCCTGTCTTCGATCTCCAGCCGCCTTGCCGACCAATTGCGCGAAGATGCCGCCGCGATGAACAAGGTTCCAGCCGATCAGGTGGAAGAGGCGATGTCCCGGATCGTCTCGGAAATCCGACGGATGGAGGAAGCGGGTGAACTGAGCCTGCTGGCACCCGCGGATTGATCGCGTCCGATACCGGAACGCCGCGACCTCTCAATGGCGCCCCCGATCAGGTGCATCATCCCGGGGGTCCGGCCATCGGCACGAGGCGATCGGGCCGCGACATGCCCGGACGGCATGGGAAACCTCGTCGGGTTCCGGCGTGGTGCGCCGAGGCCCGGGCGCCGCGATCCCCGCTGATCCGGGCATCGGGGCGTCACGCCCGACGACAGTACTTCTGTCGAACCGCACCTGCCGCTCCGACGTCCGGCGGACTGCCTCCGCAACGTGGGCCTTCGCCTTTGACCACACGTGCCCTATCCTTGCGCCATGGTTCTGGAATTTCGCGAACATGGCATCTATTGCCCGGCTGGTGATTTCTTCATCGACCCGTGGCGTCCCGTTGACCGGGCGCTTATCACGCACGGGCATGCCGATCACGCCCGTCCGGGGCATCGGCGGTATCTGGCGACGCATGCGGCCGGACCGGTCATGCGGCATCGGTTGGGGGACATTGCCTTCGAAGGGATCGCCTATGGCGAAAGGCGCAAGATCGGGGACGCCACCGTCAGCTTCCATCCCGCCGGACATGTCCCGGGCAGTGCGCAGATCCGGGTCGAACATCGCGGCGAAGTCTGGGTTGTCTCCGGCGACTACAAGACCGGCCCCGACCCCTTGTCGGAGCCTTTCGAGCCGCTGCGGTGCCATGCCTTCATCACTGAATGCACGTTCGGATTGCCGGTGTTCGACTGGCCCGACGACGCGACGCTGCGGGCCGAGTTGAACGGCTGGTGGCAGGCCTGTCGCGACAGCGGCCGTCATGCCGCTCTCGGAGCCTACAGCCTTGGCAAGGCGCAGCGGGTCATGGCGATGGTCGACGCGGATATCGGCCCCATCCTTACGCACGGTGCCGTGGAGAATACCAACGCGGTCCTGCGGGCGCAGGGCCTGACCCTTCCAGACACGATCCGCGTGACGCCGGACCTTGACCTCAAGGCGCATCCGGGTGCCTTGATAGTCACGCCGCCGTTTGCTTTGGCAGGCCCATGGCTGCGCCGTTTCGGAGCCGTGTCGACCGGCATTGCAAGCGGCTGGATGGCCTTGCGCGGCGTTCGACGCAGGCGCGCGGCGGACCGGGGCTTTGTGATCAGCGACCATGCGGACTGGGCGGGCCTGAACGCCGCGATCGCAGAGACCGGGGCCGAACGTATCTTTGCAACGCATGGATATACCGAAACCTTTCGCCAATGGCTGGAAGAGCAGGGCTATGACGCGCACATCGTCCAGACCGAGTTCGAGGGCGAGACGCTGGACCGACCCGACGCAACAGACGAGGTTGCCGCATGACGACGCCGGACACTTGGCGTGACCGCGCCCTGTTCCATTTTTGCCGGTGGGGCGTGCGCCCTGCCCTGTCGGTGCCGCTGCCGTGGCGCGTCTTTCGCGCCGTCATCCATGTCTGCCGCCCGTTCCTGCGGGGACCACAAGGCGTGACGGTCAGTCAGACGCGGATCGCGGATGTGCCTGCGCGCATCTACACACCCCCAGGAGCGCGCGGGACCCTTCTGTGGCTGCATGGTGGGGGCTTTGTGCTTGGGTCCTCGGATGGCATCTACGCCGCCTTTGCGGCGGTTATGGCGCGTGAGACAGGCCTCCGCGTTGTGATGCCGGACTATCGCCTTGCGCCGGAATGGCCGTTTCCGTGTGCGCCCGACGACTGCCTCGCGGTGGCCCGTCGGATTGCGGAAGACGGCCCCTTCGTCCTGGCCGGGGACAGCGCCGGCGGCACGCTCGCGCTCGTGACGCTGGCGGACCTTCTGGCCGAGGGGCTGGTTCCGCAGCGTGTGATCCTCGCCTCGCCTGCCGTCGACCTCGACCCGAACCGTCCGGTGCCCGACGCACCTTCGGAGGCGGTTCTGCCGGTTGCGATGCTGCGGCGCGCGGTCCGCGACTATCTCGGGGCGAGCGATTGCCATGATCCCCGCGTCTCGCCCCTGCGGGGGGCATATGCCGGCGCGCCGCCTGTCCTGATCCAATGCGCGGCAGGCGAAATGCTCGAAGGAGATGCCGACGCGATGGCCACGCATCTGCGCGCCGCGCAGGTCGCCGTGACGGTCCAGAAGGAATCCGGCGTGCCCCATGTCTGGCAGCTGTTTGCCGGACGGACGCCCAAGGCGGATCGCGCCGTCGCAGCCATCGTGGATTTCCTGCGATGAAACGCTTTGCGGCCCTGTTCACGGCCCTCGACCAGACAACGAAGACCGGTGCGAAGACGGCTGCACTAGCCGGTTACTTTCGCGAGGCGCCGGAGGCGGACCGTCTCTGGACCATCGCGCTTTTGTCGGGACGGCGACCGAAACGGACGGTGACGACAACCCGGCTGGCTGAGTGGGCCGCAGAGCGGGCGGGGCTGCCGGAATGGCTGTTCCGTGCAAGCTACGACGTGGTCGGCGATCTGGCCGAGACGATGCACCTTGTCCTGCCGCCTCCGGGCCGGACGAGTGGGCGGACCCTGACGGACTGGATCACCGCGATCCGCGCGCTTGCCAAGGTCGAGGAAGCCGATCGAAAGGCCGCGGTCCTCGAGGCCTGGGACCGGCTGGGCGGCGCCGAAAGGTTCGTTTTCAACAAGCTCATCACCGGCGGGTTTCGCGTGGGCGTCAGCCAGAAATTGATGACGCGCGCCCTGTCGCAGGCCACGGCAATCCCGGAGGCGGAACTTGCGCATCGGCTGATGGGACAATGGTCGCCAGATACGACGAGCTATTCCGGCCTGATCCTGACCCCCGATCCCGAAGCCGACCTCAGCAGGCCCTATCCGTTCTGTCTGGCGCATGGATTGCCGGGCGACCCGTCAGATATCGGGGATCCGTCCGAGTGGCGTGCCGAATGGAAGTGGGACGGCATTCGCGGACAACTGATCCTGCGCGGCGGGCAGCATCACCTGTGGTCGCGCGGCGAGGAATTGATGACCGATCGATTTCCCGAGTTCGCCCGGGCGACGGACTTTCTGCCAGACGGCACGGTGCTGGATGGCGAGGTCTTGGTCTGGGATGCGGACGCCGGGATGCCAAAATCCTTTGCCGCATTGCAACCGCGCATCGGGCGCAAGACCGTGCCCAGGAAGCTGTTGGCAGATGCCCCCGTGATCCTGCGCGCTTACGATCTGCTCGAAGATGGCGGGAACGACATCCGCGCCCTGCCCTTCGCCGACCGGCGCGCCCGGCTGGAGCAGCTGTTGGACGGTCTGCCGTCAGACGCACCCGTCGCCCTGTCACCCTTGATCCGGTTCGAGACTTGGGACGCGCTTGGCGCAGTCCGGAAGACGGCGCGTGACGCGCAGGCGGAAGGGCTGATGCTGAAGCGTCTGACGTCGCCCTATCATGCGGGACGCAAGACCGGCGATTGGTGGAAGTGGAAACTGGATCCCCTGACCATCGACGCCGTCATGGTTTATGCCCAGGCAGGACACGGTCGGCGCGCGAACCTCTATACGGATTTCACCTTCGCAGTCGCGAAAGACAACGAACTCGTCCCCTTCACCAAGGCCTACTCCGGGCTGACGGATGCCGAATTCCGCAAGATCACCGCATGGGTACGCAAGAACACGCTGGCCAGATTCGGTCCCGTTCGGCAAGTTCCGGCAGAGCTGGTGTTCGAGATCGGCTTTGAAGGCATCCAGCGGAGCACCCGGCACAAGTCGGGCGTGGCGCTCCGCTTTCCACGCATGCTGCGCTGGCGACAGGACAAGCCTGTTGCCGAAATCAACACGCATGCGGATTTGCTGTCGCTGCTCGAAACCTATGGCTGAGACGCGCGATTTGGGCCCGGGCCGGAAAATGTGATATGATGACCTTCTGAATTGATCTGAACGGGAGGAGGATCGAGATGCTCAATCACAGTCAGGCTGTGCGACACGCGCAGGCGCTTTACAACATGCAGGGTCGGAGGGCCGAAGCCATCGCTGCCGACCGGGCGAGGAAGGAAAACGAGAATGGCGACCGTCAGGCCGCCATCGCCTGGGAACGGATCAGGGACGCACTGAGGGATCGCAGGCCTGCCCACGAAAGCTGAAGTCCGGATCAGCCGACCCTGCGGAGTGGCGCATCGCGTGTGGCGCGCCAGTCGCGGCACGCCGCGCCGAACGCCTCGAACAGGGGCCTCGACACCGGATCGTCGGCGGCATTCCATTCCGGATGCCATTGCACCGCAAGGCAGAAGCCAGGGGCGCCGTCGATCACGATGGCCTCGGGCGTATCGTCCGGGGCCCAGCCGTCAATGCGCACACGCGGGCCCGCCTGATTGATGCCCTGACCGTGCAGCGTGTTCGTCTGGACGACGTCGGCACCCATCAGCCGCGCGAACGGCCCGCCCGGCGTGAAGCGAACGTCATGTCGCAGAGCGAATTTTTCCTCCAGCGTGCCGTCCGGCGGCATGCGATGGTTCATGCGCCCCGGAAGTTCGCGAATTTCGGGATGCAGGGTGGATCCCATGGCCACGGCGACCTCCTGAAACCCTCGGCAGATGCCAAGGATCGGCTGCCCGCGTTCGATGCAGGCGCGGATCAGCGGCAGGGCCACCGCGTCCCGCTTCCGGTCGAACGCGCCATGCGCCTCGGTCTCGGCCTCTCCGTACTCCTCTGGGTGGACGTTGGGACGCGCGCCGGTGAACAGGAACCCGTCGAACACATCCAGCAATTCATCGATCTTCGATACTGACGGATCACCCGCAAAGGTGAGCGGCATCGCTCCGGAGACCTGCGAAACGGCATCGGTGTTCATCTTGCCGTTGGCATGGGCAGGGTATTGGTCGTTGATCAGGAAGTGGTTCGCGATGATACCGACGATCGGGCGCATATTCATCCTCCGGTTGAGCCGTTCTATCCCGTGCGGAGCCGCCCGCAAAGCCCCGGATCGGCAGAGCATGACCTACGTCTGCGCACAAAACATCATCTGCCCGGATTCCAGACGGCGCGGACAGGTATCACCCGAAAAAGTGGACAATTCGTGGACGGTATCGAGCGATCAGGCCTCGCCCGTCAGACCCGCTGCCTCGACCCCGGCAACGCCCGCGGCGGCGTCGTTGTCGGATGTATCGCCCGTGACGCCGATGGCCCCTACGACCGCACCCTTTCGATCACGCACGAGTATCCCCCCGGGAACGGGTACGACCTGACCGCCGAACACGCCGTTCACCGCAGCCATGAAATAGGCCTGCCCTTCCGCCCGGGCCATCTGCGCGCTGCCCGACATGCCCAGCATGATCGATCCATAGGCATTCGCGTGGGCAATCGCGAAGCGGCCGGGTGATGCGCCGTCCTGGCGTTCGAACGCCTTGATGTTGCCACCGGCGTCCAGAACCACGACCGACAATGGCTTGAGCTCCAGTTCGCGGCCCTTATCGAGCGTCGCTTTGATGATCTGACGCGCGCGGCGCAGGGTGATGTCGGGCATGGGTCGGTCCTTGCAGAAGGCGCGGACGAAAGTGCGCCGCGCTGTGAATTGCGAATGATGCGGCGGCGCGCGACTAGCTCGCCTTCAATTCCAGACGTCGCGCGTGCAGAACCGGTTCGGTATATCCCGACGGTTGCTCGCGTCCCGCGAACACCAGATCGCAGGCGGCCTTGTAGGCAACGCTGTCGAAGGCCGGGGCCATCGCACGATAGGCCGGATCGCCTTCGTTCTGGGCGTCGACCTTCGCGGCCATCTTTTCCATGCCTGCGCGGACCTGCTCGGGCGAAATCACTCCGTGGTGCAGCCAGTTGGCCAGCGCCTGAGACGAAATCCGGCAGGTCGCGCGATCTTCCATCAGGCCGACGTCATTGATGTCGGGCACTTTCGAGCACCCGATCCCGGCATCGACCCACCGGACGACATAGCCGAGGATGCCCTGCGCATTGTTCTCGATCTCCGCCGTGACTTCGTCGTCCGACAGGTTGCGCCCCTCCATAACCGGAAGGTCGAGCAGGTCGTCCAGCGATCCGCGCGCACCTCCCGCCTTGAGCGCATCCTGTCGCGCCAGAACGTCGACGCGGTGGTAATGCGTCGCGTGCAGCGTCGCGGCTGTGGGGCTTGGAACCCAGGCGCAGGTGGCGCCGGCCTCCGGGTGTTCGATCTTCTGCTCGAGCATCGCGGCCATCAGATCGGGCATGGCCCACATGCCCTTGCCGATCTGGGCGCGACCCTTGAGGCCGCAGGCCAGACCTATATCGACATTTCGGTCCTCATACGCCTTGATCCACGCGGTCGATTTCATTTCGCCCTTGGGCAGCATGGGTCCTGCTTCCATGCTCGTGTGGATTTCGTCCCCGGTGCGGTCGAGGAAGCCCGTGTTGATGAACGCCACGCGCGATTTCGCTGCCCGGATACACTCCTTGAGGTTCGCGGAGGTTCGCCGCTCTTCGTCCATGATGCCCAGCTTTACGGTGTTCGCGGGCAAGCCGAGGACGCCCTCCACCCGTGTGAATATCTCGTCCGCGAAAGCGACCTCCGCCGGCCCGTGCATCTTGGGCTTGACCACATAGACGGAGCCTTCGACCGAATTCCCGCCATCCCGCCCGAGATCGTGCATCGCGATGAGCGTTGTGACCGCAGCATCCATGAGGCCTTCGGGAATTTCGCTTCCATCCGCCATCAGGATCGCGGGATTGGTCATCAGGTGACCGACATTCCGGATCAGCATCAGGGCACGCCCCTTGACGGTGATGTCCGTTCCGTCGTCGGTCGTGTAGGTGCGATCGTCGTTCAGTTTGCGGGTGAACGTCGTGCCGCCCTTCGAGACCTTCTCCGTCAAGTCACCGCGCATCAGGCCAAGCCAGTTGGCATAGGCGTCGACCTTGTCCTCGGCATCGACACAGGCCACGGAATCCTCGCAGTCCATGATTGCCGACATGGCCGACTCCAGCCAGATGGCATCGATCCCCGCTGGGTCGCCACTGCCGATCTTGCCCGAGCCGTCGACGCGAACCTCTATCTTCAAGCCATTGTTTTCGTACAGATAACAGACTGCGCCAACATCGGCGCGCCTGCCGATGAATTGCGCAGCATCGGCCAGCGGCGCAGCGGCTAGGTCGGTGACATCTGCCCAAGTCGTGTCGATCAGGGGCACCGCGTCATCCATAAACGCCTTGGCCCAAGCGATGACGCGCGCGCCCCGCGCCGCGTCATAGCCCTGTCCGGCGGGCGCATCGCCGATTGCGTCCGTGCCGTAGAGCGCATCATACAGATTGCCCCAACGGGCGTTGGCAGCGTTCAGCGCATAACGCGCATTCGTGATCGGCACGACAAGCTGCGGGCCGGGAACATGCGCGATCTCCGGATCGACACCGGTGGTATCGATCTCGAAGTCGGGACCCTCAGGCACAAGATAACCGATGTCCGACAGAAATGCGCGGTATGCCGTCGCGTCGAGCGGTTGCCCGGCGCGGGCCCGGTGCCAATCATCGATCTGCGTCTGGATCGCCGCACGCTCCGCCAGAAGGGCCGCGTTCCTCGGGGCCAGATCGCGAACCATTGTCGCAAACCCGTCCCAGAAGGCATCGACGTCCACGCCCGTGCCCGGCAGCGCCAGGATGTCGATGAAGTCTGCCAGCGGCGCAGCCACCTGCAATCCGGATTTATCAATGCGGTTCATCTCGGTCTCCCACGGTATGCAATCGGGACGCGGATTATCGCGAAAGTTTCCTATCGGCAACTCCGGTGGTCAGACTTTCTTACCAAAACGCGCACCGCGACAACGGTCCGAGCAATATTTGACCTCCTCCCACACGGCCGCCCATTTCTTGCGCCATGTGAACGGCCGCCCGCAGGTCGCGCAGGTCTTGCTGGGCAGGTCGCCCTTGCGTTTCATCTTTCCGGCCATGTCGCGCATTTAGGGGCCGTTGGCGGAAAGACCACGCAAATCGCTCTGGCCCCCGCCAAATCGCGCCCCTAGCTTTGCGTCAAAGGAGCTTTCCAATGCGTGACGCGATCCCTGCTCAGAAAAACCCGACAATTCACCTCGCCGACTACTCCCCCGTTCCGGTGACGGTGAGCCATGTGGACCTGCATTTTCGCCTCGACCCCCTGGCGACCGAAGTCGCCGCTCGGCTGACCTGCAGGCGACAGGGACCGGGCGACATGGTCCTGAACGGGGAGCATCTGGATCTGGTCTCCATCACTCTCGACGGAGCGCCGCTCGATCCCGCTCGCTATACGCTGACCGACACGACATTGACCCTTCATGATGCACCGGACGCCTTCCTGCTTGAGACCGTCGCCCGCATCGCGCCCCAGGAAAACAAGGCGCTTGAGGGGCTCTACATGTCAGGCGGAATGTATTGCACCCAATGCGAGGCGGAGGGGTTTCGCCGGATCACCTGGATGCTGGACCGGCCGGACGTCATGGCGACCTACGATGTGGAGATCGCGGCAGACCTGCCCACCCTGCTGTCCAACGGCGACGAGGTGGCCCGGGGCAAATGGCACGATCCATGGCCCAAGCCGACCTATCTGTTTGCGCTCGTCGCCGGCAATCTGATCGCGACCCCGGGCACCTTCACCACGATGGAGGGACGCGAGGTCGCGCTCAACATCTGGGTGCGACCTGGGGACGAAGGGCGGACGGCCTACGCCATGGACAGCCTCAAACGATCCATGGCCTGGGACGAAAAGGTCTACGGGCGTGCCTACGACCTGTCGGTTTTCAATATCGTCGCGGTGGACGACTTCAATATGGGTGCGATGGAAAACAAGGGGTTGAACATCTTCAACTCCAAATACGTGCTGGCGTCCCCGGAAACCGCGACCGACACCGACTTCGCGCTGATCGAGGGGATCGTCGCACATGAATATTTCCACAACTGGACGGGCAACCGCATCACCTGCCGCGACTGGTTCCAGCTGTGTCTCAAGGAAGGTCTGACCGTTTTCCGCGACCAGCAGTTTTCGGCGGATGAACGCGGCGCAGCGGTTCAGCGGATCGGCGACGTCCTGCAGTTGCGCGCGCGGCAGTTTCGGGAAGATGCAGGGCCGCTTGCCCATCCGGTACGCCCCGAAAGCTTTGTGGAGATCAACAACTTCTACACGGCGACGGTCTACGAAAAAGGCGCGGAAGTAATCGGGATGCTGCGCACGCTGGTCGGCGACGACGGTTATGCCGCGGGATGCGCCCTTTATTTTGAGCGGCACGACGGTCGGGCCGCGACGATCGAGGATTGGCTGGCCTGCTTCGAGGCCGCAACCGGTCGTGACCTCACGCAGTTCAAGCTGTGGTATTCGCAGGCAGGCACGCCGCGCGTCACCGTCAGCGACCACTTCAACGATGGAGAATATCGCATTGATATAGAACAGCAGGTGCCAGCGACGCCGGGTCAGCCGGACAAGAAACCGATGGTCCTCCCGCTTGCGTTCGGCCTGCTGGATGCCGCGGGGAACGAAGTGCTGCCGACGCAGCTGCATGAGATGACGACGTCGACGGACAGCCTGACCTTCGCCCTGCCCGAAAGGCCGGTCCTGTCGATGCTGCGGGGGTTCTCGGCCCCGGTGGTCGTGCAGCATGATCCGTCCGAGGCGGATCGCCTGGTCCTGCTGGCCCATGACACCGATCCGTTCAATCGATGGGAGGCGGGACGCGCCCTTGCGAAGGACCGCCTGATCCGCGCGATCACCGAGTCGAAGGCATTCGACGCGGCGTGGCTGGATGCGCTCGCGGCCGTGGCGACCGATGCGGCCGCGGACCCCGCATTCCGCGCGCTGGCGCTGGCGCTGCCGTCGGAAGACGACCTGGCCCAGAGCCTGTACCAGATGGGCGTGGTTCCCGACCCCGACACCATCCACCGCGCACGCAAGGACGCCGGTCGCGCAATCGCGGGTCGGTTGGCCGACCACTTGCCCGGGCTGAACGAGGCGATGCGGACACCGGGGGCGTTCGACCCGAAGGCAGAAGATGCAGGGAAACGGGCGCTGTCAGCCGTTCTGTTGCGCCTTGCAACCCTGCTGGACGGGGGTGCGGCCGCGCGAACGGCCTATGGCCGGGCCGACAACATGACCGACCGGATGGCCGCTTTCGTCTGCCTGCTTGAGATCGGCGACAGCGATATCGCCGCAGCCTTCGAGGCGGACTGGAAGCACGACCGCCTCGTGATGGACAAGTGGTTCATGGCACAGGTCGCCCATGCAAGGCCGCGCGAGGCGGTCGCCGTGGCGGAGACCTTGACGCGACGCGCCGACTTCGACGCGGCCAACCCGAACAGGTTCCGTTCGGTGATCGGCGGGCTGACCGCGGGCAACCCGGCGGGCTTTCACAACCCTGACGGGTCGGCCTATCGGTTCCTGGCGGACTGGCTTCTGACGCTCGACGGATCCAATCCGCAGACGGCAGCACGGATGTCGACCGCGTTCGACACGTGGCGGCGCTACGATGCGGATCGGCAAGCCTTGATCCGAGCGCAACTGGAGCGGATGGCCGCCGCAGACACCAGCGGTGACCTGGCGGAGATGGTGGGGCGGATGCTGGCATGACGCGGCGGACGCTTCTGATCACTGGTGCCTCGTCCGGGATCGGCGCGGCCGTCGCCCTGCTGGCGGCGTCGGACCACGATCTGGCCCTGCATTACAACGCAAACGTCACCGGCGTGAACGACGTCGCCCGCGCCGCCCGTGAAAAAGGTGCGCGCGTCACGACGCACCACGCCGACCTGGGCGATCCCGAACAGGTTGCACTCCTCTTCGACGACTTCGATGCTGGGCACCATCGTCTTGACGGACTGGTCAACAACGCCGGCGTCGTCGATGTCGCGGCCCCGGTCACGGACTTCACCGCGGCGCGGGTCGCGCGGATCCTGACGATCAACCTGACGTCCCCGATACTTGTCGCGGGCCAGGCGGCGCGACGGATGACCGAGGGCGCGGCGATCGTGAACGTCTCATCAGCTGCGGCCCGGTTTGGCAGTCCCGGCCAATACGTCGATTATGCCGCAAGCAAGGGCGGTCTCGAGGTGTTCTCGAAAGGTCTGGCGCAGGAACTGGCCCCGCGCGGCATCCGCGTGAATGCCGTGCGTCCCGGCATCATCGCCACGCCGATCCACGACAAGGGCGGCCAACCGGACCGTGTGGACCGCCTTGGTCCGACCGTGCCGATGGGCCGCGCGGGCACGCCGGAAGAAGTGGCGCGCGCGATCCTGTGGCTCCTGTCCGCGCAGGCCAGCTATGTCACCGATACGGTTCTGGATGTTTCGGGAGGGCGATGACCCGCCGACGTCCGCACAATGTCATGGCAGTGTCGTGCGAAACCGATAGAAAAAGGGGAACGCCGGGCTTAAGTCGGCGTTACACCAAGGGGACGTTCGTCCCCGCCATGTCTGTCTGAGGGAGGGGGCACCGTGCGTGACCGTCTCGATCCCATGATCGCTGAACGGGCCCCGTGGCTCTTCGGTCGATCCATCGCAGCCCGCAGCGCGCGGGTCATACTTGACCGAATGCTCGCGTATGAGCGGTCCGTCGAAATCGGAACCCATTACGTCGATCTCGACGTGCCGACGATCATGGCCGACCTGGCCCGCCGGATCGCCCGTCGCGTGACGGCCAGCGGCCTCGACAACATCCCCGCAGACGGCCCCGCCCTGATCGTCGCGAACCATCCGACCGGTATTGCAGACGGGATCATCCTGAACGATCTGGTCCTGCGGCGGCGCTCTGACGCGTTCTATTATGCCAATTCCGATATCCTGCGGATCCTGCCGCAATTCGGCGACATGATCGTCCCGGTCGAGTGGCGGACGGAAAAGCGGACTGTCACCAAAACGCGGGAAACGATGAAGCAGACGCGCGAGGCTTTGGAGGCCGGTCGCCTTGGGGTGATCTTTCCCTCGGGACGGCTGGCGAAGCGGCGTGGCTTGCGCCTGCACGAGCGACCGTGGATGGCGTCGGCGGCGATGATCGCACGCAAGTTCGACCTGCCGGTCATCCCCGTCCATATCCGGTCGCGCAATTCCGCGATGTTCTACGCCTTCGACGCGATCCATCCGACGTTGCGGGACATCACGTTGTTCCATGAGACGCTCAACAAGGACGTGCAGCCCTATCATGTCACGGTCGGACGCCCCCTCGACGGCGGCTCCCTTCCGAAAGACGCGCACGAAGGCATCGAGGTGTTGCGCGAGGCGACGCTGCGGCTCGGGGACAGGCGGCACGGCGAAATCAGCCTGACGGCCAATCGTCCCGGAAGCCGGTGGTTGCCACGGCCCGCCTGATCGGTCCCGGAACGTCATAAAATTGCCCGAAGGCCGCGCAAGAGTGTCTCCGGACTGATTGTTTCGGAGACAGCCGATGTTCCTTGACCGCCTGCTTTTGCCGGTCCTGACCGACGAAGACGACCTGCAAGACGCCTGGGACAGGTTGCGCGGGCGCAAGCCGCTTCCTCTGGATGAAACGGAGGGCCATCCACTGGCGCGCGAAGGGCTCATGGCGCTGGAGGACGGGGCATGGCGTCGGATCGGCGCGCTTTATGCCCAGCAGACTGCGGACGACCGTCTGCACTGGATCGACGTGATGGCCAACCTCTGGGACCTGCAACGTCCGATGCCCCGTGGCGCCGAGAGTGCAGCGGCCCTGACCGTGCAGGGCGGCGTCCTGGCCCGCCTGGGATATAGACATCGGGGCACAGGCCGAGGACACGAAATTCCTGAAGAAAGCTTTCGTCGCATGGAAGCCGCGCATCGGACCGGAGCGGACATTCTTGACCGCGCCCGGGCAATCGACGGCCTCGACTGTGCGACCCTGGGAATGCGCGCGCTCTGTGCAAACGGGCTGGGAGACGGCGACGAGATCGTGGCACTGGACCGTCACATGGGCCATGCCCGCGAGCGTTCCCTGCTGGCGGACGGCATCTTTCTGTGGTGCTTTTCCGCGAAGTGGGGGGGCAGCCAGGAAATCATGTGGCAGTTCGTGGAGGACGCAGCCGGCGACGACCCGGTCTGGATCGCCTTGCGGATGCGTGCCCGGATCGAGGACTGGCGCTGGCACGAGGACATGAGCCCGGAGCCCGGCGCACGGGCCGCGCATGTGAAACTGCGCACGTCAGCGGACTACCGCGAACAGATGCGGGCGGAACAACGCGCGTTCCTCGAGGGCATCGCGGACCGGCAGGTATCCCGGGCCCGCGCGCTCTGGGCGCACAATCAGGTGGGTGCGGCAATGGCGACGCTTGTCGATTGGGCCAGTGCCCGCCCGCATCTGGAGGCGATCGGTGCGAATATCGGAATGCCTTGGTTTTATGTTCAGGACTGCGAAGACCCGATGCAGTTCCTCAACCGGATCAGACGCCGCGCCAAGCTTCCCGCGCTGTTCGCTGCCGCGCCCTGAAATACAGAAGGCCGCCCCGAAGGACGGCCCTGATTTGCCGGGAATGGTGCGGTCGAGAGGACTCGAACCTCCACGGGTGTTACCCCACAGCGACCTCAACGCTGCGCGTCTACCAATTCCGCCACGACCGCACGTTCGCCCCAGCGTGGCGCGGGGATACCGAGGGGCGCGGCGAAAGGAAAGAGACTTTTTCGTCGTCCTGTCAGAGAAATCCTAACGACCCACTTGCCTGCAAAAAGGGCCCGTCGCTGAACGGGCCCCTTCGAACATCTGACTGATGGGACGGATCAGTTGCCGGTCGGGGGCAATTGGAACGTCGGCAGGGCCGCAACCACCGGGACGGACATCTCGGGTGTTGCGACAGATGCCTTTTCGGTCGCTCCGGTCGTGGCCCAGATCAGGACATCAGTCCTGTCCGACTGATTCGGCGCAAACACCGGCACGGCGCCGCCCTGGAGGGCATCGATGGCGGACTGGTACCACTCGCGCGCGAGATCGGGACGCTTCGCCGCGCCGAAACCGTCGTGCAGGTGGTGACCCACCAGCTCGGCATGCGGTGCGGACCCCATCGCGACCAGGAGGAGCGCGGACCCGAGAGCTACGTCCATGTTGTCCGTGGAATAGCCGGCCGACAGGCACAACGTGGCGGTCGTGCGCATCTGGTCCTGCGTCATCCCCGTCGAGAGGGCGAAAGCGGCGACATCCTGAAGGACCTCGGCCCGCGGCTTGTTGGACGCCGCGGTCAATTGCGCCGTCATCGCGGGCCCGAACGACGCGCATTGGGCCGCAACCATTTCGGACGTCGTCCCGGGCATCGCCGCAACCATCTGGTCACCGCTGTCGATCGCGAAGTTCCGCGCCAGACAGAACTGCTCGGCCAGGGCGACCGACGGCTCTCCGCCCGCCGCCACATTGGTAAAGCCGCCCCGCGACGCGGTCAGAAGGTTGACCTTGCCGCAGTGC
>JBARXR010000414.1:0-4471 GCA_049647445.1 Jannaschia sp. | reverse complement strand
AATAGTTTAGATGTCCTCTACGAGGCGAAGACCGATAAGACAACTATTGTAAATTTAACCCAACACGCCTATTTTAATCTTTCCGGTGATTTTTCAAGAACCATTTTAGATCATATTGTAGAAATCGATGCAGACACTTTCCTTCCCGTTGACAGTGGGTTGATCCCAACAGGAGAACTAACTCCTGTAGAAGGAACGCCTTTTGATTTTACGGAACCAAAATTGGTAGGTAAGGAAATCAATGCCGATAACAATCAACTGGAACTGGGCGGGGGCTATGACCATTGCTGGGTTTTAAATAATCAAGAAGAGGGATATAGGTCGGTTGCATCGGCATATCATCCCGCAACAGGAAGAAATCTTGAGGTATCGACTGATGAGCCGGGGATGCAATTTTACACCGGTAACTTTCTAGACGGGACTTTACCTGCACCCAATGGCGGAACCTATGGTAAACGCTCCGGCTTTTGTTTGGAGACACAGCATTACCCTGATTCCCCTAACCAACCAGAATTCCCATCAGTGGTGCTAGAGCCTGGCGATAGCTATAAAACCAAAACCACGTTTACTTTTTCCATCAAATAAATTAGCGCCATGCAACCACTAGATACATTAGACTGGATTAGTATAACCTTATATTTTTTAATCCTTATTGGCATTGCGATTTGGGTCATTCGAAAAAAGGAAAACAACACAGAAGATTATTTCTTGGCGGGGAGAAATGTAGGTTGGTTTGTGGTGGGGGCTTCTATATTCGCTTCCAATATAGGTTCTGAACATGTGGTGGGACTAGCAGGAACAGGTGCGAGTGATAAATTACCGCTTTTAATCTATGAAATTCAAGCGTGGGTCGTTTTGATTCTGGGTTGGGTATTTTTACCATTTTATGCACGAAGTGGTGTATTCACGATGCCGGAGTTTTTGGAAAAACGTTTTGATGCGAGATCAAGATGGGTTTTGTCCATATTTTCCATAGTTGCTTATGTACTAACTAAAATATCAGTGACCATTTATGCCGGTGGGGTCGTGGTAGCCGCCCTTTTAGGGATCGATTTTTGGACAGGGGCCATTGCCACTGTAATCTTGACCGGTATCTATACCGTACTTGGAGGTATGAGAGCCGTAGTCTATACGGAAACCTTACAAGCGGTGCTTTTGATTTTAGGAGCCGCTGTACTGACCTATATCGGTTTGGATAAAGTTGGGGGATGGAGCAGTATGCAGGAAACCTTGGGACCAGAATACTTTAACATGTGGAGGCCGGCTACTGATCCGGATTTTCCATGGCCATCCTTGTTGATTACCAGTACTATTGTAGGTATTTGGTATTGGTGTACTGACCAGTATATCGTACAGCGAACCCTTACGGCACGAAATATTAAGGAAGGACGGCGCGGAACTATTTTTGGTGCATTGCTAAAATTATTGCCTGTTTTTTTATTCTTGATTCCTGGTATCATCGCGCTTACCTTAAAAATGAGGGGAGAATTGCATTGGGACAGTCCGGACGAGGCATTTCCGGTATTGATGAGCAACCTTTTACCTTCTGGTTTACGTGGTTTAGTCGCTGCGGGCCTATTGGCCGCCTTGATGAGTTCGTTGGCCTCTGTTTTTAATTCTTGTTCTACCTTGTTCACAGTTGATATCTATAAAAAATTGAATCCGAATACCCCTGAAAGGAAATTGGTCCGTACGGGACAAATCGCTACAGTGTTCGTGGTGATTGTTGGGATTATTTGGATACCGATAATGGCGAACATTTCTGGAGTTCTGTATGAATACCTCCAGAGTGTGCAGGCCTATATCGCACCGCCGATAACCGCTGTATTTATTTTGGGAATTTTTTACAAACGAATCAGCGCCACCGGGGCCTTTGCAACGTTGATTATGGGGATTTTGGTAGCCTTTTTTAGAATTACCTTGGAGTTGGTGAAGGGAGATTTAGATCCTGATGGATTCCTGTACCATCTTGGTGCCATGAACTTTTTAAGTTTTGGGGCATGGTTCTTTTTGTTCTGCCTGATTTTCTTGGTGGTCGTTAGTTTGCTTACCAAGGCACCGGACAGGGAGCAGATTGTTAACCTAACTTTTGGGACCATAACCGAGGAGGAAAAGAAAAATAACAAGGCTAGTTATAGTTGGGTGGATATTGCTATTTCTATTTTGATCATCCTTATCGTCATTGCGGTAATGGTGTTTTTTAATGGCTCTTAGACCTGTTATAAATCAATTTATAATAGACGGAAAATTACCTTGAGGTTTGCCTCAACTGTTAATTTTGACGTTTTACCGCGCAATCATTCAAAATACCCCTGATTTTCATTTTTGGCGGTATTACTTCGGATGTGAAGTTTTCCTATGTAATTAATTTCAAGTCGCTCGATATTTCCCAAATATAGGTGTCTTTTGCCCAGAATAAGATGTTATTCCATTAAGTGGACTGCGAGTTGCCTCCATTTTTAAATGAAATAGGTACTTCGGGATTGTGGATTAAAAATTGAACTTAAATAATTGTAAACTATCTATGGTACTGGTAAAACTAAAACCAAGTATCAATTAAAAATTTCAGGCGTTTAATTTGAATCGTTCTGAATCGTTTTACTATCTTCATTATACGAAAGCTTCAAAAAGCATTTCAGGTAGACCTATTCGGTTACCTATTTTGAAAAAAAGATTATAACTATTTGGTTATTAAGGGAGTAGGGCAGGGGTTCTAACGCTGCCACCCCGACTAATACATTTTAAACCCTGTAAATATTTAATTTACAGGGTTTTATTTTTTTTAATCCTTGATAATAATATTACCTCAATGTTGTTTATAGTTCGAACCTTGTCCATCGTAAGTTCACTTTTTACATTCCCCTACTAACGAACGGCCTTATCATGTTGGGTCGTCAGAAGGCCAATTCGAAAACTTTATAAGGAGATACCCAATTTCTGGGCTTTCCGAGGTATTTGCCTTTATTTTCGTAGGTGTGGCAAGGTTTTCATTTAATTAATTATTTGCAAAAGTTTGTTCCCATGTAATGTTGTAAACTTGTAGGATTAATTAGTAATAGTATGTCTTATAAATTTATATTCAGTTCTATCTGCTTGATTTTACTCAGTGTTCAATTTAAGAATAAGGTAGTTATGGATAAGCCAAATGTTCTCACGTTTGCCACATTTAACGTAAGTATGGAATCAGAAAATTACCTCGGCAGATACGCCGACGGTGTTTCCGCACAAATACTAATAGATGAATTGGCAAGTGGAACCAGTCAACATAGTATTAATATTGCCAAGATTGTACAGGCAACAAGGCCAGATGTACTTTTACTCAATGAATTTGATTACATCGAAAACCCTAAAGAAGGTATAGAACAATTCATTAAAGAATATTTGAATGTAGCGCAAGGCAAGAATAAAGCTATAGACTATCCTTATTATTACTACGCAACGTTTAACACCGGTATAGAGACACCATTTGATCTTAATGGCGATGGCAAATTGGAAGGAAGCGGAAACGATGCCTATGGTTACGGAAGGTACCCAGGGCACTATGGCATGGTCTTGCTTTCTAAGTTTCCGATTGACGAGGAGAACATTCGCACATTTCAATTTTTTAAATGGAAGGACATGCCCCAGCATCTACAAACGCGTACAGCGGATGGTGATGATTTTTATAGTGCCGAAGCATGGGAGAATTTTAGACTTTCGTCCAAATCCCATTGGGATGTACCTATAAGGTTCGGAAATAAAACCATACATGTGCTTGCCAGTCATCCTACCCCACCAGGCTTTGATGGTGAGGAAGATAGAAATGGAAAAAGGAATCACGATGAAATCAGATTTTGGCACGACTACATCAGTGATGGGGACGGTAGTTATATTTACGATGATTCTGGCAAAAAAGGAGCATTAGGCAATAAATCCTTTGTAGTCATGGGCGATTTAAATGCTTCCCCGGATGAAGGGAATGCCCTTAAAAAGGGTATCGGGGATTTATTAAACCACCCTAGAGTCAACAATAAATTTACGCCATCAAGCAAAGGCGGGGCGCTTTTAAGTCCAACGAATGAATATGGAAAATACCACACCGCATCCTGGAAATTAAGGGCGGATTATGTCCTTCCTTCCATAGACTTGAACGTCATTGATTCCGGGGTCTTTTGGCCTGTAGCTGGTGAGGCTTTACACGAGTTGATGTTGGATAGACAATCCAGCTCCGACCATCGCATGGTTTGGGTAAAAATAAAAACTGAGGAGTGAATTTGTTTTATGTAAGCCTGTATAGGACTAAATTTGGTTGAAAGGGATACTTTCAGTTGCCCCTGGATTTTTAAGATAAAGAAGTAGTATGAGGGGGAAATATTGGAATTGGATTGCCTTGTGCCTCGGGTTTTGGTTTGGTCTTTACTCTATTTTCTGCACGACCACTGCGCATGGTTACAAAGGGTTTATCATGTCCATGTTAATCGTTGGGTTGGGT
>JBARXR010000413.1:0-1735 GCA_049647445.1 Jannaschia sp. | reverse complement strand
CCGGTCATGACGTCCTGCCACGCATGCACCAGTGTCACCCGGGCCTCGGGCGCCACATCCATCGCCGCCGCCGCCGCGGCCGACCCCGCCGGCGAGAAATCCCAGCCGACCGAAACCGACCGATAGCCGTGCTCCGGGCGGTCCACCGCGACCAGAACCGGCACCTCCACCGCGCGCAACAGACGCGCCAGCGTCGGTTTGCCCAAGACCCCGGCCATTCCGCGCCGGCGATGGGCGCCCACCACCACAAGGTCCGCACCGCTCGCCCGCACCGCGTCCTGCAACAGGCGGTCGACGTGACCGGCCTCCACCACCATCTTGGGCGTCAGCGCGGCAAGCATCGGATTGGCGGCGACCATGTCGGCCAGCACCTGCTCCGCCTCCTCGACGCGGGTCTGCAGGATGGCGGCCGGCAGATCCTCTCCGACGACATGAACGATGTGAAGCCGGGCCTTCGCGTCCCGCGCCAGATGTGCGGCGCGCAGAACCGCACGGTCGGACCGCGCACTCAGATCGGTGGCGGCAAGTATCGTCTTCATCGGACCCTCCTGAGGCAGACTGACTCGCGACGATCATACACGCCCTCGCCGCTGCCGCCTTGACGCGGATCAAACCCGCCGCCACAAGGCGCGCACATACCCGCAACCGGGCGTTCCGTGGGCGCCAGAACGACGGAGGACATGCGATGTCCCAGATCACCCTCACCTTTCCCGATGGCAATACGCGCTCCGTCCCCGCAGGCACGACACCCGCGCAGGTGGCCGAGGATATTTCCAAATCCCTGTCCAAGAAGGCGATTTCCGCACAGGTGAACGGGGTCCACTGGGACCTTGCCTGGCCGATCGACGCCGATGCGACCATCGCCATCAATACCCTGCAGGACGACGCGCCCGCGCTCGAACTTATCCGCCACGACCTCGCGCACGTCATGGCCCGCGCGGTGCAGGCGATCTGGCCCGACGTGAAGGTCACCATCGGCCCGGTCCGCGACTATGGCTGGTTCTATGATTTCGACCGGGAGGAGCCGTTCACACCCGAGGACCTCGGGCAGATCGAGGCGGAGATGAAGCGCATCATCGCGGCCCGCGATCCCGTCCGCACCGAGGTCTGGGACCGGGCGCGCGCGCGTCAGCACTACGTGGACACGAACGAGCCCTACAAGGTCGAACTCCTCGACCGCATTCCGGGCGATGAGCCGATCCGCATGTATTGGCATGGGCCCTGGCAGGACCTCTGCCGTGGCCCCCACCTGCAACATACCGGGCAGATCCCGGCGGACGCCTTCAAGCTGACCCGCGTGTCCTCGGCCTATTGGCTGGGCGACAACACGCGGCCGCAGTTGCAGCGCATCTACGGCATCGCCTTCCGCAACCGCGACGACCTCAAGGCCCACCAGAAGTTTCTGGAGGAGGCCGAGGCCCGCGACCACCGCCGCCTTGGCCGCGAGATGGACCTCTACCACATGCAGGAAGAGGCGCCGGGTCAGGTGTTCTGGCACCCGAACGGCTGGACCATCTACACCACGCTGCAAGACTACATGCGCCGCAAGCAGCGCGCGGGCGGCTACGTCGAGGTGAACACGCCGCAGGTCGTGGACCGCAGACTTTGGGTCCAGTCAGGGCATTGGGAAAAGTATCAGGAGCACATGTTCATCGTCGAAGTGGACGAGGAGCACGCGCGCGAGAAGGCAGTGAACGCGCTCAAGCCGATGAACTGCCCCTGCCACGTCCAGATC
>JBARXR010000412.1:0-6526 GCA_049647445.1 Jannaschia sp. | reverse complement strand
TTGGGAAAATGAGGGGGAGCGGGGTGAGCGACTTATCGTTCGCGGGCGCTCCAACCTGCTTGGAGACGGGGCGGAGGCCGCCGATCTCGACCGGATCCGGGAATTGTTCGACGACCTTGAACGCAAGCGCGACATCACCGAATTCCTGTCGCTCACGGAGGGCGGCGAAGGGGTCCGGATTTTCATAGGGTCAGAGAACAAACTATTCTCACTTTCCGGTTCATCTCTGGTGGTTTCCCCCTATATGAACGCGGATCGCAAAATCGTGGGCGCGGTCGGCGTCATTGGTCCAACCCGTCTCAACTACGGGCGGATCGTCCCGATCGTGGACTACACCGCACAGCTGGTCGGACGGATCCTGTCCGGCCCCAATTCAAGAGGATGAGCATGGCAGAGCCGAAGGAAAATCCGTTCCTCGACGATCCCGAGGACATGGAAGAGGATTTCGATTTCGATGCGGCGATCGAAGCCGGTGATGGGCCGACCGACCACGCGAAGGCGAACGTCGATGCCATCGCCGCCGAGCGCGACGAGATGCGGGATCGCCTGATGCGGTCGTTGGCCGAGGCCGAGAACGTGCGCAAGCGGGCGGCGCGGGACCGGATCGAGGCGGAGCAGTATGGCGGCTCCAAGCTCGCCCGCGATCTTTTGCCGGTCTACGACAACCTGCGCCGCGCGCTGGATGCCGCCGGTGAGGAACGGGACGGCGTCATCGAGGGAATTCAACTGACGCTCAAGGAATTGATCGGCGTCTTCGGCAAGCACGGCATGACGTTGATCGCGCCGCAGGTCGGCGACAGGTTCGACCCGCAGGTGCATCAGGCGATGTTCGAGGCACCGCTGCCGGGCACCAAGGCCGGTGACATCATCCAGGTTGCGGCCGAGGGGTTCATGTTGCACGATCGCCTGCTGCGTCCCGCACAGGTCGGCGTGTCGTCGACGCAGGCCTAGGGTTGACGGCGGGGGTCACCATTTACCCCGCCTGATCCCCCAACCCTTTCAATTCATAGATCAGGTCCAGAGCCTGGCGCGGGCTCAGGGCATCCGGCGATACGTCCTTCAGCCGTGCTTCCACCGCGCTCGGCTTTACCGGCTTCGACACGGGAACCGGCGCGACACTGAACAGCGGCAAGTCGTCGATCAGGGCCTTGGGCTTGACGCCCCCATCCCGCTCCCCTTCTTCCAGCGCATGGAGGACGTCGCGCGCCCGAGAGACGACTGCCTCCGGAAGCCCGGCGAGTCTTGCCACCTGAACGCCGTAGGATCGGTCGGCCGCGCCGTCTCGCACCTCGTGCAGGAAGATCACGTCGCCATTCCATTCGCGCACGGTGACCGTCGCGTTCTCGACCCCGGTCAACTTGCCCGCGAGAGCCGTCATTTCATGATAATGCGTGGCGAACAGCGCCCGGCATCGATTGACGTCGTGGAGGTGTTCGAGCGTCGCCCAGGCGATCGACAGGCCGTCGTATGTCGCGGTGCCCCGCCCGATCTCGTCGAGGATCACGAAACTACGCGCATCCGCCTGGTTCAGGATTGCCGCCGTCTCGACCATTTCGACCATGAACGTGGACCGGCCGCGCGCAAGGTCATCGGACGCGCCGACGCGGCTGAACAACTGGCTGACGATCCCGATATGCGCGGTCTGTGCGGGGACATAGGCCCCGACCTGTGCGAGGACCGCGATCAGTGCATTCTGCCGCAGCCATGTGGACTTGCCTGCCATGTTCGGCCCGGTCAGCAGCCGGATCGCGGCCCCGTCGACTGCCGTGAGCGTCGTATCGTTGGCCACGAAGGGCGTTCCAGTGCGGCTCAACGCACGTTCCACGACCGGATGACGCCCCGCGGTCACCTCGAAGGCGCGGCTGTCATCGACTGTGGGCCGGCACCATCCCTCTCCGCGGGCCAGGTCCGCCAGCGCGGTCATCACATCCAGTTCGGCCATCGTGCGCGCCGCCGAAAAAATCGTGTCGGACGCCTCCATGACCTGCCGTCGCAAGTCCGAAAAAATGCGCTCCTCGATCTCCTGGGCATGCGCAGCGGCATTCAGGATCCTGGTTTCCAGCTCGGACAGCTCGACGGTCGTGAAGCGCACCTGGTTTGCCGTCGTCTGGCGATGGATGAACCTCTCGTCCCGCCGCATTTTTTCGGCGTGGGTGGAGGTGGTCTCGATGAAGTAGCCCAGAACGTTGTTGTGCCTGATCTTGAGGGATGCGACGCCGGTCGCCTTGACGTAGTCGGCCTGCAGCCGGGCGACGACGCCCCTGCCCTCGTCCCGCAGGTGTCGGACCTCGTCGAGGTCGGGATCATAACCCCCTGAAATGAGCCCTCCATCCCGAAGCAGCAGCGGAGGCTCGGCCACCAGCGCGGCGCCCAGCATGGCACACAGAGTGTCCATGCCGGTCAGTGGTGTCACGTCGAGCGGCAAATCAGTCTCGAATATCGTTTCATAGAGACTGTCTGCCGCGACAAGCCCATCGCGGATGGCGGCAAGATCCCGTGGCCCGCCCCGGTCCAGCGACAGTCGGGACAGCGCGCGGTCCATATCGGGGGCCTGCCGCAGCCCGGCACGCAACTGCGCCGCCAGACCGTCATTGTCCACGGCCCAGCCGACCGCATCAAGCCGCGCTCCTATGACATCCCCGACCGCAGACGGTGCCGAGAGCCGCTGTTCAAGAAGACGGCCACCCCCCGCCGTCAGCGTGCGGTCGATGGCCCAAAGCAGCGATCCCTCGCGCGCACCCTCCGCGCCGCGCGTCAGCTCGAGGTTCCGGCGCGTGGCGGCGTCGATGGCCATGAATTCCGATGCGGCTTCCCGCCGTGGCGGGCGCATCAGCGGCAGGCGACCGCGCTGCGTCAGTTCGATGTATTCGACCAGAGCCCCCATTGCCCCCAGTTCCGCCCTGCTGAATGTCCCGAAGGCGTCCAGGGACCCGACGGCGAACAGCTTTTGAAGTCGGCTGTCGGCCGATGCCGAGTCGAAGGCGCTCTGCCCGAGTTCGGAGACCGAGGCGCCCAGATCCTCGACCACAGCGCGTGCGTCGGATCCGTCTGCAAGGATGACCTCGCGCACCCCGAGCCGCGCAAGATCAGGGCCAAGACGGACGCGTGGGCAATGCGCCACGTGAAACGCGCCGGTGGAAATATCCGCCCAGGCAAGCGCGCCGTCGCCGCGCACTTCGCCGAAGGCAGCCAGGAAATTATGGGTGCGCGCGTCGAGGAGGGTATCCTCGGTCAGCGTGCCAGGGGTGACCAGCCGGACGATCCCGCGGTTCACCACGGATTTGGACCCCCGTTTCTTCGCGTCTGCCGGACTTTCGAGTTGTTCGCAGACAGCGACCCGAAATCCCTTTCGGATCAGCGTCATCAGGTAATTCTCGGCTGCATGGACCGGCACGCCGCACATGGCGATATCTTCGCCCAGATGTTTTCCGCGCTTGGTCAGCGCGATGTCGAGCGCTGCGCTTGCGGCAACGGCATCGTCAAAGAACAATTCATAGAAATCGCCCATGCGATAGAACAACAGCGCGTCCGGTGCCTCGGCCTTGATCTCGAGAAATTGCGCCATCATCGGCGTGACTGACATGGACAGCCCTCCCCTGCGGCCTGAACCCTAACGTCGTCGGAAACCCTCCGCCACACCCTCCGCGACGAGAAAGACGAGGGCTCCGACCGGACGCGGAAAAAACAGGGATGCCCAGACGCTCGATCTGCCCATCTGAAAGACCGGGGTCATTGGGTCGCCCGAGGTGATAATTCCGCGCGACCATAGCCACGCCTCTTGACCGGTCTTATGTCCGCTCAATCGATGGACTTTCCAGACCTGCCCGACAGGCAGGTCCGCCGGCCTGTCCCTTTGGCAGCGGAAGTGCCAGACGATCAGGCCGCGGCAATCTCTTCCATCAGGCCCTTCAGATCGCCGAAATAGCCGGCGGATCGCGCCGGTCGGTTCGGATCGGACGTGATCACGATGACCGTCCGCGTCTGAGGCAATACCGCAAGAACCTGACCGCCGTAGCCGCGGGCGTAAGCGGCCGGGACGCCTGCGAGGTCCGTCAGAAACCAGCCGTATCCATAGCGGTCGCCTGACCATGGTGACTGGGCCCGGGGCGTCCAGGCGGCATCGAACCACTCTGTCGGGACGACTTGCGTCCCATTCCACTGGCCCCGGTCGAGACACATCTGCCCGATCCTTGCCAATCCGCGGGGCGAGACGCCCATGTCGTTTCCGCCAAGATAATTGCCTTGCGGGTCCGCGACCCAAGGCGCGAAGTCGATGGACAGCGGATCGCCCAACCAGTCGCGCACCAACCGCAGAAGCGATGTGTCGCTCGCGCGGGACAGGGCCACCCCGAGCAAATGTGTCGTTCCCGTCGAATAGATGAACCGTTGGCCGGGGGTCCCTTCGATCGGTTGGCCGAGCGCGAAGTCGACCCAATTCCGACTTGATACCCAGGCACCGTAATTCGCGCCGGACGTGCTGGCGAGGCCGGCGCGCAGGCTCAACAGGTCGGACACGGTGATCGTGTCGCGCGCGTCGCCCGACGGAGTTCGACCGAGCAGCGGCAGCAGGCGCCCGTCCACGTCGATGACACCACGTCCGACCCCGATGCCGACAAGCAGGGAGAGGATCGTCTTGGAGACGGATTTGACGTTGGCGACCCGGTCCAGACCCGGCCCGCCAAATGCCTCGGCGACCACGTCTTCCCCGTCGCGCAGGACGATCAGGGAATGAAGCTGTTCAAATCCCGAGGCGGTTTCGACGACGGACGGCAAGCCCTGGGACCGCAGGATCGTCGGCATTGCCACGGCCGCACCGATCAATCCCATTGCACCCCGCCGGTTCATTGTGTCATCCCGTCCCAGAACCCTTTGACTTTCCGGAAGAAACTGTCGCCCTGCGGATTGTTGTCCGCAACGATTTTCTCGAACTCCCGCAGCAATTCACGCTGCTTCGGTGTCAGGTTTACCGGGGTTTCGATGGCCAGCTCTATGAACATGTCGCCCACGAGACCACCACGCAATGCGGGCATCCCTTTGCCGCGCAGGCGCATCTGCCGGCCGGTCTGCGATCCGGCCGGCACCTTCACGCGAGATCGGCCGCCGTCGATCGTCGGCACCTCCACTTCACCGCCAAGGGCCGCGGTCGTCATCGACACAGGCACCTGGCAGAAAAGGTTCGCCCCGTCGCGCTGGAAGATCGGATGAGCCTCTACTTCGATGAAGATATAGAGATCGCCCGTCGGACCGCCGCGCAGACCCGCTTCACCTTCGCCGGACAGACGTATGCGCGTACCGGTCTCGACCCCGGCGGGAACATTCACAGACAGCTGGCGCTCTTTTTCGACGCGTCCGCCACCGCCGCATTGTGCGCAGGGGTTCTTGATGATCTGGCCCGCGCCCGAACAGGTCGGACAGGTGCGCTCAACCGTGAAAAATCCCTGCTGCGCCCGAACCTTGCCCATGCCAGAACAGGTCGGACAGGTTGCAGGTTCGGATGCGCCCTCGGTGCCCTTGCCGTTGCATTTTCCGCATTGAACGGAGGTCGGCACGGTGATCGCCTTTTGCTCACCCTTGAAGGCTTCTTCCAGGGAAATCCGCATGTTGTAGCGCAGGTCCGACCCGCGCGACGCGCGGGTCCGACCGCCACCGCGTCCACCGCCGGGTTGCCCACCCATGAAATCGCCGAACAGGTCCTCGAAAACGTCCGAAAAGGCGGATGCGAAATCGCCCTGCCCGGGTTGTGCGCCGGGTCGACGTGGCCCGCCACCGCCGCCCATCCCGCCTTCGAAGGCGGCATGGCCGAAACGGTCGTAGGCCGCTTTCTTCTCGGCGTCCTTGAGGACGTCGTAGGCCTCGTTGGCTTCCTTGAATTGCGCCTCGGCATTCGGGTTGTCCGAATTGCGATCGGGATGCAGCTCTTTCGCCTTCTGGCGAAAGGCCTTCTTTATTTCGTCGGCGCTCGCGCCCCGCGCGACGCCCAGCGTCTCGTAGTAGTCACGTTTGGCCATGGATCATCCTCCAACGACAAGGCCGGCCCGGATCGTCGGGCCGGCCTTACGTTTTTCATACTCTCGCAGGATCAGGCCCGCTTCTGATCGTCGTCGAGGTCCTCGAAGTCGGCGTCGAGGATGTCGTCGTCGGCCTGCGACCGGCCATCGCCACCCATGTCGCCGTCGGACCCGTTGTCCTCCTTGGAAGACTTGTAGATCGCTTCGCCAAGCTTCATCGCCGCTTCGGTGACATTCTGGATACCGGACTTGATCTTGCCAGCGTCATTGCCTTCCATCACTTCCTCGAGGGCGGTGACGGCAAGTTCGATGACTTCGACTGTAGACGGATCGACCTTTTCGCCGTGTTCTTCCAGCGACCTCTTGGTCGAATGCACAAGGCTCTCGGCCTGGTTTCTGGCTTCGACCAGCTCGCGACGCTCCTTGTCGGCCTCGGCGTTCGCCTCGGCGTCCTTGACCATCTTCTCGATATCCTCGTCCGACAGACCGCCAGACGCCTGGATCGTGATCGCCTGTTC
>JBARXR010000411.1:0-1506 GCA_049647445.1 Jannaschia sp. | reverse complement strand
CGACCGTCCACTTCTTATGGGAGCGGCGATCTTCGGGATCGGATGGGGGATCGGCGGCTTCTGCCCGGGTCCGGCATGGACTGCGCTGCCGCTGGCGGCCCCCGGCACGCTTGCGTTCGTTCCCGCGATGCTGATCGGTCTCTGGCTGGGTCAGCGGGCGCGGGGCTTGCCCGGAGTGTCTGCGGCCTGACCGGCTTCGGGCAGGGTCAGACCGGCATTCCTCGCATATACCTTGGCGACGGCGGCATCATCCTCGCCCCCGAGACCAGATCCGGCGGCGGCGAGGAATTGTTGAAGCGCAGCCGCCGCTATCGGGGCACCGAACCCGGCTGTCCGCGCAATGTCGAGCACGATGCCGAGGTCCTTCGGCCAGATGTTGACGCTGGAATGAGGGGTATAGTCGCCGGTCACGACGTGCGGCCCGCGGTTTTCAAGCATCCACGACGTGCCCGCGCAGTTCGGGATCACCTCCATGAAGGCTTCCGGGGTGACGCCCTGGGTCATGCCGAAGGTCATCGCCTCGGCCATGGCGGCGATGTGCACCCCCGCGAGGAGTTGATTGACCGCCTTCATGGCCGACCCCGCCCCCGCGGCGTCGCCGAGGCGAAAGACTGTCTCGGCCGTAACGGACAGGACGGGTTCGGCGGCGGCGAAGGCCTCCGCCGTGCCCGACGCCATGACGGAAAGCGCGCCGCTGGCCGCCTTGACCGCCCCGCCCGAGATGGGCGCATCGAGATAATGGATGCCATGTGCCGCGCAGCGTGCCGCCATGTCGCGCGCAAACGCCGGGGGCACGGTGGCACAGGCGATCACAACGCTGCCCTTGCGCAGGTGCGGCACGATGCCGTCATCGCCGAACAGCACCGCGTCTGTCTGGGCGGCGTTCAGCACGACGACGACGACCGCAGTCAGGGTCCCGGCGACCTCCCTCAAGGCTCCGGGCGCGCCGCCGTCGGTGGAGAACCGGTCCATCTGGCTTCGGTTCACGTCGAAGCCGTGTACCGTCAGCCCCCCGCGCAACGCGGACGAGGCGATGCCATAGCCCATAGAGCCAAGCCCGATGACGGCGATTGCGGAAGATGTCATGGGGCGTGCTCCTTCAGGAATGGCAGAACGGCGGCGACAGCCGTGGGATCGGTGAACAGCAGGCCGTGACCCGCGTCATGTTCGGAAAGTGTGCCACGCGGCAGGCCATGCGCAAGGGTATGCGAGAGCGCGAGCGGGGATTGATCGTCGTGGCGTCCGGTCAGGACAAGCGTGGGCTGCCCGATCCGGTCCAGCCGTTCGGCGCAATCGTGCCCGGCCCGGGCGGCGAGCAGCCGGAGATAGCCGCTGGCATTGGAGGCGTGGCCCATGAAGCGGGTCTCCTGCGCCATGCGGGCCTCGACCCGGGCCGCCGCCTCGGCGCGTGGAAGCACGGCAAAGCGCCGGTCCTGAACCCGGAGGGTGGCGATGGCACGGGCACGGGGATCCGCGATGGCGAGGAACCGGTCAACGGGATGCGAC
>JBARXR010000410.1:0-1504 GCA_049647445.1 Jannaschia sp. | reverse complement strand
CTCTGCGAATGGCAAGGCACCGTAAAGCGGCCTGACCTCCGCGCCGCACCCGGTCAGCAGGGCGGCGCAGCGCCTGATTTCGCCCTCGCCGGGAAAGAAGGCCAGCACGTCGCCCGTCGTCTCCTCCAGCGCTCGAACCACGAGGGACGCCACCTGCGCCTCGAACTGCTGACCGTCGGGCGGGGGTCGGTCCCGCCAGCGCCGCGCGACGTCGAAACTGCGCCCCAGACTTGTCACCACGGGCGCACCCAGCATCGCGGCCACAGGCTCCGCATCCAGCGTGGCGGACATGACCAGCACCTGCAAATCGGGCCGAAGCGCCTGCCGCGCCTCCCAGCACAGCGCCAGCCCGAGATCCGCATTCAGCGAGCGTTCGTGGAATTCGTCGAAGATCACCGCGCCGATGCCCGACAATTCGGGGTCGGACTGGATCATGCGTGTCAGGATGCCCTCGGTTACGACCTCGATCCGCGTCTCCGCCGTCACCTCGGACGCGCCCCGCATCCGGAACCCGACGGTCTGGCCGACCCGTTCGCCCAGGGTTTCCGCCATCCGGGCGGCTGCGGCGCGGGTGGCAAGGCGGCGCGGTTCCAGCATGACGATGCGGCCCGACACCTCCGGCAGCAGGGCCAGCGGCACGCCCGTCGTCTTGCCCGCCCCGGGCGGAGCCTGCAACACGGCTACGCCGCCGGTCCGCAATGCCGACAGCAGCGCGGGCAGGGCCTCCTCTATCGGCAGCGTCATTGCCGACGCATCACCGCATCGCCCAGCCGCGTCCGCGACCGGATCTCGCGCACCTGCACCCGTCCGTCCGCCACCGCGTCATAGACAAAGGTCAACTCCGCGTTTGGCCGTCGCTCCAGGTCTTCGGCCGAATAGCCCCGCAAGCGTCGGTATTCGCCACGGCACGTGATCGCGCCGTCGGTCCCGACCTGCGCCGCGCCCAGCGACAGCCGCGCGACGTGGCGCCCGTCGAAGGTCTCGAACGATGCGTTGCAGGCGTCCTGGCGCGCCACCGGGCGCAAGACCTGATACAGGGCGGTCAGCGCGTCCACCACGCCGCGCTGTTCGGTCGGGTCGATGTCCCAGGGCTGCGGCGCGCGCGGCGGCGTGAAGGTGACCGAGGCGGGTGTCGTCCCGTCGAACCGCGTGACCGACGCCGTGCGCTCGCCGTCGTCGTCTTCGCGTTCCTCGTAGATGCCGCTGACGTATTGCCCAGCAGCGATGCGGCCCTGCGCCGTCGCGTCGTACGCATATTTCACGAGGGATCCGACCAGTCCCGACGCCCGCGCCGCCGCCGAGACGGAATAGGTCGCGCCGCTGTCCTGCCCGCGCAGGGCGATCGTGCCGCCGGTGATGCCGCGCAGCGAGACGGTGTATTGCGCGTCCATGCCCTGCGCCCGCAGCGGCATCGGCGCGATGGCGAGGGCAAGCGGCAGGGCAAGCGAAAGGACCAGGGTTCGGACGGACATGACAGCCTCTGTCGAATGGAAAGGGTTTCGGC
>JBARXR010000409.1:0-1984 GCA_049647445.1 Jannaschia sp. | reverse complement strand
GTCGGCGCAGGCCGTGTTCGTCGCCTGCCGCGCGGGCATACCGAGGGGTTTCATGACCCTGCGCGGCGATGGCTGTCTCGACCTCGCCTATGTGCTGCCGGAGGCGCGGGGCACCGGCACGGCTTCGGCCCTGCTCGGGACGCTCGAAGCCCACGCGACGGCAGCGGGGCAGCGACGGCTGACCACCCGGGCCAGCGACATGGCGCGGTCCTTCTTCCTGCGCCACGGATGGCGCGTCGCGGGTCCGGCCCCCCAACGCCGCGCCGGACTGGTCCTGCCCGCCACGGACATGGTGCGGCATCTGCCTCCAGTCTGACGCGGAAACCGGAGCGGAACGCCCTCGGCCGAAGGGCTGACGGTCGGCGACACGGGCCACCGAACACGCCCGAGTGTTCGGGCCAAGATATTGAAAATATGCGCAACTCCGGTGATCCATCCGGGCGCCGCCGCCGTAAGTGTCACGCAGGGGGTGCAATGCGGAGGGATCGTCCCACCTTTGGCCTCCACGCGTGAACCGAAGGGAGGGCGACATGAACGTCCACACACCGGACATTGACCGCCACCCGACCGAGGCAGAGGCCCAGGCCGCGCTCGATCTCCTGAAACGCTATGCCGAAAGTGGACAGCTTCCGGTCGAAGGCCTGTACCCTGACCTGTCGAACATCTATCCCGAGCACGCTGTCGACGAGGTCTATCGGGCCACGTTGCCCGATTTGCAGAATGGTCCCGCCAGCCTGATCCGCGGGTCCGACCGTGCGATCCAGCATGTCGGCATCTCGAACTTCCGCCTGCCGATGCAGGTGGCCACGCGCGGCGGCAGCCATCTGGCCGAAGTCGCCGTGACCGGCACCGTCAGCCTCGAGGCGGGCAAGAAGGGCATCAACATGTCGCGCATCATGCGCAGCTTTTACCGCCATGCCGAAACCCTGGTGGGCTTCGACGTGGTGGAGGCGGCGCTGGACGATTACCTGTCGGACCTCGACAGCTTCGACGCGCGCCTGCTTTTGCGCTTCTCGCAGCCCCTGAAGGTGCAAAGCCTGCGGTCCGGCCTGGTCGGATGGCAGTATTACGACATCGCCATGGAGGTGGTGCAGACGGGCGGCGCGCGGCGGCGTGTCCTGCATCTCGACTACGTCTATTCCTCCACCTGCCCCTGCTCGCTGGAGTTGTCGGAACATGCCCGGCGCACGCGCGGCCAACTTGCCACGCCGCATTCGCAGCGATCCGTCGCGCGTCTGTCGGTCGAGGTGAGCGGCGATCTGACGGTCGAGGACATCATCGACATGTGCCGCGCGCAGGTGCCGACCGAGACGCAGGTCATGGTCAAGCGCGAGGACGAGCAGGCGTTCGCGGAACTCAACGCCGCGAACCCGATCTTCGTCGAGGACGCGGCGCGCCTGTTCGCCGAGGGCCTGACCGCGCTTTCCGGTGCCGGCGACTATCGCATCGTGGCCAGCCATCAGGAAAGCCTGCACAGCCACGACGCCGTGTCCGTCCTGACGCAGGGAGCCCTGTTCGCGGCCGAGACGCTGGAGCCACGTCTGTTCGGCACGCTGGTGCATGCGGGTTGAGCCTTTGCGGAAACTCTCAAGCCAGGAGTTTCCCTGCGGAAGTCTTGCCTCAAGACGTCCTGTTGGTTGACGCAGTCCCCCGCCCGTGATCTGACCGCGGGCGGGGTCGCGCACACCCCGTCACAGGGCAACCGCTCCAAGTCGCGCATCCATGAAGCCGTTCACTCGGAGGATGCCACTTGGCCCACCTGTTCACCTCGCCACGATCCCTTGCCGCCTGTCTGCACGAGGCCCGTGCGCCGCGCGTTCTTGACGTGCGCGATGCCGATGACGCCGCGGCCGACCCGCGTCGTATCCCCGGTTCCGAACCGACGTCGCTCGGTGCGCTGCACACCCGTGACCTGCGCGCCGAACGCATCGTCGTCTCCTGTCAGAAGGGCGGCAAACTCAGCCAGCTGGCGGCAGCCATCCTG
>JBARXR010000408.1:0-1893 GCA_049647445.1 Jannaschia sp. | reverse complement strand
GATCTGGGCCGCGCGGGCTTCGGCGGAGTGATAATACCAATCATATCCTTCCCCCCCCGCAATATTGGATTTCAGATACTCAAGGTCGTAGATCGCATCCCATGCCGCGCCGTCCAGATGCCCCGGTTCGTCGCGCCAGTCCGACAACGGCATATAATTGTCGATCCCGATGAAATCGATATTGTCATCGGCCCAAAGCGGGTCGAGGTGAAAATAGCGGTCGCCACTGCCATCCTGAGGCTGATACCCGAAATATTCCGACCAATCCGCCGCATAGCTGATCTTGGTGTCGGGCCCCAGAAGCGCGCGTGCCTCTGCCGCCAGCGCCCGCAATTGCTGTACCGCGACAAAGACACCGTCCGCACCCCGGATCTGCGTCAGGCCGCGCATCTCCGTCCCGATGCAGAATGCCTCCACCCCTCCCGCTGCGGCGCACAGCCCGGCATAGTGCAGGATAAACCGCGAGAGACTCCATTCATCCGGTCCGCGATACTGAACGCCATCGGCGGAAATAATGAAATCGCTTGCCCGTGCCGTCCCAAAGAAGGCCGCAACCTCGGCATCCGCCTGTGCCGTGCCGTCTGGTGAGTCGCTCTGACCGGGCGCGCGGGACAGCGTGATCCGGCCCCGCCACGGCAAATGCGGCTGGGTCTGCGCATCGCTGTAGGGATCAGGCAGCGCGTTCCCCTCCAGCTGATCCATCAGGATGAAGGGATAGAACATCACCGCCTTGCCCGCCTCGCCCAGCGCCCGGATCGCCTCCATCACAGAGGCGTCGGTCGGCGTGCCGCCATAGATCGGGCGTTCGTCTTCCTCCACGATCACCTGCGCCGCGGACCGGGTCAGGCCGGACACACGCCACGGCATGTTCTCGCCCTCGATCACCGCATCCTCGACCTTGGGGCGGATTGTACAATCGCCACACCGCAGATCGTCACCGAACCACGACACCACCAGCGATGCGGCCTCCACCTGCGGCAGTTCTTCCGTCAATGCGTCCAACGAGACGAGGAAATCCGGCCTGTCCGCCGGTGTGGCCACATTGGCGCTCCAGCGCGCACCGGGGCCGCCGACATAATGCACCGGGGTTGTCGCCAGTGCGTATTCACCCGTGCCCGGGATCAGCGCGACCCCTGTCACCCCATACGCCATCGCATGCTCGGCCCCCTGCACCTGTCGCTGCTCGGGTCTCAGCACCTCAAAGGTGAACTGCGGCACCCGGTTCCCGAACGCCTGCAGGCTCAGGTTTTCGAACACCACATACGCCGTTCCACGATATGCCGGGACCATGTCCGATCCTTCGATGGCGGAGATCACCGGATCGGGCTGCTGATCGCGCGTACCGGTATAGACCCGCATGTTCAGGCTATCCGGCGCGATTTCCTCACCGTCGGCCCAGACACGTCCGACACGGGTAATCTCCCCCTCGCACAGCGCAATCGCAAGGCTTACGGAATAGCTGTATTCCGTCGACGTCGGCTTTGGCGTGCCCTTGCCGCCCCCCGAAACCGCAATTGTTTCCTGAAAGTCCGACGCCCAGATGACCTGCCCCCCCAGACGCATCCGACCATAAAGCTGCGCAATCGGCTCGCCTTCGCCGGTTCGGGTCAGGCGGAACCGATCCACCTTGCCGGTCTCGACAGCCTGTCCGCCCTGACCCAGCAACCGCTGATCTACCACCCGCCCTAGGGTCGCCCCCACGGCGCGGCCGACAGCGACCGACGACAGCCCGGCCAACGTCCCTCCAACCGAGCCACCCAGCGCAGCCCCCGCAGCGGAAAGTAGTATCGTCGCCATCAGGTCGCCTCCTCTGGAAATTCGAACCGCGCCACGATGCGCCGCCGCCAGGGCGCGCTCAATGGGCTTTCAACCACCCCATGCCCGGAATAGGCA
>JBARXR010000407.1:0-1502 GCA_049647445.1 Jannaschia sp. | reverse complement strand
CGCAGGGGTTTGAAAAGCGCGGCGCCCTTGCGCCCCGAGGCCTCCTTGACGGCAGCGGTCCAGGTGCCCCAGGTCTCGGGCGTGAACGGCGGATCCGGCAGCATCGCGACGGCGTCGCGCACGAAAGCGGCATCCTCGGCGGGGATGTCCGGGCGCGCGCCCTCGGTCATCACCTGCCACCACGGGGCCATCTCGGCGCGCGACCGGATGTTGTCGCGCAGCACGTGCCAGAACGGCTCGGCCAGGTCATCCGGCACCCCGAGCGCCGCGACGTCGCGGGCGACCGCCTCGAGCCGAAGGGATTGCAGGACGGTTCCGGTGAGCGGCCGCAGGTCGGCCTCGTCGAACTTGGTCGGCGCACTGCCGAACTGGGAGATGTCGAAAGCCTCGGCCAGCGCCTCGGGCGTGTCCCGCACTTCGATGGGCTGCGAGGAGCCTAGACGCGCCATCAGGGACAGCAAGGCCATCGGCTCGATCCCCGCCGCGCGCAGATCGCGCAGCGACAGCGTCCCGAGGCGCTTGGACAGGGCCTCGCCCGCGGGACCCGTCAGCAGCGAATGATGGGCGAAGACCGGGTGCGCATGTCCGAGCGCCGCCATGATCTGGATCTGCGTCGCCGTGTTGGTCACGTGGTCGGAGCCGCGCACAACGTGTGTCACGCCCATGTCGGTGTCATCCACGACGGACGCGATGGTATAGAGGACCTGACCATCCCCCTTGATCAGCACCGGGTCGCTGACCGAGGCGGCATCGAGGCTCAGGTGGCCCAGGATGCCGTCGGTCCATTCGATCCGGTTCTGGTCCAGCTTGAAGCGCCAATGCCCGCCACGTTCGGCGCGCAGCCTGTCCTTCTCGGCCTCCGACAGGGACAGCGCGGCGCGGTCGTAGACCGGGGGCTTGCCCATGTTGAGCTGCTTCTTGCGCTTGAGGTCCAGCTCCACCGGGGTCTCGAACGCCTCGTACAGCCGACCCGACGACCGCATCTCGTCGGCAGCCGCGGCATAGCGGTCGAGGCGCGCCGACTGCCGCTCTTCCCGGTCCCAGGTCAGGCCCAGCCATTCGAGGTCTTCGCGGATGCCGTCGGCGTATTCTTCCTTCGACCGCTCCGGGTCGGTGTCGTCGAGGCGCAGGATGAACGTCCCCCCGGCCTTGCGCGCGATCATCCAGTTCATCAGCGCCGTGCGCAGGTTGCCCACGTGGATAAATCCGGTGGGCGAGGGGGCGAAACGGGTGACGGTATCGGTCGAGGGCATTGGGCAGGCTCCTTTGGCCCGGGGGATGTGTCACCGGGGCGGCGGCTTGTCCAGACTGCGCATGGCTGCGCAGGGCCCCTGCATCCTCGCGCCGATGTGATCTGTGAAAGCGGCCCCGTTGCGCTAGGTCCCTATACGCAGATTTATCAACGGGAGACCACGATGACCAAGCTGACCCGCCGCGCCGCACTTGCGGCCGCCGCCGCCATGCCCTTCGCCGCCGCGACCCTCGGCGGCGCCACCTCGGCG
>JBARXR010000406.1:0-23964 GCA_049647445.1 Jannaschia sp. | reverse complement strand
GGAGGCGCGTTCCTCCAGGATGATCCTGATCTCGTCTTCCCAGTCGATATCGTCGAGGATTTCGGTCACGAGACCGAGGGCGGCTGCGTCTTCGGCCTCGATCGCGCCGGGGTGCGCGCGGGCGACCTCCACCGCGTCGGGTTCGCCGAGGAAGCGGGTCTCCAGACGCGTCAGGCCATTGGCCATGGGCATCGGGCCGAAATTGGCGGGTGTCAGATGGATCGCGGCGAGCGGCCGGTTGTCGCCCTCGAACGCGTCTTCCATCATGTAGCTGCGGTCCGCGGCGAACAGGATTTCCGCCAGCACACCCGCAAAGCAGGATCCGTGCTCCACCAGCGCGATCATCGAGCGGGAGGTCACGTCGATCCGCTTGAGAACGCGCTTCCAGTACTGGCGGATTTCATTGGCGAGCCAGTGGTCGGCGTCGAGCGTCGCCTCATGGGCGGCGACACGGGCCGGGTTGCCCTGCGACTGCCAGACGAGGGTCCCGAGGTCGGGCTCATTGAGGCGCAGGTGCAGGATGGCGTCGTCAAGATCGCGGGCCGCGCGCAGGATCCAGTCGGAGGCATCCACCTTGTCGATGGGACGGGGCGCATCTTCGGGGCCGTGAACGGTGATCGTGGCCGTGCGCGCCGCGCGGTCGATCGCCACGTCGACGGTCGACCAAGTCAGTGCCGCATCGGTGAACGTGCGCTCGACGGGTGTCAGCGCGATGCCATTGGCACCGTCGCGGGGATTGCGGGCGGCGATCTCCCGGGCGCGATCGGCCACGATCTCGTCGAAGCGGGCGTTCGGGACGATTTCGTCCACCAGCCGCCAATCGAGCGCACGGCGGCCCTTCACCCCCTCCTCGGTCGAGCAGAAAACATCGGCACGGTCGCGGCGGACCCGGCGCTTGTCGGTGACGCGGGTCAGGCCGCCGGTTCCGGGGAGGACGGCCAGCAGGGGCACTTCGGGCAGGGACACGGTTGTGGCGCCGTCGTCCACCATCATGATGTGATTGCAGGCAAGGGCGAGTTCATAGCCGCCGCCGGCACAGGCCCCGCGCACGGCGGCGATATAGGTCTGACCCGAATCCGCCTCCGCCGCCTCGTAGGTATTGCGCGTCTCGTTGGTGAATTTGCAGAAATTGACCTTGTGGCTGTGTTTCGCGCCGCCGAGCATGCGGATGTTGGCCCCGGCGCAGAAGACCTTGTCCTTGCCGGATCGCATCACGACGGCGCGGACCTCGGGGTGTTCGAACCGCATCCGCTGGACGATGTCGGCAAGTTCGATGTCGACGCCGAGATCATAGGAGTTGAGCTTGAGCTGATAGCCTTCGAAGAGGCCGCCGTCCTCGTCCACGTCCATGGTCAGGTGCGCGACCGGCCCGTCATACGCAACGCGCCAGTGGCGATAGGCGGACGGGTCGGTGCGGAAATCGATGATCCTGGACATGGCAGCCCCTCCCTCGGGCAATAAATTGGTGCACCATATTGCGACTTCGGTCCAATGTTAGGCTGTATTATGCTTTAAAGTGCATCTTTCTGGTCGAACAGGTGACGTTTCAGGGCCTCGAGCCGCGCCGAGTCGAACTCCGAGACGCAGCCGCCACCGCGCGACAGCGCCTCTGCCAGATGGCTGTCGGCGATCTTGCGCAGGCGGGCGGTGGCGCGGGGCTGGCCCATCCGCTGCTTGAGGGCCGCGTTGGCGAGTTGGATCAGACCCTGGGTCAGCGCGCGTTCGGGGGCATTCGGGGGCTGGGCCATCCAGACCGGTTCCAGCACCTCATGCGCTTCCCAGTAGAAGCCGCCCGAGAGGTAGGTCAGCCCGGTCTCCCACGCCAGGGCCAGATCGGCGCGGATCGGATCGAAAAGCCCCTCCGGATGGCGGGGGGTCTGTCCGGGGACATAGGCATGCGGCGGCGGCGATGCCCGGACGGTGCGTGCGGGCGTCACGCCGGAACGACCACCTCGGCCTCGATCCGGGCGAGGCGGGCGGTGAATTCGACGATCGCGGCAAAGGTCGCGTCCGGCGCGTCGCGCAGCGGATCATGGCCCGCGCCCGGCAGGATCAGCGTATCGACGGGCGCGTAGGCGCGCTCCTCGACCTCGCGCACCTGTGCGAGCGTGCCGTAGGGGTCGGCGTCGCCCTGAATCACGAGGGTCGGGACGCGCAGGTAGTCGATGACCTCGCCCACGTGCCAGTCGGCGAAATCCGGCGACAGCCAGACGTCGTTCCAGCCCCGGAACGCGGCGTCGGGGTCGGCGTGGTGCCGGGCAAGCCTGTCGCGCAGGTCCCCTGTCTCGAACGACTCGCGGGCACGGGCGATGGCGGCCAGCCCCTCGGGCTCGGGAAAGAAATGCGGCGCCATGAGGATCAGGCCCCGCACGCGGGTGTCGGCGGTGGACCCGGCGTGGATGGCGGCAATGGTCGCGCCGTCGGAATGACCCAGCAGGATGCAGGCGTCGATGGCCAGGGCGTCGAGAACCCGGGGCAGGACGTCGTTCGCCTCCTGCGTCATGTAGGTCACGGGACGGGGCAGGGTCGCCGGGCAGGACCGGCCATAGCCCGCACGCGAATAGGCCACGACGCGCCACCCGGTCGCGGCGGCGATCCGCTCGGGCCAGTCGCGCCAGAGCGAGACGGAGCCCAGCCCCTCATGGAGCAGGACGATTGCGGGGCCGGAGCCGGGGCCATGACTGGCGTATTCGAGGTCGGTCCCGTCGATGGTCAGCATCGGCATCATGCCCCCTCCCGCAGCTTGAACCGCTGGATCTTGCCTGTCGCCGTCTTGGGCAACTCGTCCGTGATGACGATCCAGCGGGGATACTTCCATTTGCCGACGCGCGCCTTGACGTGGTCCTTGAGGACCTCGGCCACGTCTCCGGCGATGGAGTCCTTGAGAACGACATGGGCCTTGGGCTTGAGCAGCCCGGCCTCGTCCGGGCAGGCGACCACGGCGGCCTCGAGCACGGCGGGATGCGAGATCAGGGCCTGCTCGACCTCGAACGGAGAGACCCAGATGCCGGACACCTTGACCATGTCATCGGTGCGCCCGCAGTAGCTGTAGCGCCCGTCGGGCGTGATCTCGTACTTGTCGCCGGTGCGTGTCCATTCGCCCTCGAACGTCGCCCGGCTCTTGTCGCGCTTGTTCCAGTATCCGTCGGCGGCGGAGGCCCCGCGCACCAGCAATTCGCCGACTTCGCCCGGCTGCACCGCCGTTCCCTCCTCGGTCACGCACCGAAGATCGTAGCCGGGCACCGCCACGCCGGAGGTGCCGTAGACGACGTCGCCGGGGCGATTGGACAGGAAGATATGCAGCATTTCGGTGCTGCCGACCCCGTCGAGGATATCGACGCCCCAATGCGCACGCCATTTGCGCCCCACCTCCTCCGGCAGGGCCTCGCCGGCGGAGATGCACAGGCGCATGTCGGACGCGGGAACGCCGTGGCGGTCGAGATGGGCGCAGGTCGCGGCGAAGAGCGTGGGAACGCCGCAATAGATCGTGGGACGTTCGGTCGCGATGATATCGACCACCACCTCGGGGGTGGGACGCCCGTCGAACAGGACCGTTGTGGCCCCGACCGAGAGCGGGAACGACATCGCGTTGCCCAGACCGTAGGCGAAGAAGATCTTGGCCACGGAAAAGATCGTGTCCTCCTCGCGGATGCCCAGAACCCGCGCACCATAGGTGTCGGCCGTCGCGCGCAACGCGCCGTGGACGTGGCGCACGCCTTTCGGCTGTCCGGTGGAGCCGGAGGAATAGAGCCAGAACGCCGTTTCATCCGCGCCGACCCGGACCGGGGGGCGCGGCGAGGCGCCTTCGAGAAAGCTTTCGTAGGACATCGTGCCGGGCGGGGCCGTCCCGCCCGCGACGATCACATGCTCGACGACGGAGCCGTCGAGGGCCGGACGCACCACGTCCCAGAGTTCGGCCGACACGACCAGTGCGGTGGCCCGGCTGTCCGCGAGAATCGCCGCATAGACGTCGGAGGACAGAAGGGTGTTGAGCGGAATGGGCACGACCCCGGCGCGAAGCGCGCCCCAGAAGATAACCGGGTATTCGATGCGGTCGAGGAGCAGGCAAGCCAGACGCTCCTCCCGCCGCAGGCCGAGGCGCATCAGGGCGTCGGCCATGCAGCCGGTTCGGTGTGCCAGTTGACCGTAGGTCAGGGTGCGTCCGCCACCCGCTTCGCGGAACGCGACCTTTCCGGCCCGTCCCTCGAGCAGGTGGCGGTCGACGAACCAGATGCTTGCATTGGCACTGTCGGTCATGGCGCTGTCCTCCGGCCGCGCGGCACGGGACTCCTGTCTCCCAACAGCGGTCCGGCACAGCCGCAAAGATGCACAATCCTTCCGATTGCGGCAATCAGGCCCGATACTGATGCAGGATATCGCCTATTCGGGCGGGCCGATCGTGAGGGTCACGGGCGCGAGACCGTCGATGCTGCCGTCGAGCACGTCATCGGGCCGCACCGCGCCGACGCCCGCAGGCGTGCCGGTCATGACAATGTCGCCGGGCCGCAGATGATAGAGGCGGGAGAGGTCGGCGATGATCTCGGGGACCGCATGGATCATGTCGCCCAGATGCGCGTCCTGACGCACCGTGCCGTTCACCCGCAGGCGGATCGCACGCGCGGCCAGATCGTCGACGCCATCGGCCCGCGTCAGGGGCCCGATCACCGCCGAACCTTCCACGTCCTTGCCCGTGTCCCAGGGCCGCCGCTTGTCCTTGGCCACGCCCTGCAGATCGCGCCGCGTCATGTCGAGGCCGCAACCGTATCCGAAGACACCGGCCAGCGCCTGCTCTCGCGTGGCGCGAAAGAGCGGGGCGCCGATGGCGAACACCAGTTCCATCTCGTGGTGGTAGTCCGACGTGCCGGGCGGATAGGCGAGCGTCTGGCCGCTGTGCGCCATGTGCCAGGGGTTCTTGGTGAAATAGAACGGCGCCTCGCGGTCGACCTCATTGCCCATCTCGGCGGCATGGGCGGCATAGTTGCGCCCGACACAGAAGATCCGCCTGACCGGATAGCTTCCGGTCTCGCCGACGACATCAAGGGTGGGCGCGGGTGGCAGATCGAAGAGCGACGCGGTCATTTGGGCAGGATCCTTTCGGGAACGATCGGCCCGACCCTGCCGCAGAAGCGAGCGGGATGCAGCCCCCTTTCGTCCAAGGTGCGAGGGCGGTCAGAACAGCAGGATATCGGACGCGAACACCATCGCGGCCTGGTCGAAGGTCGCCATGAGGACCTGCGCCCGCGCGCCCGAGCCATCGACGTCATACCACAGGCGTCCCGACCCCGCGTCGAAGACGAAGCGGTCGTCCGCGTCGCCTGCGGACGTCCCATAGGCCAGATGCGCGCCTGCCAGCACGCCGTCGGGAAGTCCCGGTCCGCCGAGGAGGGCCTTCTTGATCTTGAGGACATCCCCTTCCCCGGGTGTATTCGTGTTGAAATCGAGGATGCGGTCGACGTTGTCCTCCCCCAGGGCGCGGTCGAAGACGAAGGTATCGGCCCCGGCCTGGCCGCGCAGGGTGTCGCGCCCCTCGCGCCCGGCCAGGATATTGTCGCCGAGGTTGCCGTAGATGATGTTGTCGAGGCTGTTGCCGATGCCGTTCAGGGCGACGAAACCCTCGCCCTGATCCGCGCGAACCGACTGCAGATACAGACGCTCGACGTGGTCGGGCAGGGCGTAGGAGCGGAACGCGCGGACGGCGTCGATGCCTTCGCCCGCGGCCTCGATCACCAGGTCGCCGGGCGCACGCACGAGGTAGGTATCATTGCCGAGGCCGCCGATCATCGTATCGTTGTTCTTGCCGCCGTTGATGATGTTGTTCTGCGCGTTGCCGGTGATCCGGTTCGCGAGAGAGTTGCCGACGGCGATGATCGCCTCGCCGCGCAGTTCCAGGTTCTCGACATGGTCGCGGTGGACGCGGAAGCTGACGTAGGCGATCACCAGATCCTCGCCGGACCACTTGGGATTTTCGCCGATATTGTCGCGTTCGTTGTGGACGATCAGGACATCCGACCCCTCGCCGCCGACGAGGAAATTGACGCCGGCTCCGCCCTCGAGGGTGTCGTCGCCGGCCTGTCCCCAGAGAGAATCGTCGCCGTCGCCCCCCTGCAGCCAATCATTCATCGCGCCGCCGTCCAGCAGGTCGTCGCCGTCGCCGCCCAGAAGGGTATCTTCGCCATCGTACCCCATCAGGGTGTCATTGCCGGCGCCACCCGACAGGCTGTCGCCGTCCGCGATGCCCTCGAGCCTGTCGTTGGCGCCCGTCCCCTCCTGCACGCCGTCGGGAAACACGTTTCCGGTCGGGACGTTCTGGAACGAAAGGCTGATCGCTGACAGGATCTCCGCATGTGTCAGCGGGCCGCGGGGATCCGGGAAGATCGTCAGGATCTCATCCCCGAAGAAGATGCGCCCCCCGTTGCCGGTGATCGCGAGCCTCAATTGTCCGACGCCGCGCAGCCCCTCCCAGCCGGACAGGTCGATCTTGTCGATGCCGATCTCGAAGTCGCGGATCGTGTCGGCCTGTCCGTCGCCGGTCATCACGAAGACATCGTATCCCGCCCCGCCGCTGAGGTCGTCCGCACCGAGGCCGCCGAAGATCACGTCGTCGCCGGCCCCCGCGCGCACGGTGTCGTTGCCGGCGGTATCGGCGATCCGCTGGCTGGCGGGCGGCAGGTCCATGGTGAAGCGGGTCACACCGGCCTCGGACGCGGAGGCGACGGCGATGTGGAGCAGGCCATCCGCAGCGGCCAGCGCAAGGGAGGAGACGTTCCGCAGGGTCGTGTCGAACGTGTCTTCCAGCGTGCCCAGAAGCACCAGCTTGCCGTCCCGGAGCGCCTCGAACACGGTGATGCCGTCGTCTGCGCCCCCGGCGACGACGAAGACGCGTCCGTCCACTTCCGTCACATCGAGCGCCGTGACACGGTGGAAGCGGGTGTCGAGGTCGTCGATCAGATGCGCGACGGGCGTCAGCGCGCCGTTCGCGCCGATCGACAGGACCGACAACGACGAACTTCCGGCGCTGCCGACGATGGCATAGGCCTGTCCGTCCTTGGTGTAGGTCTTGATCGCCGTGGGCGTCCCGAGCCCCAGACCCTCGAGCGCGCCCCAGCTGCTGCCCTGCCGCAAGCCGCCGTCGACCGTCACCGTGAAGGAATAGATACGGTTCGACCAGGCGGAGGTCGCCAGAAGGACATCGCTTGGCCCGATGCGGATGGTCGCCATGTCGCTGACGTCCTGACCGCCGTCCGAAAGCTCGACCGACCCGCGCCCCGCCACCGCGCCGCCCGCGCCCACCTCCGAGATCTGGATGCGCCCGGTCCCCAGCTTCACCGAATAGAGCATCACGGCGCCGCCCAGCGTCAGCGTCTCGGCGCTGCTGATCGCGCCGTCGAGGCCCGTGCCCCGGACCTGCACCGGCGGCTGGTCGATGCGCCCCATCGGGCCGATTTCATAACTTGCCAGCCCAAGGCTGCCTCCGGCCAGCGCGGAAAGATGGTCCACGCCATCGATCTCGATGCGCAGCATCTCCAGCCCGCCAAGAACGATGCCGCCCGCGGGCAGTTCCCGCCAGTCGCGGTGGGTGGTGGCACCCTCCTCGAACGTCCAGGCGACCAGCCCGTTGCCGGATCGGCTGGCACCGTGCAGCACCAGCGCGCCATCCACGACGCCATAAGCGAGATCGTCGAACATGTGCGGGCGACCGGAAAACAGGCTGCCGAAGGTCGCAACATGCTGAAAGCGGCTCATCCCGGTGTCCTGTCTGACGACGCACAAGGACGTGGTGCGACAGGACGGTGATGTCAGGCCGTTCTGGCCGGGCCGCAGCCGGGCGACGTCACCGGAACGGCGACAATCTGGCTTTCGATTCGGGTTTAACGGTAATTTTCACGATGCCGGATCCGCGGCCCGGATCGTCTCGTAGTCCCAGCGATACCAGTCCACGAACGCGGCGACGCCCTCTTCGATCGAGGTGCGCGGCAGCGGATGGCCCAGCAGGGCCGTCAGAAGCGTCGTATCCGCCCAGGTGGCAGGCACGTCTCCGGCCTGGATGTCCATCAGGTTGCGGCGGGCGGTCTGTCCGAGGGCCGACTCGATCGCTTCGATGAAGCGCCCCAGTTCCACCGGGTCTCCATTGCCGATGTTCACGACCCGGAACGGGGCGACGGGGCTGAGGCTGTCGGCGTCGCCTACGGGCGCCGTGCCCGGCGGCACGTCGATCAAGCCCGCGATTGCCGTGACCAGATCGTCCACGTAGGTGAAGTCGCGGCGCATCCTGCCGTGGTTGTAGACGTCGATCGCCTCACCGTTCAGGATCGCCCGCACGAACTTGAACAGGGCCATGTCCGGCCGGCCCCAGGGCCCGTAGACCGTGAAGAAGCGGAACATCGTCGTCGGAACCCCGTAGAGATGGGCGTAGCTGTGGGCCATCGCCTCGTTTGCCTTCTTCGTCGCGGCATAGAAGGACATCTGGGTGTCGACCTTCCGGGTCTCGCGATAGGGCATGTCGGTTTCCGCGCCGTAGACCGACGAGGTCGAGGCCATCAGGAGGTGGTCGGGCGGATGGGACCGGGCGGCCTCGAGGATCTCGAAGCCGCCCACGAGGTTCGCGGAGACGTAATCGCGCGGAGCGTCGATCGAATGGCGCACGCCCGCCTGCGCGGCCAGGTGTATGATCGCGTCGGCGGGCGTCTCGGCGAGCAGGCTTTGCACGAAACCAGGCGTGGAGATATCGCGGACGACGGGCCGAAACGACGGGCTGTCGGAAAGCATGTCGTGACGCCGCCGCTTGAGCGCAACGTCGTAGTAATCCGACAGGCTGTCGATGCCGATGACGGTCCATCCCCGGGCCAGCAGCAGGCGGGAAAGATGGAAGCCGATGAACCCGGCCGAGCCAGTGACGAGTGCGGTTTTCATGGCCCGAGGCGTGGACGAAGCCGCCCGGCCTGTCAAACCTTGTATCAGGTCGGACCGGTGGCGACGCAGGTCCCGGCCTGGACAGGCTCGAAGCTTTCGATTCTGGTGGCCACGATTTCCAGAACCCTGGCCTCGTCCCCTGCCGCAAGCGCCGTCCGCAGGGCGCGCAGCGTGCCGGCCATCTCGATCTCCGACAGGGAGCGTTCGCGGACGCGAAAAATCTTGCGGTGCGCGGTGGGCTTTTCGGACCCGTCGAGAAACAGCTCTTCCTCCAGTTTTTCGCCGTCCCGCAGACCGATGAACTTGATCTCGATGTCGCCATCCGGATTTTCGTCGGACCGCACGGAATAGCCCGTCGCCTCGATGGCTTGCGTCGCAAGGTCGAAGATGCGCACCGGCTTGCCCATGTCCAGAAGAAAGACCTCGCCGCCTTCGGCCATGGCCCCGGCCTTGAGGACGAGGCGCGCGGCCTCCTGGATCGTCATGAAGAAGCGGGTCACGTGAGGATGGGTCACGGTGACCGGGCCACCGCGCTGGATCTGCTCGTTGAAGATCGGAATGACCGACCCCGAAGAGCCGAGAACGTTGCCGAAGCGCACCATCGAGAACACCGGACGGCCGCTCTCGGGCACGCGGGAGGCGAAGTCCTGGATGACCATCTCGGCGAACCGCTTTGACGCCCCCATGACGCCCTTCGGGCGGACGGCCTTGTCCGACGAGATCAGCGTGAACCGCTCGACCCCCGCGGCGATGGCGGCGGAGGCCAGCGCATGTGTGCCGAGCACGTTGTTGGCGATCCCGGCCAGCGGGTTCTGCTGCACCAGGGTGACATGCTTGTAGGCGGCGGCGTGCAGCACGACCTGCACGGCATGGGTCGCCAGAACGTGCCGGACGTGTCTGGCATCGGTGACGGACCCGAGAACGAGCGCGATCTCTACCCCGGCTTCGACTGCAAGGGGACGCAGTTCCTGTTCGACGCTGAACAGGGCGTATTCGCTGAGTTCGAACAGGATCAGCTTGGACGGGCGGCAGTCCAGCAGCTGGCGGCAAAGCTCCGAGCCGATGGACCCGCCGGCGCCGGACACGAGGACCGCCTTGCCCGCGTACATCTCCGTTCCCTCGCCCAGCGGCGTGTCGATTTCGGCACGACCGAGGAAGGCTTTGGGAGGCACCGTCCGCAGCTTGTCGATCAGGGCCTCCTTGCCGATCAGCTGAGAGAACGATGGCAGCATCTGGACCTCGAGGCCCATCTTCTGGAGGCGCCGGGCGATCTGCGCCTGCTTCGGCAGACTGAGAGACGGCATTGCGAGCAGCACGCGGTCGATGTTCCGGGTCGAGACGATTTCCGCGATGCGCATCGGACTGAGGACCGGAAGCCCGGCGATCGTGAGACCCTGAAGGGCGCGATTGTCGTCGACGAATGCGACCGGATCGATGTCGCGATGCGCCTTGAAGGCCTGCACAAGCTGGGTGCCGGTGGTCCCTGCGCCATAGATCAGGACCCGGCAGACAGCGTCGCCCCGCCGATAGATCGCGATCACCACCTGCAGCAGGACGACACGCGCGATCGTCATGAACATGAAGACGCTGATGCCGAACATCAGGTGAAACGGGACCAGCAGCGGATATCCGAAGGACACCGTCAGCGCCGTGGTGCTGGCAGCCAGAAAGGTCGCCATGGACGCGATGCGCCCGAGCGCGGTGGCATCGAAATCAGCGAGCTGCATCTTCGGAAAGCCCAGCAGCATCAGAAGCGCACCGCCAAGCAGCGCAAGGCAGGGAATACCGACGACGAGGATGTCGACCATGGAGGGGGCGGTTTGCGGCAGTGGCTGGACCAGCAGCGCGAACAGCAGCCCGATGTCGATGATGACGAGATCGAAGACCAGGAAGATGACGGATTTCTGCCGTCGGCTGAGCGATTTGATGAAATTCAGCATGCCACCTGGCCTCGGTCGGCGCGGAGACGATCGGCAATCGAGAGGCGCGCGCCATCGGCGCGTCTGTGCCCGGTCGGTGTTGCGAACTGGGACACCGGCAGCGCCGTCATTTCCCCGATTCCCGAAATAACAATCAATCAATACCTCTCGTTATGCCATGCTGCACCGCCGCACAAGCGTCGCCATCGGCGCCGCCACGCGCCGTTTCCGGTCCTAGCACGCAAAAAATGAACGAGACGCTAACGAGGCTCCGTTGACGCCCCAGCCGCCGGATGGCACGAGTGGGAACCGTCCTTCGGCAAGGGCGATCCGCCGACGGAGCACTGCGCACTGATGTCACATTTTCTCCGGATATGCGTCCTGGTCGCTGCGATGGCCCTCATCGTCGGCTGCACCTTGCCACGCGGAGCCGGGGTCCGGTCCGAAGTCCTGCGGGCGGGCGACTCCGACCAGGTCGGCTTTGCCATCTATCCGGTGACCCGCGCGCTCTTGCCGACGGTGTCCGAATGGCCTCTCGTGGGCGAGCGCCAGCAGCGCTGGGTGTCCGCCGCGCCGGGCTCCACCAGCCAGGTCATCCGCGGCGGAGACAGCGTCTCCATCGTCATCTGGGACAGCAGCGAGAATTCTCTGCTGACGGCCGGGGACAGCCGGCAGGTCGCCCTGCCGGACGTGCGCGTCACACCCGGCGGCGACGTTTTCGTCCCCTATGTCGGAAGTGTCCGCATCGCGGGTCTGTCGCCCGATCGGGCCCGCGCACGCGTTCAGGACGCTCTGGAGCCGATTGCGCCCTCGGCGCAGGTCCAACTGTCGCTGAGCGAAGGGCGCGGCAACACCGTGGACCTGGTAGGTGGCGTGAACCTTCCCGGCAGCTATCCCCTTCCGGACCGGAACTTCACGGTGCTGAGCCTGATCGCGGTGGGAGGCGGGGTGTCGAACGCGCTCAAGAACCCGCAAATTCGCCTCAAGCGGGGCGGCCAGATCTATGGGACGTCCATCGACCGCCTTTACGCGGAGCCGGGTCTGGACACGCTTCTGACCGGCGGCGACCAGGTCATCGTCGAGGAAGACGATCGCTATTTCCTGTCGGTCGGCGCGGCGGGATCGGAGGCTTTGCATCCCTTTCCCAAGGATATCGTGACCGCGATGGATGCCGTATCGATCATCGGAGGCGTCAACGACAACCGCGCCAACGCACAGGGGATCCTGATCCTGCGTGAATATCCGCAGTCGGCGCTGGCGGCGGGCGTACGGGGGCCACGCAACCAACAGGTCGTCTTCACCCTTGACCTGACGTCGGCAGATGGCCTTTTCGCCGCACGCAATCTGCGGATCGCGCCGGGCGACCTCGTCTATGTCACCGAGAGCCCGGTCGTCGGCACCCGCACCGTCTTCGGCCTGATCGGATCCGCCTTCGGCCTGGCGAACAACATAAACTCGAACTGAACACGGCCCCGATGGCGTTAACCGACCGTTAACCGCTCAGCCGGAGTGTCCCAGCCTTCATCACCATCGGAGGCCGTGGTCCCTATGTCCGACAATACCGTCATCCTGTCGCTACCCCTCATCCAGGCAAGTCAGGCGCAGAAGCACGTGACCCACAACGAGGCGATCCGCCGTCTGGACGCCCTGGTCCAGCCCGTGGTTCTTGATATCGACCGGACCGATGCGCCCGTAAGCCCGGATGAAGGCGACCGGCATATCGTCGCCGCGGGGGCCGCTGGCGAATGGCTGGGGCAGGACGGGCGGATCGCCGTCCGCGAGGGTAATGCCTGGACCTTCATCCCTCCGGCCGCCGGGTGGCGCGTGCATGTGCTCTCGCTCGGGGCCGACGTGGTCCTGTCAGGCGACACCTGGACACAACCGACGGTGCAGAGCGACACCCTCGGGATCAACGCCGACGCCGACGCGGTAAATCGGCTGACGGTCAGAGCGGCGGCGACTCTTCTGACGCACGAGGGCGCGGGGCATCAGGTCAAGATCAACAAGGCCGCGGCAACGGATACCGCCAGCCTGCTGTTCCAGACCGGGTTTTCGGGACGGGCCGAAATGGGCACCTCGGGCAGCGACGGCTTCGCGGTCAAGACAAGCGCCGACGGCGTGACCTGGAGGGAGGCGATGAACGTCGCGGCCGGAACCGGCGTTCCGTCCTTTCCATCCGGTGTCCGCGTGCCGGGCCGTGTCGGGATCTCGGGCCGATGGACGTGCCAGACGGACAATCGCTGGGTGACGTTCGACCGAACCACCGGCCCCTCGAACCAGACCTTCGGCGAGGCCTGCGGGACCGGGGCGGAACCGACGCTGGACTGGACGCAGATGGGTCCGGTGCTGCGCGCGGGCACCACGATCACCGGTTTTTCCGGGTTGTTCCGCAACGCGACGTCCGCGATCACCGGCTTCGATCTGCGGGTGGCGTTCCAGCATGCCGGGACGACGCCACCCTGGGACACGAATGCGCGGACCATCCGCACGATCCTGCATTCCGCGAATGGCATCGCGCTGGCGACCGGATGGACGCGGCTTGGGGTGAACGTGACGCCTTTCACGGCCCCACAGGACGGCTTCCTGATCGTCTATCTGCGCCCGCTGGGCACGTTGACGGCGCTGAACTACATTCACTCCAGCATGACGGTGACCTATCTGTCGTCGCCGTCGCCGCTGGTCTGACCGATCAGCAGTCGGCGCAGATAGACACCGTAGTCGTTCTTTGCGAACAGATCCGCGCGCGCCTGCAACTGGGCCGCGTCGATCCATCCGAGGTCGAAGGCGACCTCCTCCGGGCAACCGGTCTGAAGGCCCTGCCGCTGGGACAGCGTGCGCACGAAGTTTCCGGCATCCAGCAGGCTGGCATGGGTGCCGGTGTCGAGCCAGGCATATCCGCGCCCCATCTTCTGCACCGAGAGTTGGCCATCCGCGAGATAGCTTTCGAGCAATGTGGTGATCTCCAGCTCGCCCCGGTCGGAGGGCGTGACGGCACGCGCCCGCGCGGGGGCCGTGCCATCGAGGAAATAGAGACCCGTCACGGCATAGTTCGAGGGCGGGGTGACGGGCTTTTCGATGATCTGCCGAACCGATCCGTCGGCATCGAACGCCACCACGCCGTAGCGCTGGGGATCGGCGACGTGATATCCGAACACGGTGCCCCCTTCGAGGCGAACCTGCGCCAGGAGGTCCGGCAGGCCATGACCGAAGAAGATGTTGTCCCCCAGCACCATGGCCGATGCCGCCCCATCGAGAAAGTCCTCTGCCAGGAGGTAGGCCTGGGCAAGCCCGTCGGGGCTGTCCTGCACGATGTAGGTCAGGGAGATGCCCCACTGGGATCCGTCGCCGAGGGTGCGGACGAACTGCTCCTGATCGTGGGGCGTGGTAATGACCGCCATGTCCCGGATGCCGGCCAGCATCAGGACGGTCAGCGGGTAATAGATCATCGGCTTGTCGTAGATCGGCAGAAGCTGTTTCGACACGCCGACCGTGATCGGATAAAGCCGGGTGCCGGACCCTCCGGCGAGGATGATGCCTTTCCGCTGGGTCATGAGGTCTCCAGTTCTGCGATGATCTTGCGAAGTCCCGCGCGCCAGTCCGGGCGGGTGATGCCGAAGGTCCGCTCCAGCGACGTGCAGTCCATCCGGCTGTTGGCGGGGCGGAAGGCTGCGGTCGGCCAGGCGGAACCCGCGATATCCTCGACGGCGCAGGTCATCCCGGCTTCCTCGAAGATCGCGCGGGCGAACCCGGCCCAGCTTATGTCCGGGAGACCGGCAAAATGATGGATCCCCGACGGTCTGCCCGCCGTCAGCCCGGTCACGATGGCAAGGCACGCCAGCGCGATATCCCGCGCCGGCGTCGGCCCCCCGATCTGGTCCGCGACGACGGTGAGCCTGTCGCGCTGCGCCCCGAGGTCGAGCATCGATTTGACGAAGTTGGCCCCATGGGCGGAAAAGACCCAACTGGTCCGCAGGACGACGAAGCTGCCCCCGGCGTCCTTGATCGCCTCTTCCCCTACCAGTTTGGTCCGACCGTAGGCCCCGAGCGGGCCGACCCCGTCGTCCGGTTTCCAAGGCGTCGTGCCGCTGCCGTCGAAGACGTAGTCGGTGGAGATCTGGACGAACGGCACGTCGCGTTCCGCACAGGTCGCGGCCATCTCACCGGGCGCGACGCCGTTGATGGCGGTTGCGCGCACCTCCTCCTGCTCGGCGCGGTCGACCGCGGTATAGGCTGCGGCGTTGATGACGGCGTCGGGCGTGTGGACAAGGATCGCATCGCGACAGGCCCCCGGGACGGACAGGTCGGCGTCGCTGCGGTCAAGGAACGTGGCGTCCGGCGCGGCGCGGCGGAGTTCGCGTGCCACCTGTCCCGTCGCCCCGAAGACCAGAAGACCGCTCACGCCGGTCTGCCCAGACGCGTGCCCACACCGTCGCGTGCCAGCAGCGGCCGCCACCAGTCCTCGTTGTCGAGATACCAGCGGACGGTCCGCTCCAGCCCTTCCGCGAGGGTGACAGACGGGCGCCACCCCAATTCGTCGCGCATCCGTGACGGATCGATGGCATAGCGGGCGTCATGGCCGGGACGGTCCGCGACATGCTCGATCAGGTCGGCATGGGGTGTTGCGCGCGACTTCAGGCGATCGAGGATCGTGCAGATCATGCGGACAATGTCGATGTTGCGTGCCTCGTTCTCGCCGCCGATGTTGTAGCTTCGCCCCACCGCGCCACGCCGCAGGACCGCAAGCAGCGCGTCGGCATGATCTTCGACGAACAGCCAGTCGCGGACGTTGTCGCCGGCGCCGTAGACCGGAATCGACTGCCCGTGCAGCGCGTTCAGGATGACGACCGGGATCAGCTTTTCGGGAAAGTGGAACGGGCCATAATTGTTCGAGCAATTGGTCAGGACGACCGGAAGGCCGTAGGTCTCGTGCCAGGCGCGCACCAGATGGTCGCTGCTGGCCTTGGAGGCGGAATAGGGACTGCGCGGATCGTAGGCGGTGGTTTCCGTGAACTGGCCGGTTGCGCCGAGGCTGCCGAACACTTCATCGGTCGAGATATGGTGAAAACGGAAGCTCCCGGGCTTGCCCTGCAGGTCCCAATGGGCGCGCGCGGCCTCCAGAAGGTGAAACGTGCCCATGACGTTGGTTTCGAGGAACGCAGCCGGTCCGTCGATGGACCGATCCACGTGGCTTTCGGCGGCGAGATGCATCACGGCGTCGGGCGCATGGTCGGCAAAGATGCGATCGAGCGCCGCGCGGTCGCAGATATCGGCCTGCTCGAAGGCATATCCCGGCATGTTGGCGACGGAGGCCACGTTGTCGAGGCAGGCGGCATAGGTCAGCTTGTCGAGGTTCACGACCTCGAGGCCGTCGCGGATCGCCTGCCGCACCACCGCCGATCCGATGAAGCCCGCCCCACCTGTCACCAGAATCTTCATGCGGCGGCCTCGTGCCGAAAGGGGCTTTCCAGTGCCTCGAGGTTCGGCGCGGCTGCATCCTTGGCCGACAGGATCGGATCACCGCTCAGACCCCAGTCGATGCCGACCGCATCCCAGCGCAACGCACCCTCCGAGGCGACATCGTAGAAACCCGTGCATTTGTAGACGATTTCCGTGCCCGGTTCACGGGTGACGAACCCATGGGCGAACCCTTCGGGCACCCAAAGCATCCGCCCGTTGTCCGCCGACAACTCCACGCCGACCCAGTGCCCGTACCGAGGAGAGCCGCGACGGATATCGACGGCCACGTCGAACAGCGCGCCCCGCCCACAGCGCACCAGTTTGCCCTGACCGTGCGGCGGGGCCTGAAAGTGCAGACCGCGTATCGTGCCCGGGGATTCCGAGAGGGACTGGTTGTCCTGCACGAACGCCACGTCGAGACCGGCTTTCGCGAAGACCTGCGCATTCCATGTCTCCGCAAAGAACCCGCGCGCGTCCCCGAACCGTCGCGGCGTGATCAGCTTGACCTCTGGAAGGGCGGTATCTTGGACGTCCATGAAAGGCTCCGGCTGCGGCGATCCGGCCCGGTCTAGCCGTGGACGCGCGGGTTGTCAGCCCGTCTGGAGGGTCATGCGAAACGCAGGGTTGCCGAATGAGAGTTTCCGACACGGTCGACGGACCGCACCAATTGTTCGGAAATTCCGGGCTCCGACAGGGCGTGCCCCGCAAACGGGATCATCTGGAGGGTCGCGGACCGCCAGACGTCGGCCAGCAGTTGCGCCGACAGCGGCGGACAAATCATGTCATAGCGGCCCTGAACGATCACACCGGGAATGTCCCGGATCCGGTCGATGTTGGTGCGGATCCAGCCGTCGCTTTCGAGAAATCCGCCATGGCTGAAGTAATGGTTTTCAAGCCGTGCGAAGGCGCGAGCGTATTCGCCGTTCGGTTCACCCGAATGGCCCTGGCTGCGGACGGACGCGAGGGAATTTTCCCAAGCCGCCCAGGCCCGGGCGAACCGCGTCTGGTCATGGACGGGTGTATCGAACAGCCGCCGACCGTAAGCCGCGATGAGGTCGCCGCGCTCCTCCTCGGGAATCAGGGACGTGAACCGGCGCCATTGGTCGGGCCAGAATTGCCCGGCGCCGCCGCCATAGAACCAGTCGAGCTCCCGCTGCTCCATCAGGAAGACGCCGCGCAGGAACAGGTGCGCCGCCCGTTCCGCGTGCGTGATGGCATAGATCAGCGCCAGCGTCGCACCCCAACTGCCGCCGAACACGGCCCAGCGGTCGATCCCGAACAAAGTCCGGATCCGCTCGATATCGTCGACCAGATGCCAGGTCGTGTTGTTCTGCACGCTGGCATGGGGGCGGGAGCGCCCGCATCCGCGCTGATCGAACAGGATGACGCGCCAGATCGCCGGATCGAAGAACCGCCGCATCATCGGGCTGCACCCGCCACCGGGCCCGCCGTGCAGCACCACGACCGGCAGACCGTCGGGATTGCCGCATTGCTCCACATAGAGGTGATGTCCGTCGCCCACATCGACCGTTTGCTGGTCGAAAGGATCGATCGGCCGATAGAGCGCATTCGCCGTGTCTGATTGCGTGTTTCTGTCCATTACCGACCTATATAGGCGCTGAGGCGCGCCGCACCACGGCTTTTGAACGACAGGAGACCAGATCATGACGACCACCATCGACAACGCCGAGATCGACAAGTTTCAGGCAATGGCTGCCGAATGGTGGGATCCGAACGGCAAGTTCAAGCCGCTGCACATGCTCAACCCGTGCCGCCTCGACTACATCACGCGCCAGATCGCCGCAGAATTCGATCGGGACCTGACGACCGCGGCGCCCTTTTCCGGCCTGCGCATCCTCGACATCGGGTGCGGAGGCGGCCTTCTGTCCGAACCGATGGCGCGCCTCGGCGCGACCGTGGTGGGCGTCGATGCGGCGGCGCGCAATATTCCCGTCGCACAGGCCCACGCGGACCAATCGGGTCTCGAGATCGACTATCGCCATACCTCCGCCGAAGGCTTGGTGGAAACCGGAGAGCCGGCCTTCGATGTCGTCCTGAACATGGAAGTGGTGGAGCACGTCTCCGACCCGCTGGCCTATCTGACGGCCTGCCAGCGGCTGCTGCGCCCGGGCGGAATGATGATCTGCTCGACCCTGAACCGCAATCCGAAGTCCTATCTGATGGCGATCATCGGCGCGGAGCATGTGATGCGCTGGCTGCCGAAGGGCACGCACGACTGGTCCAAGTTCATCACGCCGGATGAATTGTTCGATCTGATCGGACGCGCGGGTCTGACGCCGGTTGACCGGACGGGCTTTGTGTTCAACCCGGTCCTGTGGTCCTGGAAACTGTCGGACCGCGACCTGTCGGTCAACTATGTGACGACCAGCCTGAAGCCGTCCTAGGCGCCATAGCGCGCAAGGAACGTGTCGACCGCACCGTCGATCACGCGCGTCTTCTCGGCCTCGGTCACCGTCTTGCGAATACCGAAGACAAGCTCCGGGAAGAGGCTGGCCTTGCACAGCTCGGCGAACTGGTCGGCGGCAAGCTCGAGGTCGTCGATGACCAGATCCCCCTCGGCGACGGCGCAGCCCATATAGGCGACCATCTTCGCGCGAAACAGCTTGGGGCCGGTCTCGTAGAATTCGCGTCCCAGCTCGGGAAAGCGGTCCGACTCGGCCACGCACATCCGAAAGATCGACTGGCCGAAACTCGACAGAAAGAAACTCAGCATCCTGTCGGCAGCGGTGCTGAGCACCTCTCGCGGCGTCGACTCGTCGGTCAGGATCGCATCCGCTTCCTCGATCTGGAGCCCGCATTCGGCCTTGGCGACCTCCATGAACAACAGGCGCTTGTCGGCGAAGTAGCTGTAGAGCGTGGCTTTCGACACGCCTGCCGCGCGGGCGATGGCATCGACGCTCGCGCCTTCGTACCCGTCCGACATGAAAACGGACCGGGCTCCTTCCAGAACCTGATCGTATTTCCGGCCTCTCTTGATCGGTGAGACATCGTTCATGACAGACCCCTTTACGTCTGAAACATAGGCACCGGAGGAATTGGCACAAGCGGGATCTGAACCGAACCGTTTACGTGGTGCGCCGTCGCAATGGTTGAAGGCCCTCCCGCGCTGCGGGCGCGTCGATCGGGGGCCCGCCGTCACCGTCGATCCCGGCGGCCCGGTTTGCCTGCGGCGCGGCGCGCGGGCCCCATGGCATTTGCCGAAGTCCGCGAACCCGGACCCGTCCGCCCGGCGGAACCGCGACCTTGCTTACGCGCCGCGCACGGCTATCATCCGGGCATGCTTCGCACCTTCTCCTCCCGCCGCAATTTCCGCGATCTCTCCGAACAGGAAGTGCTGGCGCTCGCGATCTCGTCGGAGGAAGACGATGCCCGGATCTATCGAACCTACGCCCAGAACCTGCGCGCCGATTTTCCCGACACCGCCGGCGTTTTCGACGACATGGCCGAGGAGGAAGATCGCCATCGCCGCCGCCTGATCGACCTGCACGCCAGCCGGTTCGGCAAGGTCATTCCCCTGATCCGTCGCGAGCATGTCGCGGGGTATTACGCGCGTCGCCCGATCTGGCTGGTCGAGAACCTCGGCCTCGAGAAGATCCGCTCGGAGGCCGCCGCGATGGAACGGGACGCCCACCGGTTCTATACCCGCGCCGCGCAGGCGACGTCGGACGCGGCGACCCGCAAGCTGCTGGGGGACCTTGCTGCCGCCGAGGCGGGTCACGAACGCCGCGCCGAACACATGACCGGGGGCGTCACCGGCGAGGCCTTGCAATCCGAGGAAGACCGGGCGCGACGCCAGTTCCTTCTGACCTGGGTGCAGCCCGGGCTCGCCGGATTGATGGACGGCTCCGTCTCGACCCTGGCCCCGATCTTTGCCGTCGCCTTCGCGACCCAGAATCCCTGGACGACCTTCCTCGTGGGGCTTGCCGCATCGGTCGGTGCCGGCATCTCGATGGGTTTCACCGAGGCCGCCTCCGACGACGGAGAGCTGTCGGGCCGGGGCAGCCCCCTCAAGCGCGGTATTGCGGCGGGCGTGATGACGACGCTGGGCGGCCTCGGGCACGCCCTGCCCTATCTCATCCCGAACTTCACGCTGGCCACCAGCATCGCAATCGGCGTGGTCTTCGTCGAACTCTGGGCAATCGCCTGGATCCAGAACCGCTTCATGGACACGCCGTTCTGGCGCGCGACGCTGCAGGTGGTCGTCGGCGGCGGACTTGTCCTGGCGGCGGGTATCCTGATCGGAACCGGCTGACCTGCTTCACCCCGACGAAGCACATGCCAGCCTCTTTGCCTCCGAAATATTCCGGGAGGCCTGATACGGGCGGGGGCAGCGCGCGCTCCGCCCGCACCAACTGGACACTGCCGCCCCCGCGGACTAGCCGTTCCGGATGATCGCGATCTTTCTCAAGACGGTTCCCTTCTTCGCCCTGATCGCGCTTGGCTATTTCGCGGGGCGGACAAGGTTTTTCACCGCCGACGCGACCGCCTACCTGACCAAGTTCGTCTTCTATTTCGCCCTGTCGGCGATGCTGTTCAACTTTGCCGCGAACCTGACCCTGGCCGAGATTTTCGACTGGCGGTTCATCACCGCCTATCTGTGGGGCTGCGGCATCGTCTATCTGATCGCGACGGCGGTCGGCTTCCTGCGTGGCCTGCCGGTCACGGAATCGGCCGTCGAAGCGCAATGCGCCATCATCGGCAACGTGGGCTTTCTGGGCATCCCGATGTTCATCCTGCTCCTCGGGCCGGACAGCGCGGGGCCGATGCTGATGATCCTCGCGACCGACCTGATCGTGTTCTCGTCGCTGATCGTGGTTCTGATCACCGGGTCGCGCGAAGGGCGCGTGACGCTGCGCACCCTTAGAACCGTCGCAGTCGGACTTGCGAAGAACCCGATGATCGTGTCGATCACGCTGGGCATTCTGTGGTCCGCGACGGGACGCACGCTCTGGACCCCGATAAACGAGTTTCTTGCGATCCTCGGGGCCGCCGCAACGCCGGGCGCCCTCTTTGCCATCGGTGCCTCGCTTGCCGGCAAAACCGCCGAGCGCCTGTCGGTGGCAGGCTGGCTCACGTTCTGCAAGCTGGTGCTGCACCCGGCTGCCGTAGCACTTTCGGCGCTCTATATCTTTCCGGTCGCCGACCCTTTCGCCGTGACCGTCATGGTCTCGGCGGCGGCCATGCCCGTGGCGGGAAACGTCTATATGCTGGCGCAGCACTACGGCGTCGCGCCACAGCGCGTCAGCGCCGCCATTCTTGTGTCGACGGCCGTGTCCATCGTGACCCTGTCGCTCGTGATCGCCCTGATGACCGGAGGAACCTGAATGAAAACCCTGTCCGAAAACCGCTGCTTCGGCGGCATTCAAGGCGTCTATTCCCACGCGTCCGATGCAACCGGAACCGACATGACGTTCGGGCTGTTCCTGCCCGAACATGCGACCGGCGGCATTCTGTGGTATCTCTCCGGCCTGACCTGCACCCATGAGAACGCAATGACCAAGGCGGGCCTGCAAGCCTGGGCGTCCGAGGCCGGACTCGCCGTCGCCTTCCCCGACACCTCGCCACGCGGCGAGGACGTGCCCGACGCCGACACCTACGACATGGGCCAGGGCGCGGGCTTCTACGTCGACGCCGACACCGGCGACTGGGCCCGGCATTTCAGGATGCAAAGCTACATCCTCGACGATCTTCCCAAAGTCGTCTTTGACGGGTTCGACCTCGATCCCGACCGCCAGTCGATCACCGGGCACTCCATGGGCGGGCACGGCGCGCTGACGCTGGCGCTGAAATCGCCCGGCCGCTTCCGCTCCGTCTCCGCCTTCGCGCCAATCTGCAATCCGTCCGCCAGCGACTGGGGGATCCCGCAATTGACGGCCTACACGGGCGATCCGGCGTCCCACGATGCGACTGTCCTGCTGGCGGGCGGCAAACCCCTGCCGCCCTGCCTGATCGACACGGGAACCGAGGATCAGTTCTTCGACAAGCTCGGCACCGCCGCCTTCGCGACCGCGCTGGCGGAGACCCGGACGGAAGCGATGCTGAACCTGCGTCGCGGATACGACCACAGCTATTTCTTCGTCTCGACCTTCGTGCCCGAGCACATAGCCTTTCATGCCGAGCATCTCGCATGACGATCCACGCGGTGGTGTTCGACATCGGCAACGTCCTGATCGAGTGGCAGCCGGAGCGATACTATGACCGCGTCATCGGCGGGGACCGCCGCCGCGCCATGTTCGCCGCCGTCGACCTGCACGGCATGAACGATCGCGTCGACCGCGGCGAGCCGTTCCGCGACGTGATCTACGAGGTCGCAGACGCCACGCCCGACTGGCGCGACGAAATCCGTCTCTGGCACGACGATTGGCTGGAACTGGCCAGACCGGTCATCGATCATTCGGTGCGCCTGCTGCGGGCCCTGCGCCAGCGCGGCATCGCGGTTCATGCGCTGACCAACTTCGGCATCGAGAGCTTCGATCTGGCGACGGCGCATTATCCGTTCCTGACGGAGTTCGATATCGCCTTTGTCTCCGGGCACATGCGGTGCATCAAGCCGGACCCGAAAATCTATGAAATGGTCGAGGAGCGTCTGGGGCGTCCGGGCCGCGACCTTCTGTTCACGGACGACCGCGTCGCCAATATCGACGCCGCCGAGGCCCGTGGCTGGAACACCCACCTGTTCACCGGACCGGCGGGATGGGCGGATCGCCTCGTCGCAGAGAACCTGCTGTCTCGCAAGGATGCCGCATGACATATCGGATCATCGGGCCGGAGGCCGGGGCGTCGCTCGACTGGCTGGACCTGACCCGCGCGCTGGAGGCGGGGCATGCCCTGCCACGTGCCGAGGTGAAGGACAGTTTTCTCTACCGAGGCGAAGACACGATCCTGTCGCGCGCCGCGTGGATCGACGGACTTGGCGCGCTGGTCAAGACGGCGACGATCTGGCCCGGCAACACGGCCCGCGGCAAACCGGCGATCGGGGGCGCGGTCTCGGTCTTCGACGACAGCGACGGGTCGCTTCAGGCGATGCTCGACTTCGCGCTGGTCACCAAGTGGAAGACGGCGGGCGACAGTCTTCTGGCGGCCACCCGCCTTGCGCGCCCGGACAGCCGCCGCATCCTGATCGTCGGCGCGGGGACCGTCGCCCGCTCACTACGGGAGGCCTATGCGGCGGCGTTTCCGGATGCGACATTCGCCAGCTGGTCGCGCACCGAAGCCACAGCCCGCGCCTTTGCGGCCGAGTGCGGAACAGAGCACGTGCCCGACCTTGCGGCCGCCGTCCGCGCGGCCGATATCGTCACCTGCGCCACGATGACGACCGAACCGATCCTGCGCGGCGCCTGGCTCCGGCCCGGCCAGCACATCGACCTCATCGGCGCCTATCGCCCCGACATGCGCGAGGCCGACGACGACGCCGTGCGCCGCGCGGACCTGTTCGTGGACAGCCGCAAGACCACGCTCGACCACATCGGGGAGCTGAAGATCCCGCTGGCCGAGGGGGTGATCGCGCCCTCCGACGTCATCGCCGACTACTACGACGGCGCGGCACTGAGACGGACATCGGACGATCAGATCACGCTTTTCAAGAACGGCGGCGGCGCCCATCTCGACCTGATGACGGCAAGATACATCCTCGACGCCACAGGCTAGACGCCACCCG
>JBARXR010000405.1:0-2626 GCA_049647445.1 Jannaschia sp. | reverse complement strand
GGGCGGGGGCGTGTCGGCGGGGCCGGTCACGAAGGTCACGCGCGCGCCGAGGTCCCGGAGGGCCACGGCAATGGCGGTTCCCTGCGTGCCGGAGGAGCGGTTGGCGATGTAGCGGACCGGGTCGATCGGTTCATGGGTCGGGCCCGAGGTCACGAGGACGTGGCGGCCTTTCAGCGGACCATCCGCGAAGACCGCGGCGATGGCGTCGACGATCTGCGGCACCTCCGCCATGCGTCCGGGGCCGAATTCGCCGCAGGCCATGGGACCCTCGTCGGGCCCGACGGTCAGGATGCCGTCGGCCAACAGGGTCGCGAGATTTCGGCGGGTCGCCGGGTGGTCCCACATCCGGACATTCATCGCGGGCACGATCATCACCGGCGTGTCGGTCGCGAGCAGCAGCGTGGTCGCAAGGTCGTCGGCCATCCCGGCGGCCATGCGCGCCATCAGGTTGGCGGTCGCCGGGGCCACGACGATCAGATCGGCCGCACGGCTGAGTTCGATATGGCCCATTTCCGCTTCGTCGGTCAGATCGAACAGGTCGCGGTAGACCTTGGACGCCGACAGCGCCGAGACGGAAAGCGGGGTGACGAAGTGTTCGGCGGCCGGGGTCAGCACGGGGGTCACGGCGGCCCCCTGATCGCGCAGACGGCGGATCAGATCGAGGGCCTTGAACGCCGCGATGCCGCCGCCGATGACGATCAGGATTTTCTTGCCAGTCAGCATCGGTGTCCCCTTTTGCCCCCTGTCTAGGCCGGTCAAGCGCTCAGCGGAAGGCTTCGCAGGGGTCGGTCCGGTCCGGGGCCGGCGCATCCAGGACCAGATCGCCCCCGGGCGGCGTCAGTCCATCCTCGCCCTGCACGACGGCGACGACGGAGACATCGGGCCGCACGCGGGCGATGGCGGCTGGAACGCCCCAGTCGCGGCGCGCGTGCCCGTTGCCCGCGACCAGCACGACGGGCGGGCCGTATCTGTCCAGCGCCTCCAGCGTCCGGGCCGCGAACTGCGCATCCGTCTCGCGCTGACGCGCCACGAACCGGGGCAGAAGGTCCTCCGGCAGGGCGCCACAATGGGCATCGGCCTGAAGCGCCTCACGCGCGGCCTGTTCCTCGGCGGCAAGCGGTTCGTCCAGTCCGAAGGAAGACAGGTCCGGCGGCTCGCCCGCGGCCCCGACGAGGGGGGAGGATATCGCGTCGAAGATCGGAAGATAAAGCGCGATGTCCGGCCAACCCATTTCGGACCAGCCCAGAAGCCGGTCCAGCACCTGCGGATCGCGCGGGGTCTGTGGGTCGAACCGTTCCGCCTGTTCCGCCGTCAGCATCTCGAGGACGACGGCCCTGGGCGCGATCCGCGTTATCAGATCGGCCTGGGCCCGATGATGGGCGGCGTTGTCGTGGCGTTCGCCCAGAACATAGATGTCGGCGGTCGGAAGCGTCTGGCCGCAGGCGGCCCCGACCGACAGGGCCAGGGCGAGCGCCGCATATCTCAGTGCAGGAATTCCAGGACCTCGCGCGACTGCTTCTCGAGGTTCTTGCGCATCTTGGCGAAGGCCGCGGCCTCCAGCTGGCGGACACGTTCCTTCGACAGCTTCAACTCGGTCCCCAGAGATTCCAGCGTCCGCGGATCCTCGCGCAGCTTGCGCTCGCGCACGATGAACCGCTCCCGGTCGTTGAGCGACGACAGCGCCGTCAACAGCCACTGGCGCAGGGTCTCCGTGTCGTGGTTGTGCTGCACTAGCTCGTCCGCCTGGCTCGAGTCGTCCTCGAGGGTGTCAATCCACTCGCGGCCCTCGTCCTCGGACGATTGCGTGGCGTTCAGGCTGAAATCGGAGCCGGACAGGCGGCCTTCCATCATCTCGACATCGTGGAGCGGCACGCCCACTTCCGTCGCGATCTTCTGGCGCATCGCCTGACGGTCGAGCACGACGCCTTCGGCCAGCGCCTCACGCTCGAGCCGCGCCTGAACACGGCGCAGGTTGAAGAACAGCGATTTCTGGGACGAGGTCGACCCGGTCCGGACCATCGACCAGTTGCGCATGACGTGATCCTGAATCGACGCCTTGATCCACCACACCGCATAGGTCGAAAAGCGGACGCCGCGGTCGGGGTCGAATTTCTCGGCCGCTTTCATGAGGCCCAGACCGGCCTCCTGGATCAGATCATTCATCGGGGCGCCGTAGCGCTTGAATTTCGCGGCCATCGAAATGGCGAGGCGCATGTAGGCGGTGATCAGTCGATGCAGGCTTTCCTCGCACCGGTCGTCCCGCCAGGCGTAGGCAAGACGCAATTCCGTTTCGGCGTCCAGAAGTTCCGCCTTCATCGCGCGCCTTGACAGGGACGTGTCGCTGTTGAAATCGAGAGCCATCGTGTAACCCCCCCAAGGGAAAAATGCATGATTGACGCTGGTGCAGTTCATCGCACTCTTGTCATGACTTACGGGCACCCAACCCCGGTGGATCAAAAAAAGTTTCATGTCATGACAGACCTTCCCCGCGCGACCCTTGTGCTCGGACATGCCGCTTCGGGCAAATCGGCATGGGCCGAAACGCTGGTTCTGTCGCAGGGCAAACGACCGGTCTATGTCGCCACGGCCGCGCTCTGGGACGCCGAGATGCGGGCCAAGGCGGCAG
>JBARXR010000404.1:0-4064 GCA_049647445.1 Jannaschia sp. | reverse complement strand
GACGTAGACGGGGACGGACGCGCCGAGATCGTCGCCGTCAGATCGAGCCTGACAGCCGGTGCACAATTGGTCGTCTATGCCGAAGCGCCGGACGGCCGGTCTCTCGATCTTCTCGTTGCGACTCCCTATATCGGAATGCGGCATCGCTGGCTCGCGCCGGCGGCGATCGCCGATCTGGACGGTGATGGACGCGTCGAGATCGCGTATATCGACCGTCCGCACCTGACAAAGACCTTGCGGCTCTGGCGCTATGCGGATGGCAAGCTCGGCGAAATCGGCAGTCTGGCGGGCGTCACGAACCACAAGATCGGAGAGACGTTCATTTCCGGCGGCATCCGGCGGTGCGATGGCCTTCCGGAGATCATCCTCGCTTCCGCCGACTGGACCCGACTGCTCGCCGTCCGGTTTGACGGCACCCGCTTCGAGACAGCGGATCTTGGTCCCTGGTCCGGGGCTGCGGCGGAGCGGGCCCTCGTCTGTTCCGTGAACTAGGCAAAGTACGGGCTGTCAATGAGAGGCCCGAACGGTGACCTGAAAATCCGCCCGCTCCGGCTTTGACGCAGATCGGAACGCTGTCGCCGAGGTCATGCGCACTCGACCCGACGGCAGTGGTTGCCCGGGCACGGCAGGAAAGTCACCCGCGCGTCGTCGCGAGGGCGAGACATCCACCCGCGATGGCCCAGTTCTTCACGAAGATCGACATCTGCCATGGATCGGCCGGGACCCAATGAAATGCGCTCGTCACCGCGCAATAGGAGGCCAGCGACAGGGACACGGGCGTTATGAACCTGCCAAGAAGCAGGAAAACACCAGCCAACGCATTGAAGACAAGGGCGGGCCAGACCAGAACGACCGGCAGGCCGAACCCAGCGAGCAATGCCATCGCCGGGGCTGGGTCGAGCGCCTTCTGTATCGCGCCGCCCAGGAAAAGCGCGGCGATCAGGACGCGCGATGCCCGCAGCGCCCAACGCCGCCATCCACGGGCCACGGACAAAGGTTCGGGGACGTCGGTCACAAGCTGCGCCAGCCGATGTCCCTGCGGCAAAAGCCATCCGGCCACGTAACCGCATCGACCATCGCATAGGCCCGGACCTGTGCCTCAGAGAGGGTATCGCCCCGTCCCGCAAGCCCGAGGACGCGGCCACCGACAGCCACGACATGATCGTCCAGACGCGCGGTCCCGGCATGAAAGACCATGTTGCGGCTGTCTTGCGGAAGCCCGTCCAGACCGCCGATCCTGCTGCCTTTGACGTAGTCACCGGGATAACCCTTTGCCGCCATCACGACGCAGAGGGCATGATCGTCCGACCAGTGCACCTGACCCTCTCCAAGACGGCCCTCGGCGCAGGCCAGCAGAAGGTCGAGCACCTGCCCGCCGAGACGCATCATCAGGCATTGGCATTCCGGGTCGCCGAACCGGACGTTGTATTCGACAAGGCTCGGCGCGCCGTCCTCGATCATCAGGCCGACGAACAGGACACCGCGCATCGGCGTGCCGCGCCGCACCATCTCGGCCATTGTCGGGCGGACGATTTCCGCCAGTGCGCGTCGCTCCACCTCTGGCGTCATGACCGGGGCCGGCGAATACGCCCCCATGCCGCCGGTGTTCGGTCCGGTGTCGCCGTCACCCACGCGTTTGTGGTCCTGCGCCGTTCCGATCGGCAGAACGGTCTCTCCATCCACGAGGCAGAAGAATGAGGCCTCCTCGCCGCGCAGGAAGGCCTCGATGACGACTTCAGGACGGCCGTGGGTGCCATCGAAGATTTCGGCCAGCGCAGCTTCGGCCACGGACATCGTTTCGGCGACGGTCACGCCTTTGCCCGCCGCAAGGCCATCCGCCTTGATGACGACCGGCAGGGGGTGTCCGGTCAGATAGGAGCGGGCCGCGTCCGGCGTGTCGAACCGGCCATAAGCGGCGGTCGGCGCGCCGACAGCGGCGCAGATTTCCTTGGTGAAGGCTTTGGACGCTTCCAGACGCGCTGCCGCCGCAGAGGGGCCAAAAACTGCGATTCCGGCTTCCGACAGGGCATCCGCGACCCCGGCGGCAAGCGGTGCCTCGGGGCCGACGATGACGAAGTCGATGCTTTCTTCGTCCGCGAAGTCCGCCACGGCGCTTCCATCCAGAATGTCGAGCTGAGCGCATTCGGCGATCTGGGCGATCCCCGCATTTCCCGGAGCCACGATCAGCCGGTCGCATTTGGGGTTCTGCAGGACAGCCCATGCCAGCGCGTGCTCCCGCCCGCCGGAGCCGAGGATGAGGATGTTCATGGCACGCGCCCCCTGTCAGTCGTCGCAGGGTTTAAGTCCGCGGGGGCAGGCGCACAAGCAACGCACCGCAGCAAGGGGGTCACCCAACGCCTCCGATGCCATGAAATTGTCCAATGGCTCTGGCAGATCGGCAGGGCCGGAGCCGAAAAGCAGGATGGCCCATGAAAAACGAACCTCTCTGGGAACGTATCGCAGCCTACCCGTTGCCTGCCGACGGCGCGGGTCTCTCGTTCGTGGAACAATTGCGCAAGGATCAGCGGATCAGCGAAAAGACAGCGCGGCGCGGGATCGAGGAATACCGGCGGTTTCTGTATCTGAGCGCAACCGATGACGCACGTACCGTTCCGACCAAGGCCGTGGACGCGGTCTGGCACCTGCACCTGACCCACACGCGCGACTATTGGGAGCGGTTCGTGCCGGATGTGCTGGATGGCAAGCCAATTCACCACGCGCCCGGTGCTCTTGCGGGCCAGTCGGCTGACTTCGCCGCCACGCTGCGCCGCTATGAAGCGGAATTCGGAGAGGCTCCGCCAAAAGGGATCTGGCGGCACCGCTCCGTTTTGAGCAGGATCGTCGCCGCGGTCTTTGCCCTCGTTTGGACCGTCATGTGGGTTGCTGGCAGCCTTGCCGCAGGTCTGCCGATTTTTGCATTCGTCGGCCTTGCGTTCGGCGGGCTGTTCATCATGGCGTCCGTTTCGGAGTTCGTGCCGGGTCTCAGCATCGGCATCGACATCTGGTCCGACAGCGACGGTGGCGATTGCAGCGATGGCGACGGTGGCGGCTGCGGCGACTAGTGCGTCAGGCGAGGGCGCGCTAGACAGGCCGCCATGGATGACCTGATCGACGACGACACGCCCGCCCCGCGCCGCAACGAGGCTGAGTTCACGGTCTCGGAGCTCTCGTCTGCGGTCAAGCGGACCTTGGAGGGCACCTTCGGCCGGATTCGCGTCAAGGGGGAAATCGGGCGCATCTTCCGCGCCCGCTCCGGCCACCTCTATTATGACGTCAAAGACGACCAGAACGTGCTGGCCTGCACGACGTGGAAGGGGCAACTGGCCGCGCTCTCCGTCCAGCCGGAGGAGGGGATGGAGGTCATCGTCACCGGAAAACTGTCGGGCTTCGGGGCACAGTCGAAGTACAACCTGAACGTCGATGCGATCGAAGTCGCAGGCGCGGGTGCTCTGATGGCGATGCTGGAGAAGCGGCGCACCCAATTGGCCGCAGAGGGCCTGTTCGAGGCGTCGCGCAAGCAGGCGTTGCCGTTTTTGCCAGAAGTGATCGGCGTCATCACGTCGCCGCAGGGCGCGGTCATCCGCGACATCCTGCATCGCTTGGCCGACCGCTTTCCCCGCAATGTGCTGATCTGGCCGGTGGCCGTTCAGGGCAAGGCCTGTGCGCCCGAGGTGGCGAACGCGATCCGGGGGTTCAACGCTCCGGACCTGCCGTTTCCGCGCCCCGACCTTCTGATCGTCGCGCGCGGTGGCGGCTCGATCGAGGATCTCTGGGGCTTCAATGAGGAAATCGTCGTGCGCGCCGCAGCCGAAAGCCGCATCGCGCTGATCTCCGCGGTGGGCCACGAGACGGACACGACGCTGATCGACTACGCCTCCGATCGCCGTGCCCCGACACCGACCGCCGCAGCCGAAATGGCCGTGCCCGTGCGGGCCGATCTGATCGCCGTTGTTGCCCAGATGGGCGAGCGTCAGGAACGGGCGGCACAGGGTCACGTCCGGGCGCGACGCCAGCGGCTGGCCGATATCGCGCGCGGCTTGCCGCGACCCGAAACGTTCCTGGAT
>JBARXR010000403.1:0-4495 GCA_049647445.1 Jannaschia sp. | reverse complement strand
CCTCCTCACCAAGACAATAGCCGTTCTGGCACTCTCGACCACTTCGGCGCTCGCCGCCGGAGTGGAAGGGGCGCATATCGAGAACGTCGACTTTTCGTTCGACGGCTTCACCGGAACGTACGACCAGAACCAGTTGCAGCGCGGCCTCAAGGTCTACACCGAGATCTGTTCTGCCTGTCACGGTCTCAAGCAGGTGCCGTTCCGCACTCTCGCGGACGAGGGCGGCGTCGGCTTTTCCGAAGACCAGATGAAGGCCTATACCTCCGGCTTCGAGGTTTTTGACCAGACGCTCAATGACGGCGAAGGCGACTATCGGACGGCCTTGCCCTCCGACCACTTCCCTGCGGTCGTCAGCGCCGGCGCACCCGACATGTCGTTGATCGCGAAAGCACGGGCCGGATTTCACGGTCCGTACAATCTGGGGATAAACCAGCTCTTGAAGGGGACGGGCGGTCCGGAATACATCGCCGCGCTGCTTCAGGGGTATGAAGAGCCGCCCGCATGCGCCCCGGAGGATTTCTCCGGCTACTACAACAAGTACTTCACGGCCGGTGGCTATCCGGCCGAGTGCATCGACGATGAAGGTCATCATACGGTCGAGGGATCCTGGATCGCGATGAGCCAGCCGCTCTATGGCGATGACGTCACCTTCGACGACGGCGCGCCCAGCGATCTGGCCGCAACGTCCGAGGACGTTGCCGCATTCCTGATGTGGACCGCGGAACCGAAGCTTGCCGCGCGCAAGCAGATGGGTCTGACCGCGATCATCATGCTGTCTGTGCTGTCTGTGCTTCTCTACCTGACGAACAAGCGCATCTGGGCGCCGGTCAAGGGCAAGGGAAAGCGGGAAACCGCGTAAAGTCTGCCGGTCCTTCGGCGACTTTAGGGCCGACCCTTCGGGGTCGGCCTTTTTCGTTGGTGCGACTCGCGTGTCCCTGACCATGGTGGGAAAAAACACATGAGGTGCGCAGGCCATGTCCGACCGTTCACGCCAAAACACGCTGACCGGCCGTTTCGCGACCGTCGGGATCTGCGTCGGCGCTCTGTCCATCACCGGTGGCCTCGCGCTCGTCGCGATTGCCTTGATCGAGGGTGCCGCGCCTGCGGCATCGGGCCCTGAGGGGATCGTGGCTGTCGCCATGGCGACGTTCCCGGGCGTGGTGCTGGGGGTCCTAGGTCTTGGTCTTGTCCTGCGCGGGATGCACATGCGGCTGACCCTCGAGACGCTCCAAGCCCTGCGTCAGGCGTCGGGGCAGGTCCGCAACCGAGCACCCGCCGTGCCCACCGACGTGCGTGCCGAATTGCGTGCGGTGGAGACCGATCCCGCCCCGTCACACCAGTCGGAATTGCGCGCCAGCAAGGCCAATCCGATCAAGGGCAAACCGTTCCGGCCGCATCCGATCTTCATGGCGCGTCCGCCGAAATAACCTGCTGCACAACAGGAAAGGGGCCCCTCACGGGACCCCTTTAGTGTCGAAGACGAGACGCCGGAACGGTGTCAGTCGAGCGTCCGCTCGATCTCTTCGCGTTCGAAGATCTCGATGACGTCGCCCTTGCGGATATCTTCGTAGCGTTCGAACGCCATGCCGCATTCCTGACCCGACTGCACTTCCTTGACCTCATCCTTGAAGCGCTTGAGCGTTTTCAGCGTACCTTCATGGATGACGACATCGTCGCGCAGCAGGCGCACACCGGCAGACCGACGCGCGATCCCTTCGGTGACCAGACAGCCCGCGACGTTGCCGACGCCCGTAACCTTGAAGACTTCGCGGATTTCCGCATAGCCGATGAAGTTCTCCTTGATCTCGGCCGACAGGAGGCCCGAGGCCGCGGCCTTGATGTCGTCCACAAGGTCGTAGATGACCGAGTAGTATCGGATCTCCACGCCCTTCTGGTTCGCTGCGGCCCGTGCCGGGGCATTGGCCCGAACGTTGAAGCCGATGACAGGAGCGCCCGAGGCTTCGGCCAGCGTGATGTCGCTTTCGGTGATGGCGCCGACGCCGGAGTGCAGGATACGCACCCGTACCTCTTCGTTGCCGATCTTCTCCATCGCCTGGACGATCGCTTCGGCCGAGCCTTGAACGTCCGCTTTTACCAGGATCGGCAGTTCGGAGACGTTCTTGTCACTCTTGGCCTTGGCCAGAAGCTGATCCAGCGTTGTCGCCGCACCGGCGGCTGCGCGTTTATCCTTGGCGGCCTTTTCGCGGTACTCCGCGATCTCGCGGGCCTGAGCCTCGGTTTCGACGACGTTCAATACGTCGCCCGCCTCCGGCGTCCCGCTCAGGCCGAGAACCTCGACGGGGACGGAGGGGCCTGCCTCATCGACACGCTCTCCCTGATCGTTGATCAAGGCACGGACTTTGCCCCACTGCTCGCCGACGACGAAGATGTCGCCGCGACGGAGCGTCCCGTTCTGCACGAGGACCGTCGCGACGGGGCCGCGACCGACGTCAAGTTGTGCTTCGATCACCGCAGCCTGAGCGGCCCGGTTCGGGTTCGCTTTCAGCTCGAGGATCTCGGACTGTAGCGCAATCGCCTCCAGCAGGGCATCGAGGCCGAGTCCGGTCTGGGCGGAAACTTCGACGTCCTGCACGTCGCCGGACATCGCTTCGACGACGACTTCGTGTTGCAGCAGGTCGGTCCGGACCTTCTGTGCGTTGGCGCCCGGCTTATCCATCTTGTTGATCGCGACGATCATCGGGACCTTGGCGGCCTTGGCGTGATTGATCGCCTCGACGGTCTGCGGCATGACCGCATCGTCGGCGGCCACGACGAGTACGACGATATCCGTCACCTGCGCGCCGCGGGCGCGCATCGAGGTGAAGGCCGCGTGTCCGGGCGTGTCGAGGAACGACAGCATCTTGTCGCCCACCTTCACCTGATAGGCGCCGATATGCTGCGTGATGCCACCGGCCTCGCCGGAGACGACCTTGGTCTTGCGGATCGCGTCCAGCAGGGAGGTCTTGCCGTGATCGACGTGCCCCATGATCGTGATCACAGGCGCGCGATCGACCAGATCCGCAACCTTGTCCTCGACGACATCGATCACCTGCTCGACATCCGCATCCGAGACGCGGACGACCTTGTGGCCGAACTCCTCGATGATCAACTCGGCCGTGTCGGCGTCCAGAACCTGGTTCTGGGTGACCATCATGCCGTTCTGCATCAACGCCTTCACGACAGCCGCGACACGCTCGGACATGCGGTTCGCCAACTCCGAGACCACGATCGTCTCGGGCAGGCGCACGTCGCGCATGACCTTTTCCTGCTGTTGCTGGCCGCCGCCGCGCTTCTGGCGTTCCTGCTTGCGACGCATGGAGGCGAGCGATCGCTGCCGCCCGCCTTCGCCACCGGCCAGGGCCTGATTGACGGTCAGCTTGCCGGCGCGACGGTCTCCGCCATCGCGGGGCTTGCCTGCATCTTCCTCGCGCTTGCGCGGGGCATCGCTCCGCCCCGGTCGGGCGTCGGGTCCGAGGTTTCGCTGGCGTTCCGCAGCCGGGCCGGGGTTGATGTCCGGTTCCGGGGACGCGGCCGTCGCAGCGGGCCGGGATTTCTCTTCCTGGGCCTCGCGCTGGCGACGCTCGTCTTCCTCGGCGCGCTGCCGGGCAAGCTCCTCGCGTTCCTTTTCCTCGCGCTCCTTGTTCTCGATCTCGGCGCGGCGGCGTTCGCGCTCCTGCGCGCGCTCGTCTTCCTCGCGCTGACGGCGCTCGGCGTCCTCGGCTTCGCGGGCCTTGGCGGCCTGCAACGCCTTCAGGCGACGGTCCATCTCCGCATCGGTCGTCGTCGTCTGCTTGCCGCCCTGCGCGTTGACCGCTGCTGCGGATTGCGCGCCGGGTTTAGGCACCGCCACGCGCTTGCGCTTGGTTTCCACCACGACGCTTTTCGTGCGCCCACGGGCGAAGCTCTGCTTCACCTGGCCGCTGCGTGCGCCCCCTGACAGTCCGAGGGGTTTTTTGCCGTCCTGATCGCTCATGCGTTCCCGATATCCTTCTTGGCAGCCGGAATGCCGCCATCAACGTGTCTGATGCCCTGAAGCCTTGCGGCTTCCTCTACAATACGTTTCGCCAAGGTTCCAGCAGCCACCGCAGCGTGGATCACGCGGTCGCGGCCAAAGGCCAAACCCAATTCGTCCGCCGTCAGGAAGCCGATCCATTTGCCGCCCTCGGGCGTCGACAGCTTTCCCTTGCCCCGTTCCGATCCATCGGAGGCTTGCAGCAACACGCGCGCCTCTCCGGTGACCAGCATCGTCTTGACTTTTTCATAGCCTGCGATGGCCTTTCCGGCCTTCCGGGCCATGGCGATCGCATCCAGCAGGCGCTTGAGGCTGACGGCCTCGATCACCTCCAGGAGGTTGTCGGGAACCGTCACGGGCTTTTTCGCGCCCCGACTGAACATGCGCTTCGCGATGGCCTTTTCCAAGACCTCGCGCTCAGCGGTGACGTAAATTCCGCGCCCGGGCAGCTTGCCCGCCACATCCGGATAGATCGCGTCGTCC
>JBARXR010000402.1:0-6652 GCA_049647445.1 Jannaschia sp. | reverse complement strand
TTGCCGCGCGGTTCGGGCCGCTGGCCCTGACGGATGGCGCGTTCTCGGCGCTGCCGGACGCGCGCCGCTGGTCCCGCACCTCGCCCGACCATGTCGACTGGGCCACGCTGACGCGGATGGTGCCCGTCGGTTGGTTCGCTTCCGTCTTCGCAATCACGCGCCACCCGGTCGCCCGCGCGGTCAGCGTCTTTCACTTTCAACAGGAGGTGGAGCGCAGCGTGCCGGCGTCCGCCGACTTCGATGCCTGGCTCGCGAATGGGCTGTCGCGACGGACCGACGACCCGTTCCTCTATGACAACCACTTGCGCCCACAAGTCGACTTCCTGCCCGACGAGGCCGCGACCTTTCCGATCGAAGGCGGCCTCGCGCCCCTTGTCGCCCATCTGGACGGGCTGGCTGGAACGGCCGACGGTCCGCGCGACATAGGCGGGCGCAATGTGCGCGCGTCCCGGGGCGGCCCGCCCAAGGCACAGCCGTCCGACGCGTCTCTTGACCTGATTGCGCATCACTATGCCGCCGATTTCGCGCGCGTCGGATACCGCATCGACAGCCCGCTTCCCGATGGCATCGCGGCAATCGCCGAGGCCCCCGCGCCCACGGTCGCAGGCCGTGCGCTGCGCAAGCTTCGGGGGCTCGTGTCATGATCCGCGCCGTGGTCGTCGCTTTGGCCCTCGCTACCCCCGCGGCCGCGCAATCCACCGGTCTGCCAAGCCCCATGACCCCCTGCGGCGAGTCGCATTTCGATGCCGATCGCTACCGTGCCGACCTCGAGGCGCGGGGGTGGGCTTTTGTGCCGCCACTCAACCGTGCCGCGCAGATCGAAGCGCTGGCACAGGCCTTTGCCGCGCTCTCGGTTCCCGCCGACACGCCCGAGGAGGCCGTGCTCGGCACGGCACGCGCGCTCTGGGCCGCGCGTGGCGAGGAGGCGATGATGTTCTCCGGAACCGGCCAGACCCTGATGCTCAGCGGCGTCGCCGGGGATGAAACAACCGGACGGTCAATCCTGTGCTATCTCGCGCTTCCCGGTCGTGGCGATCTAGACGCCGCCTTCGAGACGGCCCTCGCGCGCGAGGGTCATGCCCCGACGACCGGCGCCTATGAATATTTCTCGACCACCTACGCGGACATCCGTCCGGGCCAGACCTTGCGCGTCACCTTCGTGCGCCCCGCACCGGGTCAGCCGTCCGGGGCCACCGCAGGTTTCGCCACCCGCCTCGATTTTCCGGTCGGGGCCGACCAATGACCCTTCCTTTCGCCCGAGTCCGAGCCATTCCCGGAGGTTTGATCCAATGACCGACCAATCCAACAACGACGTCTTCCACTCCACGTCCTTCATGCAGGGACACAATGCCGAATACCTCGAACAGATGTATGCAAGGTATGCCGCAGACCCGTCCGCCGTTGACGACACCTGGAAGCAGTTCTTCGCGGCTCTGGCCGACGACCACGGGGCGGTGCAGGCGGAAGCCGCCGGTCCCTCCTGGGCGCGCCGCGACTGGCCGCCGCATCCGTCAGACGACCTGACCGCCGCCCTGACCGGCGAGTGGGCGGCCGAGCCCATGGCGGCTGGCGACAAGATCAAGGCCAAGGCCGAAGCCGTCGGCGCACCGGCACCGAGCGACGACCAGATCAAGCGGGCCGTCCTGGACAGTATCCGCGCCCTGATGATCATACGCGCCTACCGGATCCGGGGACATCTGGCCGCCGACCTCGACCCGCTGGGCATGCGCAACCAGGATCCCCACCCGGAGCTCGATCCTGCGTCCTATGGTTTCCGCGAGGCGGACATGGACCGTCCGATCTTCATCGACAACGTCCTCGGCCTCGAGGTCGCGACGATGCGCCAGATCGTGGGGATCGTGAAACGCACGTACTGCGGCACCTTCGCGCTGCAATACATGCATATTTCCGATCCCGAACAGGCCGCCTGGCTCAAGGAGCGGATCGAGGGCTTCGGCAAGGAGATCGAGTTCACCCAGAACGGGCGGCGCGCGATCCTCAACAAGCTGGTCGAGGCCGAGGGCTTCGAGAAATACCTGCACGTCAAGTACATGGGCACCAAGCGCTTCGGTCTGGACGGCGGCGAAGCGCTGATCCCCGCGATGGAGCAGATCATCAAGCGTGGCGGCCAGCTTGGGCTGGAGGAGATCGTCATCGGCATGCCCCACCGCGGCCGTCTGTCGGTGCTCGCGAACGTGATGCAGAAGCCCTACAAGGCGATCTTCAACGAATTCCAGGGTGGCAGCTTCAAGCCCGAGGACGTCGAAGGCTCGGGCGACGTCAAATACCACCTCGGTGCGTCGTCGGACCGTGAATTCGACGGCAACACGGTCCACCTGTCGCTGACCGCGAACCCCTCGCACCTCGAGGCGGTGAACCCTGTCGTTCTGGGCAAGGTCCGTGCCAAGCAGGACCAGAGGGGCGACAAGTCCCGGCGCAAGGTGGCGGGCCTGCTGCTGCACGGCGACGCGGCCTTCGCCGGTCAGGGCGTCGTCGCGGAATGCTTCGCGCTGTCGGGCGTGCGCGGCCATCGCACCGGCGGCACCATCCACATCGTCGTCAACAACCAGATCGGCTTTACCACCGCGCCGCACTTCAGCCGGTCCTCGCCCTATCCGACCGACAATGCGCTGGTGGTCGAGGCCCCCATCTTCCACGTCAACGGCGACGATCCGGAAGCGGTGGTGCACGCAGCCCGCGTCGCCATCGAGTTCCGGCAGAAGTTCGGCAAGGACGTCGTCCTCGACATCTTCTGTTATCGCCGCTTCGGTCACAACGAGGGCGATGAGCCGATGTTCACCAACCCGGTGATGTACAAGCGGATCAAGGGCCACAAGACGACCCTGTCGCTCTATACTGAACGGCTGGTCAAGGACGGCCTGATCCCCGAAGGCGAGATCGAGGACATGAAGGCCGCGTTCCAGAACCGCCTCGCCGAGGAGTTCGAGTCCGGTCGCGACTACAAGCCAAACAAGGCCGACTGGCTGGATGGCCGCTGGTCGCATCTCGACCGCCGCAAGGAGGACGATTACGTCCGCGGCGAAACCGCCGTCGCGCCCGAGACGTTCGACGAAGTCGGCCGCGCGCTCTGTCGGACGCCGAATGGCTTTCCGATGCACAAGACCGTGGAGCGACTGCTGGAAACCAAGTCGCAGATGTTCGAGACCGGCGCGGGCTTCGACTGGGCCACGGCGGAGGCGATGGCGTTCGGCTCGCTGCTCACCGAAGGCTACAAGGTTCGTCTTGCGGGTCAGGACAGCCGCCGAGGCACGTTCAGCCAGCGCCATTCGGCCTTCATCAACCAGGAGAACGAGAAGCGTTATCACCCCCTCAACCATATCCGCGAGGGGCAGGCCAAGTTCGAAGTCATCGACTCCGCGCTGTCGGAATATGCCGTCCTCGGATTCGAATACGGCTATTCGCTGGCCGAACCGAACGCCCTGACCATGTGGGAAGCGCAGTTCGGCGATTTTGCCAATGGCGCACAGATCATGTTCGACCAGTTCATCAGCTCCGGCGAGGCCAAGTGGCTGCGCATGTCCGGTCTCGTCTGCTTGCTGCCGCATGGCTTCGAAGGACAGGGGCCCGAGCACTCGTCCGCCCGGCTGGAGCGGTTCCTGCAGCAATGCGGCTCCGACAACTGGATCGTCGCCAATTGCTCCACGCCTGCCAACTATTTCCACATCCTGCGCCGGCAGTTGCACCGCGACTTCCGCAAGCCGCTGATCCTGATGACGCCGAAATCGCTGTTGCGGCACAAGCTGGCTGTCAGCAAGACCGAGGAATTCGTCACCGGCAGCAGCTTCCACCGCGTTCTCTGGGATGATGCGCAGGAGGGGAACTCCGAGACCACGCTGAAGCCCGACGGCGAGATCAAGCGCGTCGTCGTCTGTTCGGGCAAGGTCTACTATGACCTTCTCGAAGAGCGGGACGCACGCGGCATCGACGACGTCTACATCCTGCGGCTGGAGCAATTCTATCCGTTCCCGGCCCTCAGCCTCGTCAACGAGCTGACGCGCTTCAAGCACGCCGAGATCGTCTGGTGTCAGGAAGAGCCCAAGAACCAGGGGGGCTGGACCTTCCTCGAGCCGAACATCGAATGGGTCCTGACCCGCATCGGCGCTGCCCACAAGCGCGCGCGCTATGTCGGTCGCGCCGCCTCCGCCTCGCCCGCCACCGGCCTCGCAAGCCAGCACAAAGCACAACAAGCCGCGCTCGTGAACGAAGCGCTGAGCATGGAAGGTTGATCCCATGAGCATCGAAATCAAAGTCCCCACCTTGGGCGAATCCGTCACAGAGGCCACCGTTGCCACATGGTTCAAGAAGCCGGGCGATGCCGTCGCGGTCGATGAAATGCTCTGTGAGCTCGAGACCGACAAGGTCACCGTCGAGGTCCCCTCGCCGGCCGCGGGCACACTCGGCGAAATCGTCGCGGCCGAGGGCGACACCGTCGGTGTCGATGCCCTGCTCGCGACCTTGACCGAAGGCGACGGTGCCGCCCCGGCGCCCAAGACGGACAAGCCCGCCGCGCAGGCCGAAAAGACCGCGAAAGCCGAAAAGACCGCGGCGCCCGAACCCGCAAGCGGCGACGGTGAGGCCATCGACGTGATGGTTCCGGCCCTCGGCGAAAGCGTGTCCGAGGCCACCATGGCAACCTGGTTCAAGAAGGTGGGCGACACCGTCGAAGCCGACGAGATGCTGTGTGAACTTGAGACCGACAAGGTCTCGGTCGAGGTTCCCGCCCCCGCCGCGGGCACCCTGACGGAATGGCTGGCGCAGGAGGGCGACACGGTCGCCGCCGGTGGCAAACTCGCCATCATCACCACCGGCGCCGGGGCCGCGACCGCCAAGCCCAAGGCCGTCAACCCGGAACCGAACCCCGATGCCGGACAGGCCGAGATCGCGGAGGCCAAGGCGAATGTCGCCGCGACCACCAAGGGCGATGTCGAAAACGCCCCCTCCGCGAACAAGCTGATGGCCGAAAGGGGCCTGTCGGACGCTCAGGTCAAGGGCACCGGCCGCGACGGTCGCATCATGAAGGAAGACGTGTTGAAAGCCGCCGCCTCCGCCACACCCGCGCCCGCTACGGCCCCTGCCCCTGCCCCCGCAGCCAAGGCGCCCGTCTCCGCCGATCAGGCCGACAGGGAGGAGCGGGTGAAGATGACCCGCCTGCGCCAGACCATCGCACGGCGCCTGAAAGACAGCCAGAACACCGCCGCCATGCTCACCACCTACAACGAGGTGGACATGTCGGCCGTCATGGCGATCCGCGACGAATACAAGGACCTGTTCCTGAAAAAGCACGGCGTGAAGCTGGGCTTCATGTCGTTCTTCACCAAGGCCTGCGTCCACGCCCTGAACGAAGTTCCCGAAGTGAATGCGGAGATCGACGGCACCGACGTCGTCTACCACCGCTACGTCAACATGGGGATCGCGGCGGGCACCCCGCAGGGCCTCGTCGTTCCTGTCATCCGCGACGCCGACCAGATGTCGTTCGCGGGCATCGAGAAGGCCATCGCCGAGATGGGTGCCAAGGCCCGCGACGGCAAACTGTCGATGGCCGAGATGCAGGGCGGCACCTTCACCATCTCCAACGGCGGCGTCTACGGCTCGCTCATGTCCTCGCCCATCCTGAACCCGCCCCAGTCCGGCATCCTCGGCATGCACAAGATCCAGGACCGCCCCATGGTCGTCGGCGGCGAGATCGTGGTGCGCCCGATGATGTACCTGGCGCTCAGCTACGACCACCGGATCGTGGACGGGAAGGGCGCAGTCACGTTCCTCGTGCGGGTAAAAGAGGCGCTTGAGGATCCGCGACGGTTGTTGATGGATTTGTGACGTGCCCGGTATTGTCGTCCTTCGGCGCCAGTTTGGGGAATTGCCTGAAGAAGTGAGAGGCCATTTATCCAAACTGGGCCCCCTTCTTGATAGCTCCGAACTTGAACTTGCCCTTGCCTATCTATTCATGAAGATTGAACAAGGACGATATCGAACAATAAAGTGCTTCTTAATTAGAAGACTAAAGTGCCAAGCGAGTATTATCGATGGAATACTCAAAAATAAGCAGCTGACACGGAAGTCCTTCAGAAAGACGGTCCAAGAACTTTCTGCAGCCAACTTTTCAGAAGCATCATTCGATCGGCTAGATGAGGCGGAAAAAGTACGCGATGCACAAATACACGGAAGGCCACCTTCACAGGAGAGCCTACGAGGAGCTATCTGCGACGCAATGGCTTTCGTCCGAATTTTTGGCGAAGATGTCCGAAACGAAACAAATAAAAATCCGTTTGGAAACTTGCAGGGATTGAGTTCAAGGATCAGAACACTCACCAGCATTCAATCCGAATGGATAATACGTGGGGTTCTAGCCGCCGGTGAAAAGAAGTAGGCAACTTGGATTAGGTAGGCCCTTAATTCTTCTAAAGCGTAGGGTGCGTGATCCCCACGCACCCCACCCCGAAACCAATACGCCTCTTCACGGGTTGAACCCTCGCACCCCAACTCGGAGCCACCCCATGAACCTCCTCACCCACCACACCCCCACCTCCTACGACGCGTGGAAATCCGACTTCGACGCCAATGCCGAGAACCGGATGCACGCAGGCCTGACCCTCCTGCAACTCTGGCGCGACGTGGACTGCGGCGGTGTCAC
>JBARXR010000401.1:0-4765 GCA_049647445.1 Jannaschia sp. | reverse complement strand
GCCCAGGAGGTCGCCGCGCTGGCGGTAAAGGGCGACATCGCGGAGGAGTTGGACCGGCTGCGCACCCATGTGGAGGCGGCGCGTGCCCTTCTGGCGGCAGAGGGACCCGTCGGACGCCGCCTCGATTTCCTGACGCAGGAGTTCAACCGTGAAGCGAATACGCTGTGCGCGAAGGCCGGGATGGCGTCGCTGACCGCCCTCGGGCTGGAATTGAAGGCCGTCATCGACCGGCTTCGGGAACAGGTCCAGAATGTGGAGTAACGCCTCGTGATCCAGTCGCCCCAAGGCAATCGACGCGGCCTTGCCGTAATCCTGTCCAGCCCGTCGGGCGCCGGAAAATCGACGCTTGCGCGGCGCCTGATGGAGTGGGACCCGAGCCTGAGCTTTTCGGTCTCTGCCACGACACGCCCGCCCCGTCCGGGTGAGCAGGAGGGTGTCCACTATTATTTCCGGTCGCGCGAGGTCTTTGGCCGGATGGTGATGGACGGCGAGATGCTGGAGCACGCGGAGGTCTTCGGCAATCACTATGGCAGCCCCCGCGTGCCCGTCGAGGATGCCCTGTCGGCGGGGCGCGATGTGCTGTTCGATATCGACTGGCAGGGCGGCCAGCAGATCCGCAATTCCGCGCTGGGCCGCGACGTGGTGTCGATCTTCATCCTGCCGCCGTCGATCGCAGAGCTTGAACGCCGCCTGCGCGCACGGGGGCAGGACGACGCTGACGTGATCGCGGGTCGGATGCGCAAATCCGAGGCGGAGATCAGCCATTGGGCGGAATACGACTACGTCCTCGTGAACGATGACATCGACGCCGCCGAGGACCGGCTGCGCACGATCCTTGCGGCCGAGCGCCTGCGCCGCGACCGGCAGCCCTGGCTGACGGGTTTTACACGCGGGCTCTCGGACGAATTTCGTGAAAGGGAAACCAGGTGATCTATGAACTCGACGGCATCGCGCCGCAGCTGGAAGAGGGCGTCTGGGTCGCACCGGACGCGAACGTCATCGGGCGCGTCACGCTTGCGGCGCATGCAAGCATCTGGTTCGGCGCGACGTTGCGCGGCGACGGGGAGCCGATCGTCGTGGGCGCAGGGTCGAACGTGCAGGAGAATTCGGTGCTGCACACCGACGCGGGCTATCCGCTGACGATCGGGGCGAACTGCACCATCGGGCACAAGGCGATGCTGCACGGCTGCACCATCGGTGATGGGGCCCTGATCGGCATGGGGGCCACGATCCTGAACGGGGCAGTGATCGGGGCGGGCTGCCTGATCGGGGCGGGCGCGCTTGTGACGGAGGGCAAGATGATCCCGCCGGGATCGCTGGTGATGGGTGCGCCGGGCAGGGTGGTGCGCGACCTCGACGCGGGCGCGCAACAGAAACTGCTGATGTCGGCGGAGCATTACCGCCAGAACGCCGCGCGGTTCCGCGACGGTCTGCGCGCGGTCTAGACCAACAGGCTCAGGTGGGTGTCGTCCGCACTGACCGAAATCGGCCGGCGCACGGCACGACAGGCGCGGGCCAGGATGCCGAACTGCACCTCCGATCCCTTGAGGTCCGCGGGCATCACACCCCGGCCAAGCGCCTCCCAGAGCGGGGCGTCGATCTTCAGGCGCCTGGCATCGACGTGGAACACCCAGGCGTTCGGATTGCGCGAGACCTCGACCGTTGCCCCCCACGGCGTCGCGACTTCGATGCAGTTGAGGGCAAGGCACGCAAGCCGCATCTCGGGGCGGGCGCGATCCTCGTGGTCCGTCCATCTGATCCTGGTCCGGGTTTCCTTGTACATCGCGTCAAGCACGTCGCGGACCTCCCGCGCCGAGAGGATGGCATCGGGTCCCGCCTTGCCGAAGGCCAGCCGGAAGAAGGCGATCCGGGCAAGGGCCGCATTGAGCGACGCGCGGATCAGCGCCATTTCCTCGGACGGACCCGAAGACAGTTCCAGCAGTTCGAGACCGTTCCCGATGGCGCCGATCGGGCTGACGAGGTCATGGCACAGCCGCGAGCCGAGCAACGCGACGAGATCGACTTCGCTCTCGCCGCCGGATGGGGTATCGTCCGGCATGGGTTTGGTCATCGGAGCGTCCCCGTGTCACATGATTTGAATGCAATGCTGGAGCCGGGCATGCTGGTCCGCCATCCCGATGCCCCGGACTGGGGCCTGGGGCAGGTGCAATCCAACATCGGGAGCCGCGTCACGGTGAATTTCGAGAACATGGGCAAGCAGGTCATTGACGGCACACGCATCCTCCTTTTGCCGGTATACAATTGAACAAACGTTAGACTTTACATGGTTAAGAAAAGGTTGCGGATTGGCAAGCACCGAGGAACCGAACGGCTGTCTTGCGCCGAGAGGTGGGGGGCACTAGCAGCATCGCATGGATGAGCGTTTCTTTGTCGAGGTGACGCGGGAGGTCGAGGCGGTCCGTGCCGCGCAGGCCCTGCGACACCGGGTGTTCGAGCTGGAACTCGGCGGTCGCACGGCATCGGCGCAGACAGGTCGCGAGGTGGACGCCCTCGATCCGTCGTGCGACCACCTGCTTGTGCAGGACCTTGCGCACCCGGAGCATGGCGTCGTCGCCACCGCGCGGTTCGCGCCGGGGACCCGCTATACGTCCGGAGAATTCGACGTGTCGCGTCTCGTCGCGACGGGGCACCGCGTCGCCGAGACGGGCCGGACCTGCGTGCACCCCGACTATCGCGGCGGGGCGGCGGGGCTGCTTCTGTTCAAGGGCCTGATCGGCCATGCCCGCGCGCGGCAGGTTCGCTTTCTGGTGGGGGCGGCATCCTTCCATGGCGCCGATCCACGCCTGCACCTGCCGGCCCTGCGCAGCCTGCGCGGGGCGGCTCTGGCACCGGAACAGGTCCGCCCCGTGGCAATCGGGCCCGAGGCCATCGAAACGAACGGCCCGGCGGAGCGGGGGGCCATGCGGCATGTCCCCGCCCTCATCAAGAGCTATCTGCGGGCCGGGGCGTGGGTCGGCGACGGGGCCTGGGTGGACCGCGCGTTCGACACAGTCGATGTCTGCATCCTGCTGGACATGGAGCGGCTGACCCTGCCGCCCGCCGCGCGCCTCGATCGGTTCACCGCCAGTGCCTGACGTCGTGGCGGGCGACGGCGAATGACCTGGGACGGGGCCCCTGCGCCGGATCCGGTGCGGATCGGCCCGCGCGCTGTCCTCCGGGCCCTGCGGCGCGGGGTGCCCGTGGTTGTGGTGGTGGCCGGCGGCCTGTTCCTGCTGTCGCTGGTGCGGCTGATCGAACGGCCGCTCTGCGGGTTGAACCGGCCTGTGACACCCTGGATCACGCAGGGCGTTTGTCGGGCCGGGCTGTTCCTGATGGGCATCCGCCGGGTCGTCCGGGGGACCGTGATGACCGGAACGGGCGCGGTGGTGGCGAACCATGTCTCCTGGCTCGACATCTTCGCCCTGAACGCCTCCAAGCGCATCTATTTCGTCTCCAAGTCCGAGGTCGCGGGATGGCCGGGCATCGGCCTGCTGGCGCGCGCGACCGGCACCCTGTTCATCCGGCGCGATCCCCGCGAGGCGCGGGTGCAGGCCCAGACGATGGAGGACCGGCTGCGCGCGGGCCATCGCCTCCTGTTCTTTCCGGAAGGCACCAGCACGGACGGCGTCCGGCTGCTGTCGTTCAAGACGACATTGTTCGCGGCGTTCTTTTCGCCTGCCTTGTCGGGTGCCATGCAGGTGCAGCCCGTCACGCTGATCTACCGCGCGCCGCCGGACGAGGCGGCGGCCTTCTATGGCTGGTGGGGCGAGCAGTCGGTGACCGATCACATGCTGCGGATGCTGGTCGCGCCGCGCCATGGCGTGATCGAAGTGGTCTATCATGCGCCGTTGCGGGTCGCGGCGTTCGTGGACCGAAAGGCGCTGGCGCGGGCCGCCGAGGAGGTCGTGCGCACGGAGCTTCGGGCGGCAGGTGTCCTGATGACCGATGCCTAGCGGAGCGGTGCCGTCAGTTCCAGAAGGCGGGCCGTCGCGTCCGGGGCAGACCAGATTTCCTCACCGAGGGCGATGAAATCGGTGGCATCCGCCAGCGCCGTGACGGTGGCAAGGTCGATCGCCCCTTCCGCCACGACCGGAACTTCGATCATCTCGGACCACCACTGGAACAGGTCCCGTTCTGCATGTGCGCCGGTCCCGAGCGTGGTGCTTCCCGCCGGTCCGAAGGCCACGTAATCGGCCCCGGCTTCGCCCGCCGTCATGCCGTCGTGGCGCGAGGTGCCGCAAAACGCGCCGATGATCGGGTCCGGCCCCCAGTCGGCGCGCAGTTTGCGCAGGGGGCGCGGGTCGGTGAGGTGGACGCCATCGAGGCCCAGCCGTTCCACCAGTGCGATGTGGTCGGTGATGACAAGCGGCACCTCGAAGCGGTGCGCAACCTCGCGGCAAGCGTCGGCGGCGCGCATCAGGCGGTCTTCATCGCGGCTGGCCAGGTCGAGCCGCAGGCAGGCGATGGGGACCGCGTCCAGAACAGCGGCGAGGCGGTCCGGGAACCCGGCATCGATGTCGGGCGGCGTCACGAGGTAGAGTTGCGGCATGTCGGTCATCGGTCGGTCCCCCTGCATCGCGCCGCACCTAGCGGGCGGTGCGCAGTGTCGCAAGGGGATGCGCGGGCCGTTGCGCCGGGGCGGGCGGCGCTGTAACCGGCGCCCATGTTCGACACGCGTCCCGCTTTCGTCCTTGTCCGCCCGCAGATGGGTGAGAACATAGGTGCCGCCGCCCGTTCGATGCTCAACTTCGGGCTGGAGCGGATG
>JBARXR010000400.1:0-20268 GCA_049647445.1 Jannaschia sp. | reverse complement strand
CCGAGAATGATGATCGCCGGGCCCGCGTCGAGGAACATGCCGACGATGAACAAAAGCAGGTTGATCAGCAGCAGAAGGACAAGCGGGTTCGACGACATCGACAGGATGAGAGAGGCGAGAGCCTCGGGCGCGTGACTCAACGCGACGACCGTCTTGAACGCCAATGCCGCGCCGACCAGCAGGAGAACGACAGACGAGATGACGGCCGCCTTTCCGAGGACGTCGGGCAGGTCCCTGATCGTCATCTCCCGCAGGATGAAGATCGAGACGATGGCAGCATAAGCGACCGCCACGGCGGAGGCCTCGGTGGGCGTGAACACGCCACCGAGGATGCCGCCCAGAATGATGACCGGTGTCAGGAGCGGGAAGAACGCCTTCAGCGACGCCTGTCCCTTTTCCGGCCAGGTCGCACGCCGCTTCAATTCGGGGAACCCCGCCGGATTGCGCCGGGCCATGACGTTGGTCACCGCCATCAGTCCGACGCCTACGAGGATACCGGGCACGATCCCGGCCAGGAACAGGGCGGCGACCGATTGCTCCATGACGTAGGCATAGATGATCATGATGCCCGACGGCGGGATGATCGGCCCGATCACGGACGAGGCAGCGGTCACGGCTGCGGCGAATTTCCGGGTATAGCCTTCCTTCTGCATCGCGGGGATCAGCATGGAGCCGAGGGCCGACGTATCGGCCACCGCCGACCCCGATAGCCCCGCGAACAGCATCGACGACAGGATGTTCACCTGTGCCAGACCCGCGCGAAAATGGCCGACGAGGGCCTGCGAGAATTCGACCAGCCGGAGGGTGATGCCGCCCCGGTTCATCATCTCACCGGCCAGCATGAAGAACGGGATCGCCATCAGCGGGAAGCTGTCCATCCCGTTGTAGACGTTGCGGTACAGAAGGACGAAATCGCTGGAATCGCCGTTTAGCCAGAGGATCAGACCCGGCGCGGCCAGCAGGGCGAAGAACACCGGCAGGCCGATCATCAACAGCAGCAGGAACAGGGGCAGGAACCAGACCAGCATCACTCCGCCCCCACCGTCGCGGTGTACGGGATCTCCGGCAATTCCGTCCCGTGACCGGTCATCACCGCAATCTGGCGAAGGATCAGCTCGACCATCACGAGGATCATCATGGCGAAGCCGATCGCCAACGAGGCCATCATCCAGCTTCGCGGAACCTTTTCCCAGCCGTCGCCGGACGGATAATAAAGGGCCGAACTCTTGATACCACCCGCAAAGCCGGTGACCTCGGACCAGCCGATCTGTACGGCCACGACAAGGACGACGAGCGACAGGGTCATGAGCACAAGCGACAGGATCGACCCCGCCGTGCGCGGCAGAGCCAGCTGGATCATGTCGATCGCGACGAAGCCACCGCGCCGCAACGCCGTCGGAGCGACGACCATCAACCACAGCATCAGGAAACGCGCGGCCTCCTCAGGCCAGGGCAGAGGGTTTGACAGGACGTAGCGCCAGAACACCTGGATCAGAATGAAAACAACCATCAGCGCCATGCAGAAAATGCCGACGCCGCGACCGACCGCCAGCATCGGCGCGTTTACCCGCGCGAGCAATCGCGCGGCGGACAGGTGCAGGGTCATGTTTCCTCCCTCGCGTTTGCGACTTTCGGAATCGCGCGCGCTTGTTTCGATCTGGGCAAATTCGAAACTGCCTGTCAAGGAACATCTGCCACAGCTTCATGACGGTGCGATAACGAGGTCAACCTCGCATTCGGCGCACAGGGGGGCAACCCAGGCAGGAACGGCATCGTCGGTCACGAGGGTGTGGATGGCCGACAGGTGGCCCAGCCGGACAGGCGCATTGCGTCGGAACTTGGTGGCGTCCACGGCCAGGATGACATGCCGCGCCTTGTCCATCATCGCCCGGCAGACCTGCACCTCGGCCAGGTCGTAATCCAGAAGCGCGCCGTCCTCGGCCACGGCCGCGGCACCGATCACGGCGTAGTCGGGGCGAAACTGCCGGATGTAATCCACTGCTTCCGCCCCGAGGATCGCGCCATCGCCGCGCCGCACCATGCCACCGGGCACGATCGCCTCGATGCCCGGATAGGCCCTTATTTCCGCCGCGGTGTCCACGTTGTCGACGATGATCCGCAATTGGCGGGCGTCGGTCATCATCCGCACGACCTGCACCGTCGTGGTGCCGGAGTTGAGAAACACCGCGCCCGAGGGTGGCAGCCGGGCGGCGACGGCGGCCCCGATGGCGATCTTGGCGGGCAAGGCCTCTGCCTGGCGTTCGGCAGCAGCGGTGTATTCCGCACCGCCGATCAGGGTCGCCCCGCCGTGAAAGCGAACGATGTGATGCAGTCCGGCAAGCGCCTGAAGGTCCTTGCGGATGGTCTGGGGCGAGGTCGCGAAGCGCAACGCAAGGTCCTCGACCCGCACGCGGGACGTGTCCTCGATCAGTGTCAGGATCTTCTGCTGGCGTTGCGTGAGCATCCATCTCTCCGCCCTGGGTGGTTCTCTGTCCCCGATTCAAACCGAAAGAAATGAAAGCCACAAGCCCTGACTGCGGTTTCAAAGCCATGGGTGATCCACGGGTGATCTACGGGTGATCTGTGTCGGACGTGGAGCGGATGGGGCGGATTTCGCCATCACGGGAGGTGGGCAAGGCGGTCAGGCCAGTCGATCTGATCGTGAAGACCCCGCGTTCGAAGCGGCAGTGCCTAGCGGCAGGAGTGCGGACGCAGCCGTCGTTCGTTGGATCTGCCCGAATGGCCGCTTTCCTGCGCGGGACAGGTCCGGGGGTACCAAAGGTATTGTCCTTGGTGACGGCAACGTCGATCCTGAGCAGATGGCACCCGAAACAGAATTCTCCTTTGCGGCGCTGACAGGTCCGGCGCAGCGGCACATTCGGGTGTTTCAGGTACACCAGTTTCTCGATCGCTTCGCGATGGGTCTGACGGTTGCCGTTGTCGCCCTCGCGTTGACCGACCGAGGCATGGACCTTTTCCAGATCTCGCTGCTTTTCGGGATCTATTCGCTGACGACACTGACGATGGAACTGCCGTTCGGCGGTCTCGCCGACAGCATCGGCCGCAAGCCGGTCTTTCTGACAGCGGTCGTCGCCAGCCTGATTTCACTCGCGCTGTTTCTCTCGACGAGCGACTTCCATGTTCTCGCGCTGTCGTTTGCGTGCATCGGGCTTGGGCGGGCGCTGCGGTCGGGCACGCTCGATGCGTGGTTTGTCGAAACCTTCAGGGCCGAAGCACCCGATGTGGACGTGCAGCCCGCCCTTGCCAAAGCGCAATGGGCCAATGCCATGGGGTTGGCCGTTGGCGCGATTCTGGGAGGCCTCCTGCCCGATGCCTTCGGCTCAGGGGCCGAGAGACTCGGGTTCAGCATTTATGATGTATCCTATGCGGCAAGCTTCGGCGTGATGCTGGGCGTGTTTGTTTTCACGATGTTCGCGATTGCAGAAACGCCGCGCCCGATGGATTTCGCCGCATTCGGACAGGGGGTGGCGAACGTTCCGACGGTGATCCGGGACTCGGGTCTTCTCGCCCTGAAACATCCCGCACTATCAATCCTGCTGGCATCGCTCGCGTTCTTCCTGATGGCGACCAACCCGGTCGAGGTGATCTGGCCGACCCACGCAAAGCCCATGCTGGACGCGGGGTACGCGAACACCGTCATCGGCATCGTGACCGCGACCTATTTCTTTTCCATCGCTTTCGGCGCGTCCCTGTCCCCGCACATCAGCCGGATCTTCGGGCGGCGGCACGCCATGACGCTTGCAGCGACGTTTGCTTGCCTCGCGGGTGTTCAGATCGCTTTGGCGTGGCAAGGCGGTATCGTCGGCTTCGTGACGGTTTTCATCCTGTATTCCGTGATCCTTGGCGTGAGCGAGACACCCGCCAGCAGCATCCTTCACCGCTGCGTCGAGGACCGTCAGCGATCGACCATGCTGTCCCTGAGGTCGCTGATACAACAATCGGGGGCGGCGTTGGGTCTGGTGTTCGCCGGGGCGGTCGCGGAGATGTACTCCACGCCGGTCGCGTGGAGTGTCGGTGCGGTGTTTCTTGTCGTCGCGACGATCCTGACCCTGGTGTTGGTCAAACGACTGGCTGCAGGGGCCGACTAGCGGGACGTTCCTGCGCGCAGCGCGGGGTGTACCGGGGCCGAACCGGACCTTCGCCACACGTTCGCGGACCGGCTGGAAAAGGGCGAGGCCCCCGCACCGACCCCACCCACTGGGTCCCCACCGCCTAGCGCAGGCGCGCGCCGTCGTTTGCGTCGAAGACCATGATCCGCGACGACTCGATGGTCAGGCCGACGCGGTCGCCTGCGGACGAGCGGATGTCTCCGCGCTCCTCCAGGATCAGTTTCTCGCCGGTCGCCGCCGAGAGATAGGCATAGCTGACGCCGCCCAGCGCTTCGGTCAGGTCGACGGTCATGGTGCCCGTGCCGTCGATCCGGAGATGTTCGGGGCGCATGCCGAGGGTCACGCCGGTGCCATCGCCCGGCAACGTCACGGCGGGCGTTACGGTCAGGCCGAGCGCGGGCACCTCGACCGCGCCGCCCTTCACGACACCGGCCAGGAAATTCATCGAGGGGGAGCCGATGAAGCCCGCGACGAAGCGATTGTCGGGATCGCGGTAGAGATCGAGCGGCGCGCCCACCTGTTCGATCCGGCCATCGCGCAGGACGACGATCTTGTCGGCCATTGTCATCGCCTCGACCTGGTCGTGGGTGACGTAGATCATGGTCGCGCCGATTTCCTTGTGCAGGCGCGCGATCTCGACGCGCATCTCGACGCGCAGTTCGGCGTCGAGGTTCGAGAGCGGTTCATCGAAGAGGAACACCTCGGGCCCGCGCACGATGGCACGCCCGATGGCGACCCGCTGGCGCTGTCCCCCGGAGAGGGCGGCGGGCTTGCGCTTGAGATAATCGTCAAGTTTCAGGATGCGCGACGCCTCCGCGACCTTGGCGGAAATCTCGGCCTTCGGATGGCCGTTCATGCGCAGGCCGAAGCCCATGTTCTCGGCCACGGTCATATGCGGATAGAGGGCGTAGGTCTGGAACACCATGGCGACGCCGCGCTGCGACGGGTCCTCGCGCGTGACGTCGCGGGCGCCGATCTCGATGGTGCCGCCGGTCGTGTCCTCCAGCCCGGCGATCATGCGCAGCAGGGTCGACTTGCCGCAGCCGGAGGGGCCGACGAAGACGCAGAATTCGCCCTCGGTGACCTCGAGGTCGATGCCATGGATCACCTGGACGTCGCCATAGCGCTTGATGACCTTGTTCAATTCCACGCCTGCCATCGGTCAGCCCCCCGCGCCGGTGTCTCGATTGTCGTCGGGAAAGCGCCAGTCGCGCAGATCCCGTGAGATATGTGCCACCGCGTCGCGCAGATGCGGCAGATGACGGGTCATGTCGGCCAGCGTGCCACGCGTGGTGAACGAGGTGACGGACACCGCGCCCTGCACCCGGCCTGCGGGCGAGAGCACGGGCATGGCGATGCAGTGGATGCCCGGCTCATGCTCCTCGCGGTCGAAGGCATGGCCCGCGCTGCGGATCGCGGCAAGTTCGCGGCGCATCGCCCTGGGGGTCGTGATCGTGGCCTGCGTGAAGGGGTGCCAGCTTTGCTGGGCGAGGATCCGGTCCAGATCGTCCTCGGGCAACCAGGCCATCATCGCCTTGCCGACGCCGGTGCAATAGGCCGGGCCGATCTTGCCCGCGTCGGAGTACATCTTGACCGGCGAGCGCGCGTTGCGCTTGTCGACATAGAGGACGTGGCCGCCGTCGAGTTGCGCGAGGTGGACGGTTTCGCCGACCGCGTGGCTCAGCCGGTCGAGGTGGTCGCGGGCGATGGGGGCGAGGCTGGATTGCGCCCAGGCCGCATGCGCCATCCGCACGAGGCGCATGCCGGGTGCATAGGTGCCCCGGTCGGGATCGACCGTGAGCATGCCCTGCGAGGTGAGGGCCTGCAGCAGGCGGTAGAGCGTCGCCTTGGGAAAGGGCGAGGCTTCCAGCACTTCCGAAAAGCGCACGGGGCGCCCGAAGGCCGCAACCCGGTCCAGCACCTCGAGGGCCTTGCCCACGGTGCCGTCGCCCGCCTCCCTCTGGACGTTCATCAGGCCCTCCCGCCCTCAATTCATGTTGACAGATTAGACAGAACGTCGGACAGTTTTCAATATAAGAAACTAGGTTTCATTATTTGAAACCTGTTTCACGGGACGCTACTGGGAGGTAATCATGCGATCCATACTTGCGGCTTTGGCCGCGTCCACCGTCTTGAGCGGCGCGGCCCTTGCCGAAAGCCATACCCTGTCAGGCGACATGAAGATCATATCCGACATGTCCAACCCGGCCCCGCGCGCCGTGATGGAGGGGCTGGTCGCAGCGTTCGGCGCGCTGCACCCCGAGCTGACCATCGAGTTGGAGGTCGTGGACCGGGAAGCCTGGAAAAGCCAGATCCGCAATGCGCTGACGGCCAATCCCCCGGATGTCATCAACTGGTACGCCGCCAACCGGATGGGGCCTTACGTGAACGCCGGCCTGTTCGAGGATGTCTCGGACGTCTGGGCCGAGATCGAGGGGCTGGAGTCGGTCAAGGGGGCCCTCACGATCGACGGCAAGCAATGGGGCGTGCCCTATACCTACTACCAGTGGGGCGTCTATTACCGCGCCGATATTTTCGACGAGCTTGGACTCGAAGAGCCCGAGACCTTCGAACAGGAGCTTGCGAATTGCGAGAAGATCGTCGCTTCGGGGCGCGCCTGCTACACCATCGGGACCAAGTTCCTGTGGACCGCGGGCGGCTGGTTCGACTACCTCAACATGCGCACCAACGGGTTCGATTTCCACATGGCGCTGGCGCGCGGCGAGGTCGCGTGGACGGACGACCGCGTGCGGGAGACGTTCGCCAACTGGCGCAAGCTGATCGACATGGGCGCCTACATCCCCGATCACCAGAACTACTCCTGGCAGGAAGCACTGCCGTTCATGGTGAACGGCGAGGCGACGGCGTACCTGATGGGCAACTTCGCCGTCGCACCGCTGCGCGAGGCGGGGCTGTCGGATGATCAGCTGGACTTCTACCAGTTCCCGATGATCGCCGACGTGCCGCAGGGCGAGGATGCGCCCACAGACACGTTCCACATTCCGTCGGGGGCGACCAACAAGGACGCGGCACGCGCCTTCCTGAAGTTCGTGACCTCCGCCGACGTGCAGACCGAGATCAACGCGGGCGACCAACTCGGGCAATTGCCCGTCAATGCGGCGTCGTCGGTGGATGCGGACAAGTTCCTCGAACAGGGCTTCGAGATGCTGTCGCAGAACGCCCAAGGCGGCGTGGCACAGTTCTTCGACCGGGATTTCCCGGCCGAAATGGCGTCGGTCGGCATGGAAGGCCTGCAGGAATTCATGGTCTTCCCGGACAACCTCGACGACATCCTCGGACGGCTGGAACAGGCCCGCCAGCGTATCTACGCCAACTGATCGCATCGGCGGTGGGCATCGGATTGCCCACCGCGGCCCCAAACAGGCAGGCCGGGCATGAGGTGTCCACCTGCCCCCCTGACCGATCCGCACGTGCCGTAACAGGAGCCTCCGCATGATCCGCATCGCGCTCGCCACCCTGCTTCTGACCTCTCCGACCTTCGCGCAGGATGTCGCGCGGGATAGCGGGACCTGCACGGATGGCGCGCTCTGGTGGAAGTCCGGGACGGCAGCGGGCTTCGGACCCTGCGAAGCGCCCGAGGACGGCTTCTTCGTCTTGTCCTGCACCGACGGGACCACGACCCTTGCCGTCAAGAGCCCCTATCCGATCGCCGAGGCACAACGCGGCACAGTCGACCTGACCGTGGACGGCAGGCTCTGGCGGCTGGAGGGGCGGGGCGTGATGCAGGAGGCGACGGGCACCATCGGTCTCGATGGGATCACGGTGCCCGAGGACGCCCTGACCGCGCTGGCGCGGGGCAGCGCCGCCAGCCTCGACATGCCGACCGAATACCGCCCGTTTCACCTGACCGGATCGGGAGCGGCCATCACCGCCCTGACAGACGGTTGCTGAGGAGGACCCGATGACCACGCCCGCGCCTGCAACCGCGCTTCCGACCCGCCGCGACACCCGCAGCTGGTATCGCCGCAACGAAATCGCGGTGACGCCCTGGCTGTTTCTGGCCCCGGGCATCCTGTTCTTCTCGGTCTACGTGATCTTTCCGATCTTCCAGTCGTTCCAGATCTCGCTCTACGACTGGGACGGACTTGGGGAGGCGCGTTACATCGGCCTCGGCAACTACCGCGAGCTTTCCACGGACCGGGCGTTCAACATCTCGCTGTGGAACAACATGCGCTGGCTGGTGCTGTACCTGCTGGCGATTCCGCTGGGTCTGTTCATCGCACTGTTCCTGAACCAGACGGTGCCGGGAATGCGGCTCTACAAGTCGCTGTTCTTCTTTCCCTTCGTGATCAGCCAGGTTGTCGTCGGCCTCGTATTCTCGTGGTTCTATCTGCCCAAGGAGGGATTGCTGAATGCGGCCCTCGCGGTCATCGGCCTCGGCCCCGTCAACATCCTCGGTGACCCGGACATGGCGACCTATGGCATCATCGCTGCGGGCCTCTGGCCACAGACGGCCTATTGCATGATCCTGTACCTGACCGGCCTGAACGCCGTGGACCCCGAGCAGGTGGAAGCGGCGCGGCTGGACGGCGCGAAGGGCTGGAAGATGCTGTGGTTCATCATCATCCCACAGCTAAAACCCGCCACTTTCATCGCCTTCGTGGTGACGATCATCGGCGCGCTCAGGTCCTTCGACCTCATCTCGATCATGACCAACGGCGGGCCGTTCGGATCGACCCGCGTGCTGTCGTTCTACATGTTCGAGAAGGCGCTGGCCGAGTTCGGCTTCCGCATGGGTTACGGTGCGGCCATCGCGGTCGTCCTGTTTCTGCTGATGCTGGTGTTCATCGGGTATTTCCTGTGGTCCATGTGGCGCGACGAGCGGGGCGCGCGGTGACGCGTGCCGACGTCGATACCCTGTGCGCCGCCCTGCCGGGCGCCACGCCCACCGACGCGGGCGAGCTGGACAGCTGGAAGGTCGGCGGCAAGATGTTCGCCTGCATGGCGGGCGGCGAATTTCGCGGGGCGGAGGACGGCGTGTCGGTCAAATGCCCGGACGTCGAGACGGCGGCGATGCTCATCGATGCCGGGGCCGCGCGGAGGGCCCGGTATTTCCACCGGTCCTGGGTGCGCCTGCCCTACGACGGGGCCGACCCGGAGGAGGCCGCGCACCGCATCCGCGTCAGCTACGACACCATCGTGGCGACGCTGCCCAAAGCCACCCGAGAGGCGCTCTAGATGTTTCCAACCCCGATCGCCAAGACCTCCCGCCAGTGGCAGATCACCTATCAGTCGATCCTGCCGCTGGCGCTGATCCTGTGGCTGCTGCCGCTCATCGCCGTGATGGTTTTCTCGATCCGCCCGGACACGGATTTCACCCAAGGCAATTACTGGGGCATCCCGTCGTCGTTCGACCTGATCCCCAATTACGGCAAGGTGTTTTTCGAGAGCGACATGCCACGGTACCTGCTCAACTCGCTGTTGATCACCATTCCGACCGTCATCGGGACAGTCGCGCTGTCGTGCATGACGGGCTTCGCTTTGGGCGTGTACAAGTTCAAGGGCAACCTGCTGATCTTCTTCATGTTCATCGCCGGCAACTTCGTGCCTTTCCAGCTCCTGATGATCCCGGTGCGCGACCTGACGCTGGGCCTTGGGTTATACGACACGAAAACCGGCCTGATCCTGTTTCACATCGCGTTCCAGACCGGGTTCTGCACCCTGTTCATGCGCAACTTCATCCGTGCCCTGCCCTTCCCGCTGATCGAAGCCGCCCGGGTCGAAGGCGTCGCCGAATGGCGCATCTTCATCTACGTCGTCCTGCCCCTGATGAAGCCCGCCATCGCAGCACTTGCGGTCCTGATCTTCACCTTCATCTGGAACGATTATTTCTGGGCCATCGTCTTGACGCAAGGACCAGACAGCCAACCCGTCACCGCAGGGATCACCGCCTTCAACAGCCAATTCCGCGCCGCCTATCACCTCATGTCCGCGGGCAGCATCGTCGCCGCCCTGCCGCCGGTCGCGATGTTCTTCCTGATGCAGAAGCACTTCATCGCGGGCCTGACGCTGGGCGCCGTCAAGTGACGAGTGATCTGCGCACCTGGCGGCTCGACACGCCGGGCCAAACCCTCGCGTTCGCCTCCAAGGAGGGCGGCCTGCCCGAGGCGTTATACTGGGGCGCCCCGCTTCCGTCGGACGCCGACCTCGTCGCCCTTTACGCCGCGTCCCAGATCGACGTGACCGGAGGCCAGCTCGACGCGACCCCGCCGCTTTCGCTCTGCCCAGAAGCGAGCCGCACCTTCCCGGGCCAGCCCGGCCTGATCGTGCGGGCACCCGACGGCGCCCCCGTGCTCCCCCGCTTCCGATACGGCACCGAGGAGACGGTCAGAGACGGCTTCATCCTCAGCTTCAACGACGACCTGCACGGCCTGACGTTGAACTTCGGCCTGCGCGCAGACTCCGAGACCGGGATCCTGACCCTTCAGACCGCGTTGAACTCCGCCGAGAGGATTTGGCTGCACCGCCTCTGCGCCCCGGTCCTCCCCGCCCCACAGCACGCGGGCGAAATGCTCGACTTCGCGGGCCGCTGGACCGGCGAGTTTCAGCCCGTCCGCACCCCTTGGCAGCCTGGCATCCGTCTGCGCGAGAACCGCACCGGTCGCACCGGGCACGAACATTTCCCCGGCCTGCTGATCCCCTGCTTTGGCGCGACGAACACCCAAGGGGAGGCCTACGGCTTCCACTACGGCTGGTCCGGCGGCCACCGCATGATCGCGGAGGAGCTTTCGGACGGGCGCCGTCAGGTCCAATGGTCCAACGCCGATGGCAGCGAACTGCAGCCCGGCCTCGGCTGGCACAGCGCGCCCCTCTACGTCACCTATTCCGCCCATGGTCTGAACGGATGCGCCGTCGCGTTCCAACGCCACGTCCGCGACCGCATCGTGACATGGCCCAAACCCGACACCCCGCGCCCCGTGCACTACAACTGCTGGGAGGCGGTCTATTTCGACCACAAGCTGCCGGTCTTGACCGATATCGCCAGCCGCGCCGCCGCCCTCGGGGCGGAACGGTTCGTGCTGGACGATGGCTGGTTCGGTCGGCGCGATGACGACACCACGTCGCTTGGCGACTGGGACATCGACCGGCGCAAATGGCCCGATGGGCTGACGCCGCTGATCGACCATGTGCAGGCGGAGGGAATGACCTTCGGCCTCTGGTTCGAGCCTGAGATGGTGAACCGCGACAGCGACTTGATGCGGGAGCATCCGGATTGGGCGCTCGGCCCCGACGATCAGATCGAGGGGCGACAGCAGCGTGTTCTCGACATGGCCAATGCGCAGGTCCGTGACCACTTGTATGGCAAGATTGCCGCGATCCTTTCCACCCATGATATCGACTACGTCAAATGGGATCATAACCGCGTCCTGCCGTCGCCGGATGCGGCACAGACACGGGGCAGTTATGCGCTGATCGACCGCCTGCGCGCCGACTTCCCCGATGTCGAAATCGAAAGCTGCGCGAGCGGAGGGGGGCGCATCGACTTCGGCATCCTCAGCCGGACCCAGCGCGTCTGGCTTTCAGACAGCAACGACGCGGTGGAACGCCTGCGCATCCAGCACGATGCCGCCCTTTTCCTGCCGCTGGCCATCACCGGAAGCCACGTCGGCCCGCGGCACTGTCACACATCGGGCCGCATCCTCGACATCACCTTCCGGGCCTGGGTCGCCGCCCAGCGCCACATGGGGTTCGAGATGGATCCGCGCGAATTGACCGAAGGGGAGGCGGTGGTGCTGCGCCGCGTCACCGCGTGGTGGAAGGCGAACCGCGACTGGAGGATCGACGCGGATATCCTGCGCCTGGACAGCAGCGATCCGGCCGTGCTGGCCGAGCAGCAGATGCCGCCGGACGGGCATCGTTTCGTCGTCTTCGCGGGCAGGGCCGCCGCCTCGACCCAGATCGCGCCGCGCCCCCTGCGCCTGACGCGCCTCGACCCCGACGCGACCTACCGCATCGACCTGATGAACCGCGCCGACGCGCCAGGTCTCAGTCGCGGGTCGCCCGTGCTCAAGGAGGGCGCGATCGACGTGTCAGGCACCTGGCTGATGCAGCACGGGATCACCCTGCCGTGGAATTTCCCCGAGACGATGTGGGTCATCGAGGGGACACGTCTGTGAGCGGGGCAGCAAACACGCCGAGGCGGCGGTCCGGTCGCCGGACATGGTGCGCCATCCATGCCGAACACGGATCATCCGCCGACCACCCGTCCACCATATTTTTTTTCTGACAAGGTTTTCCGAATGACGTCCCCCATCTTCTCCGACCTCTCCGGTGCCTCGGTTTTCATCACCGGCGGTGGATCCGGCATCGGCGCGGCCCTGACCGAAGGCTTTCTGCGGCAGGGCGCGCAGGTCGCCTTCATCGGACGGTCCGACGCCACGGGCTTCGTCGCGGACATGGAAACGGCGACGGGCCGGACACCGCTTTTCATCCGGGGCGACATCACCGACGTGGCAGAATTGCGCGCCGCGATGGACCGTGCGGCGGACGCGCACGGCCCCATCACCCGGCTGGTGAACAACGCCGCCAACGACCTGCGCCACGCCACGCCGAACGTCGACGAGGCGTTCTGGGACTGGTCCATCGCGATCAACCTCAAGGCCTATTTCTTTGCCTGCCAGCATGCCGTTCGCGGCATGCAAGCCGTCGGATACGGCCATATCGTGAACTTTTCCTCCATCAGCTACATGATGGGCAACGCGGGCTATGCCATCTACACCTCGGCAAATGCGGGCATCACCGGATTGACCCGCTCCCTCGCCCGCGAATTCGGCACCGACCGGATCCGCGTCAATGCGCTCGCGCCCGGTTGGGTCCTGACGCAAAAGCAACTCGACAAATGGGCCGACCCCGAAAGCCTCGCCGCGCACCTCGACCGCCAGTGCCTCAAGGAACATCTTGCACCGGAAGATATCGTGACCCCCACGCTTTTCCTGTCGTCCAGCGCGTCGAGGATGATGACCGGACAGGTCATGGTGGTCGACGGTGGCGTCGTGGTAACAGGCTGACATGACACGCTGGATCGCCGTAGACTGGGGCACGACCGCCCTTCGCGCCACCCTGATGGAGGGCGAGCGGGCCGTCCAGAGCCGGGCCTCCGAGAACGGAATGAACGCCTTGGCCCCGACCGTGTTCGAGGCGACGCTGCTGTCGCTGGTGGAAGACTGGCTTGATGGGCGGACCGAGATCATCGCCTGCGGCATGGTCGGCGCACGGCAGGGCTGGTGCGAAGCGCCCTATGCGACCGTTCCCTGCGCCCCGCTCGGCTCCGGGCTGGTGGCGGCGCCCGCGACGGATCCGCGCCTGAGCGTTCGGATCGTTCCGGGCCTGAGGCAGACGGCGCCCCATCCGGACGTGATGCGGGGCGAGGAAACCCAGATCGCCGGAATTCTGGGGACGTTGGAGGGGTTCGATGGCGTCGCCTGTCTGCCCGGAACGCATACGAAATGGGTTCATGTCAGCGCGGGCGAGGTTATCAGCTTTCGCACCGTGATGACGGGAGAGCTTTTCTCGACGCTCTGTTCGGGAACCGTCCTGCGGCATTCACTGGGTGGCGATGCCTGGCGCGAAGAGCCTTTTGTCGACGCGGTCTCGGACGCGCTGTCGCGGCCCGAGCGCCTGACGGCCCGCCTGTTCGAATTGCGCGCGGCGGATCTTCTTCATGGGCAGGACGCCGCCACCGGGCGCTCCATCCTTTCGGGCCTGTTGATCGGCGCGGAACTGGCTGCCACACGTCCGTGGTGGCTGGGTCGCGACGTGGTGATCACCGGATCCGCCCGAACCACCCAGGCCTACGATGCCGCGTTGAAATCCCAAGGGGTCCGCCCCCGCATCCTGCCCGCCGACGCGATGACGCTTGCGGGCCTCGCCGCCGCGAAGGACCTGCCATGACGAGACCCCTCATCGCCATTCTGCGCGGCATCACGCCGGACGATGCCATTCCCGCCTGCGCCGCGCTGATCGCGGCGGGCATCACGACAATCGAGGTGCCCCTGAACTCACCCGAGCCCTTGCGCTCCATCGCCGCGATGGCCGACGCCCATGGCGACCAGGCGCTGATCGGCGCGGGCACGGTCCTGTCGGCGGCCGAGGTGGACGCCGTGGCGGAGGCGGGAGGGCGCATCATCGTCTCGCCCAACATGGACCCGGACGTCATCGGCAAGACGCGTGACCTCGGCCTTGAAAGCTGGCCCGGCATCTTCACCCCGACCGAAGCCTTCGCCGCCCTGCGCGCCGGGGCGACGGGGCTGAAGCTCTTTCCCGGCGCGATGGCTGGACCGTCAGGGCTCAGGGCGATGCGGGCCATCTTGCCGCCCGGCGCGCGGGTCTATGCCGTGGGCGGGGCCGGGCCGGAGAATTTTGCCGAATGGCTTGCCGCGGGGGCCGACGGTTTCGGCCTCGGGACGGCCTGCTATGTTCCCGGCCTGCCAGTGTCCGATATCGCGGCGCGCGCACAGGTCATCGTCGCGGCATACGATCGGGCTGCGGGACGTGGAGAGATGGTGTGATCGCGGATATCTACGATGACCGCGCCTGTTCGCTGGGCGAAGGACCGCTCTGGCATCCGGAGCGCCAGCAATTGTTCTGGTTCGACATCACGGCGGGCATGCTTCTGAGCCGCACCGCGGAGGGTCCGGTGGCCTGGGCCTTCGACGAGATGGTCAGTGCAGCCGGATGGGTCGATCGCGATACGCTGTTGGTGGCAGGGGCGAGCGGGTTCTGGCGGTTCGACATCGGAACGGGCGACCGCGAGAAACTGCTCGATCTGGAAGCGGACGACCCCGCCACGCGGTCCAATGACGGGCGGGCCGATCCGGTCGGCGGGTTCTGGATCGGAACGATGGGATTGGCCGGCGAGTCCGGTGCGGGGGCGATCTATCGGTATTTCAGGGGCGAGGTGCGCAAGCTTTATCGCGACATCTCGGTCCCGAATGCGATCTGTTTCTCGCCGGACGGGACCTGGGCCTACTTCACCGACACGGCCAAGGGTGTCGTCTGGCGACAGCACACGGACCGGGCCGGCTGGCCGTCCGGCAAGCCGGAGGTGTTCGCGGACTATTCGCGCGTCGGGTTAAAGCCCGACGGGGCTGTCTGCGACGGGGCGGGCAACCTTTGGGTCGCGCAATGGGGCAGCGGGAGAGTGGCCTGCCACGCCGAGGACGGCCGGTTCCTGCGCGCCCTGCCCTGCGGCGCGTCGCAGACGACCTGCCCGGCATTCGGCGGCGAGAACCTCGACCTGATGTTCGTGACGTCGGCCGCCGAGGGGCTTGACGACGTCACGCGCGCCCACCAGCCGGCGGCGGGCAAGACGTGGGTGGCGCGGATGGAGATCAGGGGTCAACCGGAACGGCGGGTCGTTCTGTGAGGCGAAGTCTCGGCGTCTGCTACTATCCGGAGCAGTGGCCGGACGCGCAGTGGCCGGAGGATGCGCGCCGGATGGCGGAGCTTGGCCTGACATGGGTGCGCATCGGCGAATTCTCCTGGTCGAAGCTGGAACCCGTTCCCGGACGGCTTGCCTGGGGATGGCTGGACCGGGCGGTCGACGTGCTGACTGGCGCAGGGCTCTCGGTGGTGCTGGGCACGCCGACAGCGACGCCGCCGCGCTGGATGCTGGACAAATGGCCGGACATGCTGGCCGTGGATGCAGAGGGACGACCGCGCAAGTTCGGGTCGCGCAGGCATTATTGTTTCAGCCATGCCGGGTATCGGGACGAGGCGGTGCGGATCACATCGCTGATGGCGGAGCGCTACGGGGACCGCGTCGCAGCGTGGCAGACCGACAACGAATACGGCTGTCACGACACAACCATCAGCTATTCGCCGGCCGCACGCGCAGGCTTTCGCGACTGGCTTCGCCGCCGTTACCAGACGCCCGAGGCGCTGAATGCCGCCTGGGGGAACGTGTTCTGGTCGATGGACTACGATGCCTTCGAGCAAATCGACCTGCCGAACCTGACCGTGACGGAGCCGAACCCGTCACATGCCCTGGCGTTCCGACGGTTCGCCTCCGACGCGGTGGTGCAGTGGAACCGCGCGATGGTCGACGCGATCCGGGCGCGGTCGGAGGCACCGATCCTGCACAACTATATGGGCCGGGTCCTCGATTTCGATCACTATGCGTTGGGGGCCGACCTCGATATCGCGGCCTGGGACAGCTATCCGATGGGCTTTCTTCTGGACCGTGTGCCGGGGGCCAACACGGCCGCGTTCCTGCGGCAGGGCGATCCGGATTTTCAGGCATTCCATCACGATCTCTACCGCGCCGTCGCGCAGCGCGCCAAGGGGGCCGAGGAAACGGGCGCGCGGTGGTGGATCATGGAGCAGCAGCCGGGGCCGGTGAACTGGGCCCCGTGGAACCCCGCGCCGTTGCCCGGAATGGTGCGACTGTGGTCGTGGGAGGCCTTTGCCCACGGGGCGGAAGCGGTGTGCTGGTTTCGATGGCGGCAGGCCCCGTTTGCGCAGGAGCAGCAGCATGCGGGCCTCTTGCGGCCCGATTCCGAACCGGCACCCGGCTTTGCAGAAGCGGCCCAGGTCGCGCGCGAACTGGCCGATGCGCCCGAGGTGACGCCCGTTCAGGCCCCGGTCGCACTGGTCTTCGACTATGCCTCGCAGTGGGCGTGGGAGGTGCAGCCGCAGGGGGCGGATTTCGATTATTTCACCCTCTGCTTCGAGCTTTACCGCAGCATCAGGTCGCTGGGGCTGTCGGTGGATATCCTGCCCGCCGACACGGCATCGCTCGAGGGCTATGCCCTGACGCTGGTGCCCGGCCTGCTGACGCTGAGCGAGCCCTTGCGGGGCGCCCTGAGGCAAGCGGGGGGTATCGTCCTGACCGGCCCGCGCACCGACCTCAAGACCGACCACCTGACATTCAAGTCGCCGATGGGACCGGACATTCCGGGCCTCGACCTGACCTCGGTCATGGAGGAAAGCCTGCCGCCGCAGGGCCTTCGGGGTCTGGTGAACGGAGGAGCGGTCGTCAAATGGCTGGAGCACCTGGACGGATCCGAGGGACCTTCGGAGGAGACGATCGAGGGGACGCCGGTCCTGTTTCGCAGCGGCAATCGCGCGCATCTTGCCGGATGGCCGGACCCGGACGCCGCGTGGCGCATCTTGCGGCGGTTGGCGGAGGATGCCGGGCTGACCTGCCTCGAGTTGCCCGACGGCCGGCGCATCCGCGACACGGGGACCGAACGGTTCGTCTTCAACTATGCCGCACACGCGCAAGATTTCGACGGCCATACCCTTCCGCCTGCGGGTGTTCTGCGTCTGGATCGGCCGTCCTGACGCGGCCGGCGGCTCAGCCGCCCATCTTCAACCCCAGTTCGATCATCCGGTTGGCGAAGCCCCATTCGTTGTCATACCAGCCGAAGACCCGGATCAGGCCACCTGCCGCCGCCCGCGTCTCGGCGGGCATCTGGATCAGGCTTTCGGCACGGCCGCGCAGGTCGGAGCTGACGACCGGGTCCTCCTCGACGCCGATCACGCCACCGGCTTGGCGGATCGCTGCGTTGACTTCGACCACGGTCGCGGCCCTTTCGGGCAGGAACACAAGATCGACAGCCGAGACGCTCGCCACCGGCACGCGGACAGACTGGCATGGGACCCGCCCCGCCAGATGCGGAAGGACCTGATCGACCAGCCGCCCCGCGCTTGTCGTCGTCGGCACCCTCGACAGGGCAGCCGCGCGGCTGCGCGCCGGCGCGCCGCCCATCGGCATGTCCACCGTAGGCTGGCTGCCGGTGTAGCAGTGGATCGTCGTCATGCTGCCGCTGACGATCCCGAAGGCACGGTCCAGCACGGCCAACAGGGGGGCCACGGCATTCGTCGTGCAGGAGGCGTTGGACACGATGCGGTGCGACGGGTCGAGGGTCGTGTCGTTGGCACCCAGAACGATCGTCGCATCCGCGATGCCCGAGGGGCCGGACATCAGGACGCGGCCCGCCCCCGCCAAGAGGCCGCGTTCGACCTCCGGCCGGTTTTCGGTGCGGCCCGTGCATTCCATCACGAGGTCGATGCCCCCCAGCGACAGCGTCCGCAGATCGGGCGTCCGATGGAACGGAATGCGCCGGCCGTCGACGACCAGCGCCTGATCCTCCGCCGTGACCGCGCCGGGCCAGGGACCGAAGACGCTGTCGTACTTGAAAAGATAGGCGCAGGTTTCGAGCGGGGCTATGTCGTTGATGCCCACCACCTCGAACGCGCCCGCGCCGCGCAGATGGGCGCGCAGGATGGACCGTCCGATCCGACCGAAACCATTGATGAAAACCTTCATGGCCGCTCCTTCGCCCTTCAAAGACCGGCGCGGACCGGCAATGTCAAAGGTGAAGGCGTATCAATACAAATCCCATTCATCATCGGCCCTGACCTCGCCGATGGCGGTCCAGTCGGCCCGGACACGGGCGACGCGGCTGTCGCCCCAGGTGCGGAAGATCAGGTCGAACCCCTCAAGATCGACCGCGCCGTGGCTGAGGTCGGCGCGCTGGTTGCTGGCTTCGTCCATGTCGAACATCGCAAGGCCGGTCATGATGACGGGGATCGTCTTGAATGCCTCGTCGAACTGGATGCGCGCCCGCGCCTCGCGCGGGCCCTTCCCCGTCCACATCTGGCCGCCATCCTCGAAATCCGAGAACATGACCTTGGACCCCTGCTGGATCCCGATGAGATGATTGCGCAACTTACGCATGGAACGGGTTACCTTCGGCCAGCCTCTGCTCGCGCTTCAGTCATGCTTACCGGAAAATCTGTCGAAAACAGGCCCGAAATGCACAGGCCCCGGGAATTTCTCCCGGGGCCCGCGAAAGATCCTGGCGCAAGCTCCGCCGCGTCAGAGGTTCGGCTGCTTCGCGTTCAGACCGATATGACCCCCGACCGCTACCATGTCGGCCAGCAGTTTCGTCGCGGCATCCACGGCATCCGACGGGGCGTCGGAACGGGCTTGCTCGGCCTCGGCCACCCAACCGTCGAACGTCGCCTGCGTCACGTCCCCCACGGGCAGCGCGCGCTCGGCCAGGACGGTGACACCCGCACCGATTTCCGCGAAGCCGCCGGTGACGACATAGCTGTCCTCACCCGAGGCGGTCTCGACCGTCAGGATGCCGGGGCGCAGGGAGGTGATGGTCGGCGCGTGGTCGGCCATCGCGGTCAGGTCCCCGTCCGCGCCGGGGATGCGGACGGCACGGGCCTCGTCCGTGGAAGCCAGCCGACGCTCGGGGGAGACGAGTTCGAACCGCATCAGGCTGCCTCGGCCGCCATGCGCTCGGCCTTGGCTTTGACCTCGTCGATGCCGCCGACCATGTAGACGGCACCCTCGGGCAGGTGATCGTACTCGCCCGCAACCACCGCCTTGAAGGACGCGATGGTCTCTTCCAGCGGAACCTGCTTGCCGTCGGCACCGGTGAAGACCTTGGCCACGTCAAACGGCTGCGACAGGAAACGCTCGATCTTGCGGGCGCGGGCCACGGCCAGTTTGTCGTCTTCGGACAGCTCGTCCATGCCGAGGATCGCGATGATGTCCTGCAGCGACTTGTAGCGCTGCAGCACGCCCTGCACTTCACGGGCGACGTTGTAATGCTCCTCGCCCACAATGGCGGGGTCCATAAGGCGCGAGGTGGAACCGAGCGGGTCCACAGCCGGGTAGATGCCCTTTTCCGAGATTGCCCGGTCCAGAACGGTCGTCGCGTCGAGGTGGGCGAACGACGTAGCAGGGGCCGGGTCGGTCAGGTCGTCGGCAGGCACATACACGGCCTGAACGGAAGTGATTGAGCCCGCCTTGGTCGAGGCGATCCGTTCCTGCATGGCGCCCATGTCGGTGGCCAGCGTGGGCTGGTAGCCCACGGCGGAGGGGATACGACCCAGAAGCGCCGACGTTCGCCCAGCAGTCGACCGAAACCCAGATTCTCGTGACCGGCATCAAGGTCATCGACCTGATGGCCCCCTATACCAAGGGCGGCAAGATCGGCCTCTTCGGCGGTGCGGGCGTGGGCACGACGGTTCTGATCATGGAACTGATCAACAACATCGCCAAGGTGCACTCGGGCCTGTCGGTGTTCGCTGGCGTGGGTGAGCGGACGCGTGAGGGCAACGACCTCTACCACGAGATGATCGAGTCGGGCGTCAT
>JBARXR010000399.1:0-6139 GCA_049647445.1 Jannaschia sp. | reverse complement strand
GGCAACATCGCAGGCCCGCTTCTGGCCTATGAGGTCATGACCGCCTTCTTCCTCGAAGCCGTGTTTATCGGCATCATGCTGTTCGGCTTTAGCCGCGTGCCCGGCTGGCTGCACACGACCGCGACATTCCTCGTCGCCTTCGGGACCACGATGTCTACCTTCTGGATCATCGTGCTGAACTCGTGGATGCACACGCCACAGGGGTTCGAGATGATCGACGGCGTGGCTCATGCGACGGACTGGTGGGCGATCATCTTCAATCCCTCGATGCCCTATCGTCTCGTTCACATGCTGCTTGCCTCGGGTCTGACGGTCAGCTTCCTGATCGCCGGTATCGCCGCCTACCGCTATATCCGCGGCGACCGGAAGGAGACCGTGCGCAGCCAGATTCGCGTCGGCCTGACCTTCGCGGCCCTTCTGATCCCGATCCAGATCTTCATGGGCGACGTCCATGGTCTGAATACGCTGGAGCATCAGCCCGCCAAGGTCGCCGCGATGGAAGGCAACTGGGAGACGGGTCCGAACACGCCCCTGATCCTGTTCGCCCTGCCTGACGAGGAGACGCGTGAGAACCGTCTGGAAGTCGGCGTGCCGAACATGGCGTCGATCATCCTAAAACATTCTCCCGACGGGATCGTGCCCGGACTGAACGACTTCGTGGCCGAGGACGGAACGGTCCTGCATCCCCCCGTCAGCCCGGTCTTCTGGTCGTTCCGCGTCATGGTCGGCACGGGTCTGGCCATGCTGCTGATCAGCTGGGGGTCGCTCGCCTTCCTGTGGCGACGCGCGGACGACGGTCGGCGGTTCGCGATACGCCGTCTGCCAAGACCGCTGCTCTGGGGTCTCGTGCCGATGGCGGCATCGGGGTGGGTCGCGACCCTCGCGGGCTGGTACACGACCGAGATCGGTCGGCAGCCATGGCTTGTGACCGGCGTGATGTCCACGTCGGAGGCCGTGGCGGACGTTCCGGCAGCGATGGTTCTGTCGACCTTGCTTGGCTACCTCGCGATCTATGCCGCGCTGCTGTTCGCCTATGTCGGTGTTCTTTTCTATCTGGCGACGAAGGCCGCATTCGGGGAGGAACTGACGGACCTCACGCCCTCGTCCGGTGAAGCTGTCGTCGATGCGATCACGCGCGAAGATCGCGGCGCAATCCCTGCGGAGTGAACGGTATGGAGCTTTTTGGATATCAACCCGACGTCTGGCTGCCGTTCGTCTTCGCCGGTCTGATGGGTGTGTCGATCCTTCTGTATGTCATCCTCGATGGCTATGACCTGGGTGTCGGGATCCTGACGGTTCTGGCCGAGGATGACGAAAAGGACATGATGGTCGCCTCGATCGGGCCGTTCTGGGATGCGAATGAAACCTGGTTGGTCCTTGCGGTCGGTCTGCTGCTCGTCGCCTTTCCGGCAGCCCACGGGATGATCCTGTCGACGCTCTATCTTCCGGTTTTCGTCCTTCTGATCGGGCTGATCCTGCGCGGCGTGTCCTTCGAATTCCGGGTCAAGGCCCGCTCAAAATACAAGGCGCTCTGGAACCGTCTGTTCTTTGTCGGATCCCTGATGGCGACGCTGGCGCAGGGGTTCATGCTGGGCCTCTACATCATGGGGCTGCAATTCACGCCGCTGACCCTCATGTTCGCTGTTCTCTGCGCGCTGGCGTTGACGGTTGGGTATGCGTTCATCGGGGCGTCCTGGCTGATCCTCAAGAGTGACGGGGTGCTTCAACGGCGGGCGGTCGCCTGGGCCAAGGGCTGCATCGGCGGACTTGTGATCGGGATCGGGGCCATTTCGCTGGCGTCGCCTCTGGTCTCGCCGCGCATCTGGGACAAGTGGTTCGCCTTCCCGGAGGTCTTCTACCTGTCGCCATTGCCCGTGCTGTCGCTTGCCCTTCTGGCGCTGCTCTGGCGGTCGTTCGCGCATCTTCCGGCGGAAGGGGATCGTTGGGCCTGGGTTCCGTTCACGTCGGCACTGGGCCTTTTCACCCTGGCCTTCTGCGGTCTGGCCTACAGCTTTTTCCCCTATGTCGTGCCGGACCGGCTGACGATCTTCGAAGCGGCGAGCGCGCCCGAAAGTCTGTTCATCATCCTGATCGGAGCCGCCTTCGTCGTGCCGACGATCCTGGCCTACACGGCGCTGGCATACTGGATCTTTCGCGGCAAGGCGCGCGCGCTTCGGTACGACTGAACCCGGTGCCCGCCGCAGGACAGGCCGCGTGGCCTAGAACGCGGGCTCGAAGCTCGGCAGGTTGAGGGACCGGATCAGGTCACGAAGTTCCTGGCGGGCGGCGACGTTCGACAGGTTCAGGTTCGCCACGCCGATGTCCTTAAGGTCAAGCAGGGTCATGCCGCGCGGGAACAATTCGCGGAAGATGACGCGTTCGGTAAATCCCGGGGCCACCCGAAAGCCGATGCGTTTGGACAGGTCTTCGAGGGCTTGCCCCATCTTTCGCTTGTTGTGCATCTCCTGCGCGCCAAGGCGGTTCCGCAGGACGATCCAGTCGATCGGCTTGAGCCCGGCCTTGGTGCGCAACTGGCGCGCGTGCCAGACCATTTCCGAATAGACCGACGGGCCGAGGATGCGGCCGGAATCGGGATCGATCCTGGCCAGAAGGTCGAAATCAACGAAGCTGTCGTTGAGCGGGGTGACAAGCGTGTCGGCCAGCGAATGCGCCACCTGGCTGAGCCGCGTGTGCGAACCGGGGCAATCGATGACGATGAAGTCGCAGCTTTTCTCAAGCTCCGCGACCGCCAGGCTGAGAGATTTGTCGAAGGGGTTCTCGGTCGGCGCCAGGTCCTCGCGGTCGACCTTGGGCAGTCCGGCGACGACCGGCGTCGGAAGGGCCACGCCATGCTTTGCCCCGTAAGAGGCGCGGTTCTCGAGGTAGCGGGTGAACGTTCGCTGTCGCAGGTCGAGATCCAGCGCGCCGACACGCGCCCCCGACCGCGTCAGGGCCGTGGCCGTGTGCATGCAGGTCGTGGACTTGCCAGACCCCCCCTTCTCGTTCCCGAAGACGATGATATGCGCCATGGCCGCTCGTTACCCCTGAATTTGGGGGAACTATAGAAATACCGATTCGAAAGGTTAAGCGCTGGCGCGCATGTCCCCGACATTTTCCGTCGCTCACCCTGCGACCGCGGCATTTCTGAAACGAAAAACGCCGCCCCCGCAGGGACGGCGTTGGAAAGGCGTCTTGCCTTGGGCCTCAGAAGCCGAGACCGGCGTACTTGTTCTTGAACTTCGACACGCGCCCGCCGGTGTCCATCAGGCGCGACGTGCCGCCGGTCCAGGCCGGGTGCACGGAGGGGTCGATGTCGAGCGACAGCTGGTCGCCCTCCTTGCCCCAGGTCGATTTCATCTGGACCACGGTGCCATCGACCATCTTGACGTCGATGAGGTGGTATTCGGGATGCAGATCCGCTTTCATCTCGTCTCTCCTCAGTCTTTGGGCGCGGTGTAGTTCGTCTGCTCGACGATCCGGGCCGACTTGCCGCGACGATCGCGCAGGTAATAGAGCTTGGAGCGGCGCACGCGACCACGGCGCACGACCTCGATGCTGTCGATGTTCGTCGAATGCAGCGGGAACATACGCTCCACGCCTTCGCCGAACGAAATCTTGCGAACGGTGAACGACCCTGCGATGCCTTTGCCGTTCTTGCGGCTGATGCAGACGCCTTCGTAGTTCTGCACGCGGGTCCGCGTGCCTTCGGTCACCTTGAAGCCGACGCGAAGCGTATCGCCAGCCTTGAAGTCCGGAATATCCTTGCCGAGAGCGGCGACTTGTTCCGCCTCGATCTGTGCGAGCAGGTCCATCGGACCCTCCTATGTTACGACGCGGTTTGCCCGCGGATGATGTCCTGTCCGGTTGGTCCCGAACGGCTGTTGTTTGTTTCGACGCAGAGCGGCCCGGTGGCCCGGGTCGATACGTCTGGCGCGCGTCCTACGCCGAGTCGGGGTTTGGCGCAAGGGGCGGTGGCATCGTGGCCTCAGTCCCGGTCATCCAGCAGGTCGGGGCGACGCGCCCGCGTCAGCGCCTCGGCTTCGGCGCGGCGCCAGGCGGCCACCTTGCCGTGGTTGCCGGAGGTCAGGACGGGCGGTATCCCGAGACCCTGCCATTCGGCGGGCTTTGTATAGTGCGGATGTTCGAGACGGCCGTCGGAAAAGCTTTCTTCCTCGGTACTGGTGGCATTGCCGAGAACCCCGGGCAACAGGCGTATCGTGGCATCGAGCATGGCCTGCGCCGCGATTTCGCCGCCAGTCAGGACGAAATCGCCAAGGCTGACCTCCTGCATTCTGTAGTGGTCGAGCACACGCTGGTCGACGCCTTCGAATCGACCGCACAGCAGCGTGATGCCGGGACCGGCGGCCCAGCCGCGGGCGGTGTCTTGGGTGAAGGGCTTGCCGCGCGGGCTGAGATAGACGAGCGGGCCGGGCACTCGGGCCGCCTCGAGCGCAGGGCCCACGACATCGGCCCGCAGCACCAGACCCGCGCCGCCACCGGCGGGCGGTGCGTCGACGGTCCGGTGTTTCGTCAGGCCATAGCGGCGCAGGTCGGTGGTTTCGAGAGACCAGATGCCCGCCTTGAGGGCGGTTCCGGTCAGGCTGTGACCCAGAACGCCGGGAAAGCTTTCGGGGAAAAGCGTGACGATGCTGGCCCGCCACGCATCCTTCCGTGCCGCCTCTTCCATGAGGTCGCGCGGTGCCAGCGAGGTGCGGATCGACTTCGTGCCATGGGATCGGGAGGGGTCGGTCATGCCCCCGCATAGCGCGGGGGCAGATCACAGGGAAGGGTCAGGCGCTGGCGGCGAAAACGCCCAGCAGCGACAGGAGGGCAAGCGCGAGCGCAAGGACCACGAGGATCTTCGCCCCCGAGAGCGCCACGCCCGACAGACGGCCGAGGCCGAGGAAGGCCGCGATTGCCGCGACGACGATGAGGATGATGATCCATTCCAACATTTGGAAACTCCGGGGTGCGTTAATATTACGCATCAACGGTCAGTCGTCGCCGTTGGTTCCCTCTGCTTCCGCTGCGTCGTCCTCGGCGTCGCCGGGCAACAGCCCGTCCGGCGGGTCGATCACGAGGCGGCGTGCGGCAAGGTCCACGGTGGGCACGATGGCGGTCGTGAACGGAACCAGAAGGGCCGGCCCGCCGTGCGGACGCACCTCCAGAAGGTCGCCCGCGCCGTGATCGTGGACTGCGTGGACGCGGCCAAGCACCGCGCCGCCTGTGTCGACGGCCTCCAGCCCGATCAGGTCGGAGTGGTAGAATTCATCGTCCGGCAGCGCGGGCAGGGCCCGTCGCGGAACCCACAGACGCTGGCCCTTGAGGGCGTCCGCCGCTTCCTTGTGGGGGACACCGGACAGGCGGACGGCATAGCCCCCCTTCACCGGGCGGATCACCGTGACCTTGTAGCTTGTACCGGCGTCGTCGGTCAGCGGACCGTAGTCACCGATCGAGGCCGGGTCGGCACAGAAGCTTTTCACGCGGGCTTCGCCGCGAACGCCGTAGCTGCCCATCACGGCACCGAGGCAGACGTGATCTTTCATGCAGGATCTCGCGGATGAGGTCGCGTGTCGCGACAGGACGGAAAATTGGGCTGCGGAAGCCACAGGGTCAAGTCCGGATCAGCGCGACACCGGCAAGCACCGCGACAAGCACAAGCAGGATTGCCCCAACCAGGCGCAGGTCGGGACGTTCCCGCTGGATCAGCAGGACGATGGCGATCACCGACACAAGCGCGGCGAGAGCCGTGGAGGCCACGAGGAAATGCGCCATGGGGACGGTCCGGGGCGGTCATTTGCCGCCCCGGATCAGCGGTTTATTCGGACTTCGCTTCTTCGGCTGCGGCCTCGTCGTCGCCGGTCACGGCCTCCACGACGGGGGCTGCGGCGGCTTCGGCGGCTGCGGCAACGGCGGCTGCGGCCTTCTCGGCCTTTTCCTTGACGCGCTCGAGGGCCTGCTTGCCCGGTTCACCCTTCTTGAGGTTCGCGCGCTCCTTCTTGGGCAGCACCTCGGCGGCCTCGAGAAATCGGGCGACGCGGTCGGTCGGCTGCGCGCCCTGGCCCAACCAGTATTGCACACGCTCCATGTCCATCTTGACCCGGTCTTCGCTGTCCTTGGCCAACAGCGGATTGTAGGT
>JBARXR010000398.1:0-12803 GCA_049647445.1 Jannaschia sp. | reverse complement strand
GGGCAAGACCCATGACCATGGACATGTTGACCGAAAAGAACAGGAAGAAGGCCACCGCGATCCCCAGCGTAACCAGCGAGGCATATCGATCCTTGTTGCGCAGGGCCGACACGACACAAAATCCTATGATCAAAAGGTAGAGGACCAGCAGGGACAATCCGCCTATGAAGCCGAACTCCTCCGCCAGCGTGGTGAAGATGAAGTCGGTATGCTTCTCGGGCAGGAAGTTGAGCCGCGCCTGCGTCCCCTGCATGAAGCCCTTGCCGGTCCATCCGCCGGAACCCAGAGCGATCTTCGATTGCGTGATATGATATCCCGCACCCAGTGGATCGCTTTCCGGATTCAGGAAGGTGTCGATCCTGCGATACTGGTAGTCCTTGATCAATTGCCAGTCGGTCCCTCGGGACTTGATGACCGCCGTCACAAGGCCGACTGCCCCGGCGATGACCGTTGCGAAATAGGCCCAATGGACGCCCGCAAGGAACATGACCGCCCCGCCTCCCGCAAGCAGAAGGATCGCCGTGCCAAGGTCCGGCTGCTTGAGGACGAGGAAAACCGGCACGAGGATAAGGATGACCGGCAGAAGCACCCATTGCGGGCGACTGGCCCGCGACGGCGGCAACCAGTCGTAATAAGCGGCGAGCACCATCACCAAGGCGACTTTCATCAGTTCCGAGGGTTGCAGGCGCATGAAACCGACATCGATCCAGCGCTGTGCGCCGCCGCCGCTGCTGCCGACCAGTTCGACCGCCAGCAGGAGCGCGAGTGTGAGGCCATAGACGACCGCCGAGATGTTCCGCCAGAACCAGATCGGGATCATCGCGGCGATGAACATGACCACGAGGCCCATGACGAACCGTTCGATCTGTGGCTCGGCCCACCGCCAACTTCCCCCCGCGACGGAATAGAGGACGATGAACCCGATGCCGGCGACCGCCGATACAAGCAGGATCAGGGCCCAGTTGAGCGCGAGGATCTTCTGCATCCCCTGCGGCACACGGGCGACATTGTATTCAAGATAGCTCATGCCTCGGACGTGCCGACGGCGCGGCCCGGCAAGCTGTTGAGGGGCAAACCGGAGAGAAGTGCTTCCTGTGCGCTGCGCTGATCGGCTGGATAGGCTTCGAGCGGCGGTATCCCGCCATAAAGTGCGTACAGCATGACATCGCGTGCGATCGGGGCCGCCACGGCGGAGCCGCCGCCGCCATGTTCCACCACGACCGAAACCGCGTATTTCGGATCCGCGTAGGGGGCGAAGCCCACATAAAGGGCGTGGTCCCGGCGGTCCCAAGGCAGGTCCTCGTTGCGAAACACCCCGCGCGCCCGTTCCGCGGCGGTGATGTTGCGCACCTGGCTTGTCCCGGTCTTTCCGGCCCAGCGCATCTCGGCGGTTTCGATCCGCGCGCCTCGCGCGGTGCCAGACCGACCGTTGTTCACCTCGAACATGGCCTCCCGCACAAGGTCGAGCCAGCTGCGGGGCAGGCCGAGCGGCTCCTTCACGCCGGACGGGCGGGGCACGCCGTCGACCGACCGCACGAGGCGTGGATGCACGTCGAGCCCGGAGGCCAGCCGCGCCGTCATGACGGCCAGTTGCATCGGCGAGGTCAGCACGAACCCCTGCCCTATGGAGGCATTGAGGCTGTCGCCGACGACCCACTCCTCCCCCCGACGCTCCCGCTTCCAGTCCCGGTCGGGCACAAGGCCCTCGGACACGCTCGTCATCTCGATATCGAAGGCGGTCCCGAAGCCCAGCTTGCGGGCCATCTTCGAGATATTGTCGATCCCTGCCCTTTGGGCCAGCTCGTAATAATAGACGTCGCAGCTTTCCCGCAGCGACTTGACCACGTCGACCGCACCGTGACCGCCGCGCTTCCAGCAGTGGAACCTTCGGTTCGACACCTCGACGGATCCGCGGCAACTGATCGTCTCACCAGGTCGAACGACACCGGCCTCCAGCGCTGCCAGCAGGGTCACCATCTTGAACGTGGAGCCCGGCGGATAGAGGCCCTGGACGATCTTGTTGTGGAGCGGCCGATGATCGTTTTCCCGCAAGGCCGCAAAATCGGGAACGCTGATGCCCTGGACGAACTTGTTGGGATCATAGCTCGGGGAGGAGACGGCAGCGACGATATCCCCGTTGCGCACGTCGATCACGACCGCGGAGGCGCTCTCCTGTCCCAGTCGCGCCTGCGTGAAATTCTGCAACCCCGCATCGATGGTCAACTGCACGTTCGCGCCCGACTGCCCGGGCGTTCGACCCAATTCGCGCATGATCCGGCCCACGGCGTTCTGTTCGACCCGACGCGACCCGGCGCGCCCGCGCAGCACCTGTTCCAACTGCCGTTCCGCGCCAAGCTTGCCGATCTGGAACTGCGGCGTTTCGAGCAGGGGGTCGCGATCGCTCTCGTCCTCGAGGTCCTTTTCGGACACGCGGCCGACATAGCCGATCACATGGGCGTAATCCGCGCCCATCGGATAGACCCGGCTAAGCCCCACCTCGGGCGTGATCCCCGGCAGCGCGGGCACGTTCACGGCGATGGTCGACAGCTCCTCCCACGTCAGCCGGTCCGCCAGTGTGACAGCCTGATGCGGACGGCGATCCATTTCGCGCAGGGCGCGTTGCAGCGTGTCCTCATCCAGCCGCACCAGACCGCGAAGATTGGTGATGACCTGCTCCACGTCGTCGGCGTCTTCGCGGATCATCGAGACACGGTAGATCTGCTCGTTTCCGGCCAGCATCAGGCCGTTGCGATCGAAGATGACGCCGCGCGCCGGGGCCAGCAGCCGGACCTTTATCCGGTTTTCCTCGGCCAGCAGAAGGAACTCATCGGCCTGGTCCACCTGAAGATGATTCATGCGGGCCACCAGCAGTCCGCCGAACGTGGCCATGCCGCCGCCCAGAATCAGGGAGCGCCGGGTGATGCTCCGGTTCGAAAGGGTCATTTCCTGCGGGTTGCGCTTCATCTGGGTCCTCAGGCGCGTGTGCCAAGCGTGTCCAGCTCACCGGGGGCAAGGCGGCGCACGCCGATCAATTGAGAGAGTATCGCGGTAATCGGGTAGAAAACAATCGTCACGAAGACATGCAAGACCTGACCCAGAAGAGGCGCAGTTTCGGCGGCAAGCAGCACCAAGGCGATGTGATTTCCCACGAAGACCACCACGATGCAGCTCGCCACCAGAACCACCTCGGAGCCGAATGTCTCGGCCTCCGTATGATCGACGCGACGCCGCAGGTATTCGGACATCAGAAAGACGACCAGGGTCCACAGGCCGAGGGGTCGCATCAGCAAGGCATCCGCCAGGAGCAGAAGCGGCACCAGCAGCCAGACAGGGATATAGTCGGGGCGACGCATCACCCATGCGAAGGTCATGCACAGCACAAGATCAGGCGCGGGGACGATGCCTTCGTCGAACGGCAGCAGGGCAAAGAAGAGATAGGTCAGAACCAGCACCGCATACAGCAACCGGAACGTCCAGACCGCGCGGAGGCCCATCGCTCAGCCTCCTTCGGGCGGTGCTGGCGGCCCCTGCTCCGGCCCGGCAACCGGCGTCAACAGGGATCCGGTGGTGTTGATCGCGGGCTGCTCACGCGTCCGCAGCACGCGCAGATACTCAAGCCGCGCCGTGTCCGCCGCCAGCCGCACCCGGAGCAGACCGTCAGGCGCACGGACGACCTGCCCCACCAGCAGGTCCGGAGGAAACAGCCCGCCATCCCCCGACGTGACGATCCGGTCGCCCGCACGCACGTCGTCCGGGTTCTCCACGAATTCGAGCGCGGGCGCGGCCGTTGTGTCACCGGCAAGAATCGCCCGCTTGCCCGACGGCTGGATCGTCACGGGAATGCGACTGTTCCCGTCGGTCAGAAGGATCACGCGGGCCGTTCGCTCTCCGACGCCTGCGATCCGCCCGACAAGACCGAGGCCATCCATTGCGGCCCAGCCATCCTGAATCCCGTCCTGCGCCCCGATGTTGAGCAGGACCGAGCGGCGGAACGGCGAGCCGGAGTCGGTCAACACCACCCCCGTCACATACGTGAGATCCGGCGACAGCCGCACCTTGTTGAGGTCCAGCAGACGCGCGTTCTCCTGCTCCAGTTGCAGCGCCGCCTCGCGCCAGCTCTTCATCTGCTGCAACTCACGCCGCAACTCCTGGTTCTGCTCATAGACGCGAGCGTATCCCTCGAAATCCTCGATCAGACGTCCGGCCCAGGTGACCGGGGCCAGCGCCCATTCGAAGGACGGAACGACCCGATCCACAAGGCCGGCCCGAATGCGTTCGGCCCGCGGATTGTCGATCCGCCACAGCAGGGTCAGAGCCACCAGCATGATGCAGACAAGCGCGATCATCAGACGCCGAAGCGGCCTGTGATAGATGTCTTCTGAGGTTTGGTTACGCGCCATGTACCCTCACCTGGTCGGCCGCTGCGAACCTTTGTCCGGACCGGACCCTAGCTGTCGTAGTCGATCACGTGGCTGAGTTGACGTTCATATTCCAATGCCTTGCCGGTGCCGAGCGCCACGCAGTTCAGACATTCGTCAGCCACGGAGATGTTCAGGCCCGTCTGCTCGCGAAGGGCCAGATCCAGATCTCCCAGCAGCGCGCCGCCGCCGGTCAACATGACGCCACGGTCGACGATGTCGGCGGCCAGATCGGGCGGTGTCGATTCGAGCGCTGTCATCACGGCCTCGCAAATCTGCTGGACCGGTTCGGCCAGTGCCTCGGCGACCTGTGCCTGACTGATCTCGATTTCCTTGGGCACGCCGTTCAGCAGATCGCGACCGCGGATTCGCATGACCTCTCCGCGTCCGTCCTCCGGCATCCGGGCGGTCCCGATTTCCTTCTTTATGCGCTCCGCCGTGGCTTCGCCGACAAGAATATTCTGGTGACGACGCAGATAACTTATCAGCGCCTCGTCCATCCGGTCCCCGCCCACACGCACCGACCTGGCATAAACGATGTCCGCCAGCGACAGCACGGCGACCTCAGTGGTGCCGCCGCCGATGTCCACGACCATGCTGCCCGTCGGATCGGTGATCGGCATGCCGGCACCGATAGCAGCCGCGATCGGCTCCGCGATCAGGCCAGCCTTACGCGCGCCAGCCCCGAGAACCGATTGACGGATAGCACGTTTTTCGACCGGCGTTGCGCCATGTGGCACGCAGACGATGATCTTGGGCTTTGAAAACGTGGAGCGTTTGTGAACCTTGCGGATGAAGTGCTTGATCATCTCTTCGGCGACATCGAAATCCGCGATGACCCCCTCACGCATGGGACGGATCGCCTCGATGGAGCCGGGCGTTCGGCCCAGCATCAGCTTTGCATCCTCGCCCACGGCCAGAACTTCCTTGCGACCGTTCTTCATGTGGTAGGCGACGACCGACGGTTCATTCAGGACGATGCCCCTGCCCTTGATGTAGACCAGCGTGTTCGCCGTTCCGAGATCGATGGCCATGTCGCTGCTGAACAGGCTTCCGAAGATAGACATCTCATGTTCCCCAAACCGTACCCGCCCCCGTGCCATCGGGCGCGGGGGGTTCGTGGGGCTTTAGCGGGTTTCGGGGGGGCGGGTCCAGTCCGGGCTTTGTATCGGTGGGCGAAGGTTCGCCGGGATATCGCCCGCCCGGTTCCGCCAGCGCAGTCCTTGCCGCAAGGAGGCCGCCATGTCCCGATGAATCGACGAATGCGACCAGGCGAACGGGTCATCCGTCAGGCCGTGTCTGACGGGATTGTTCCAGCAGTACGACACATGGTCGTCCAGACCGCCGATGTCGCGAATCTGACGCTCCCGGAAGTGCCCCTGCCAGATCGCACGCTCGCGCGGACGGTCACGACGGACGCCACAATGACCGCCCTGAAGCCGCTGCGAGAACCGCGCCATTATCAGCCGCCATCGCGTCGCGTAGTCGCTGTCACCTTCGGGCAGTGTCCAGACCGCGTGCAGATGATCCGGCAGGACGACAACGGCGTCCGTGCGAAAAGGTCGCTCCCGGCTGGTTTCGCCATATGCGGCGCGCAACAGGCCGATGTTGTCGATCAGCAGGCGCGATCCGCGATCCGCCAGCGAAACGGTGAAGAAGATCGTGGCATCTGCAATGGCCGGGCGTGCATGATTGGACATGCCCGACGATACGCGCACATTCGTTAACGCGGCGTATAGGGTGCATGCTTTGCATACACCCCACGGATTCCCTCAGCCCGCGTCCTTGTAGCTGATCTCCCGCGCGTCCTTGCCCGATTTCTCGCGCCGCACGAGCAGGCGGTTGAGCGCGTTGACATAGGCTCGCACGCTCGACACCACGGTATCGGTATCGGCCGACTGGCCCGAGACGATGCGCCCGTCCTCTTCCATCCGCACGGTCACCGTAGCCTGCGCGTCGGTGCCCTCGGTCACCGCGGAAACCTGATAGAGTTGCAGCCGCGCGTTGTGTGGAACCAGCACCTTGACCGCGTTGAAGGCGGCGTCGACCGGGCCGTCGCCCGTCGCCTCGGACGATTGCGGCTCACCGTCGATCAGCAGCGTGAGCTGCGCCTCCTGAGGGCCTTCGGTGCCGCAGACCACACGCAGCTTCTGGACCTTGATGCGATCCTCGGCCTGCCGCTCCTCATCCTGCATCAGGGCGATGAGGTCGTCGTCGTAGATCTCCTTCTTGCGATCCGCCAGCGCCTTGAAGCGCACAAAGACATCGGCCAACTGGTTCGCCTCGACGTCGTATCCCAGTTCCGACAGCTTGGAGCGCAGCGCCGCCCGTCCGGAATGCTTGCCCATCACCAGCGACGTCTCCGACAGGCCCACGTCCTCCGGGCGCATGATCTCGAACGTCTCGGCGTTCTTCAGCATCCCGTCCTGGTGGATGCCCGACTCGTGCGCGAACGCGTTCTTGCCCACGATCGCCTTGTTGTACTGGACCGCAAAACCGCTGACGGCGGCAACGCGCCGCGAGATCGCCATCAGGCGGCGGGTGTCCACGTTCGTCGTGAATGGCAGGATGTCATGCCGCACCTTCAGCGCCATGACGACCTCCTCCAGCGCCGTGTTGCCCGCCCGCTCGCCCAGCCCGTTGATCGTGCATTCGATCTGGCGGGCGCCACCCTCGACCGCCGCCAGCGAATTCGCCGTCGCCATGCCCAGATCGTTGTGACAATGCGTGGCGAAGATCACGTCCTCCGCGCCGGGCACCTCCGCGATGAGGCGGCGGATCAGGTCGGCGCTTTCGTTGGGCGCGGTATAGCCGACCGTGTCGGGGATGTTGATCGTGGTTGCCCCGGCATTGATCGCAATCTCGACGGTCCGGGCCAGGTAATCCCATTCCGTGCGGGTCGCATCCATCGGCGACCACTGCACGTTGTCGCAGAGGTTGCGCGCGTGGGTGACCGTCTCGTGGATGCGGTCGGCCATTTCGTCCATGGTCAGGTTCGGAATGGCCCGGTGCAGCGGCGAGGTGCCGATGAAGGTGTGAATACGCGGCGACTTGGCGTGTTTCACCGCCTCCCAGCAGCGGTCGATGTCACGCAGGTTGGCCCGGGCCAGACCGCAGATTGTGGCGCGATCGGCGCGGCGCGCGATCTCGGCAACCGCCTCGAAATCGCCATCGGAAGCGACGGGGAAACCGGCCTCGATCACGTCCACGCCCATCTCGTCGAGCATCTGGGCGATCTCCAGCTTCTCTTCGTGGGTCATGGTCGCACCGGGCGATTGCTCACCATCGCGCAGGGTGGTGTCGAAAATGATGACGCGGCTGTCGGAAGTCATGGCGTAAGTCCTGTGTTTCTGGGTGTTTCTTCCGGCGCTGCGTCCCTCCCGAGCGGTCGCGCCGAAGGGCACGCTCAGGAGCGGCTAAGAAGAAGGTCCAGGGCCAAGCAGTACGTCATGGACTCAAAATACGGATTTCGCGGCAGGAGGGAAGCAAAAAAGCCATTTGGTCCAGTCGGCCTGTACCTCTCGCGGCTGTGACTGGTCTTGACGCGCCGACCACGTCAAACAGCGGGAAGAGGCCATTGCGGAGTCCATGATGCACCTTCCCGCCCTGATCGTTGCCCTCGCGGCCCTGGCCACCGCGCCAGCGCTCGCCTGCGGTCCGACCTCCGATTGCCTGATCGAGGACGGAACCTATCGCATCCGGATGCCCGACGGTCCGCCAGCCGGGGCCATCGTGTTCGCGCATGGCTACCGCGGTACCACGGCGGGCACGATGGGCAACGCACGGCTCGAAGCCATGGCACGGGAGAGGGGGCTGGCGCTGATCGCCATCAAGTCTGCGGACGAAGACTGGACCCTGCCACATGCGCCCTCGGACGGGCTGCGGCCGGCACGCGACGAACCGGCCTATATTGCCCGTGTCCAGGCAGATGCGGTGGCACGCTTCGGCCTCGACCCCGCGCGCATGATGATGGCGGGCTTTTCCGCAGGTGGCATGATGACCTGGACGATGGCCTGCGACCGACCCGACGCCTTCGGTGCTTACGTCGCCTTGTCGGGCACGTTCTGGGCTCCCGTACCCGAAGCCTGTGCCGGTCGCGCGACCCTGCACCATATCCACGGAACATCGGACACGGTGGTTCCGATCGCCGGACGTGCCATAGGCCCCGCGCGGCAGGGCGACGTCACCGACGCGCTGGCGATGTATCGGCGGTCGGCCAGTTTCGAGAACACCACGCCGTTCGCCCTCGCCGACCTCGATTGCACGGCCTGGACGACCGGAGGGGAAACCCTCAGCTATTGCCTGCATCCGGGCGGACACAGCTTTTCGACCGACTGGCTGGCAACGATCTGGGACAGGACGTTTCCGAACTGACGCCTGCCGCACATCCCGCCCGGACAGGGCAAGGGTCATGGCATCGGGGGCATCCGTTCCGGACGTCGCGCCGATACCCACGATCCGGCTTTGTGGTCGCGCAGCTTTACAGAACGCTTTCCTGCGCCGTGCCCGCACAAGGCGGGTCAAAGCATCAGGAGATTGCGCGACAACGCCTCGTGCACAGCCTGCACCGTCGTATCGCAATCGAGCGCGTCGCGGGCCAGGCGCAGATGCTTTTCGACGGTTGCGGCGCTCACCTCCATGATCAATGCGATGTCGCGCGCGCGCTTGCCCTGCGCAGCCCATTGCAGACACTCGCGCTGCCGGGTCGACAATTGCTGCGTCGCACCGGACCGTGGCAAGGACGCGACGCGCAAGTGCAAGGCATGGCTGATCATCTCGATCTCCGCGCCATGTCTGGACCAGATGATGTCCGCGTCCGAAGCGGTAATGCCCGGGCGACAATTCAGGCCAAGTCCGCCCGCCAGACCCGGCACCAGATGACCCAGACCGCCGGTGAACCCGGCCTCGCCGCCATACTCCGCCTGAAGCTTCAGGATTTGCGCCAATTCAGGCGTCATCGGACCCTGAAACGCCTGTCGGGCTTCCTCCCATGTGGCGAAGCCGGTCCGGTCCCGGACCCAGTGGAAGATAGGATTATGAATAAAGAGCTCACCATCGATGTAGGCGTCGAAGAATGCCTGCGGGCCGTGGTGCAGAATGATCGAATTGCGGCGATCCCATCCACTGTGGGTCGCATGAAAGCGCGACTGGCCATAAATCATCCGCACGAAACTTCGGTCCAGCATCGCGGGCACGAAGACATCCCAGGCCGCATCGATCGTGTCGGCCGCCATGACCTGCGAGACGACGGAAATCGCCCCCGTCGGAGCATCCGCTTCGGGCCACGTATCAAGGACGTTCTGCAAGTCTCTGGTCATGCGTCACACTATGAAGACGGCGGAAACGTCACAAGACCCCATCAGGCGACACGGCAGCCTTGAACCGGGGTCAATGGCCGCTAGCTGACGCCAAATGCAACACGCCCTCATCCTCGGCGCGTCGGGCGGCATCGGCGCGGCCCTCGCGGACCACCTGGACGCCAGCCACCGCGTGACGCGCCTCAGTCGCAGTCGCGACGCCCTCGACGTGACGGACCCTGCCTCCGTCGCCGACGCCATGGCAAAGGTCGCGGGACCGGTCGATCTCGTGTTCGTGGCGACTGGCATACTCGCACCGGACGGCCGGTCCCCCGAAAAATCGCTTGATGCCATCGAGGCCGACGCGATGGCGCGAACATTCGCGGTCAATGCCATCGGTCCCGCGCTGATCCTGCGGCATCTTGCGCCGCTGCTTTCGGATACGGCCCGCGTGGGCGTCCTGACCGCACGGGTGGGCTCCATCGGCGACAACCGGATGGGCGGGTGGTATTCCTATCGCGCCGCCAAGGCCGCCGCGAACCAGATTACCCACGGCGCGGCCATCGAGATCGGCAGAAAACGCAAAGGAGCCGTGATCGTCGCGCTGCACCCCGGGACGGTCGAGACCGCCTTCACCGAAGGGTATACCGCAAAGAAGGTAAGCGCGGCAGAGGCGGCGGCGAACCTCGTGGATGTTCTGACGGGCCTCACCCCGGATCAGACAGGCGGTTTCTTTGACTACGCGGGCAAGCCGATCGAATGGTGAAACGGCTTATCCTCGTCCTGGGCGACCAACTCTCCGACGATCTGTCCGCCTTGCGCGAGGCCGACAAGGGCACCGACATCGTCGTGATGGCCGAGGTGCAGGCCGAGACGGATCATGTCCCCCACCACCCCCGCAAGATCGCCTTCCTGTTCGCCGCCATGCGCAAGCACGCGGCACGACTTCGCGATGCGGGCTGGACGGTTCGCTACACCGCACTCGACGACCCCGAGAACACGCACTCCATCCCCGGCGAGCTGCTGCGCGCCGCCGAGGCGACGGGTGCCGAGGAGGCCATCGGCACCGAACCCGGCGAGTTCCGCCTGATCGCCGCGCTGGAGGACGCGCCGATCCCGATTCATCTGTTTCCGGACGACCGGTTCCTGTGCACCCATGCGGAATTCGAGGCATGGGCCGAAGGTCGCAAGGAGCTTCGGATGGAGTGGTTCTATCGCGACATGCGCCGCAAGACGGGCCTCATGATGGACGACGACGGTCCGGCGGGTGGAAAGTGGAACTATGACCACGACAACCGCAAACCGCCGAAGAAGGGCCTCGACGTCTCTTCCGGTCCGATGCGCTTCACCCCGGACGAAACGGTGGAGGAGGTCATCGCGCTGGTCCGCGACCGGTTCGGCAATCGCTACGGCAGCCTCGACGACTTCTGGTTCGCCACCGACAGGGAACAGGCGAGGCGCGCCCTGACGCATTTCGTCAAGACGTCCCTGCCGCGCTTCGGCGACTATCAGGATGCGATGGTACGCGGTGAGCCGTTCATGTTCCATGCGCTGCTGTCGCCGTATATCAACGCGGGTCTTCTGGGTTGGCGCGAAGTGTGCGACGCGGCGGAACAGGCTTGGAAAGAGGGCCTGGTGCCGATCAACGCCGCCGAGGGGTTCATCCGTCAGATCATCGGCTGGCGCGAATACATCCGCGGGATCTATTTCCGAGAGGGCCCGGACTACACCTCCCGAAATGCGCTCGACGCCGGGCGCGACCTGCCCGAATTCTACTGGTCGGGCAATACGGACATGGCCTGCGTTGCCGAATGCGTCAGGACCACGATGGCCGAGGCCTATGCCCACCACATCCAGCGCCTGATGGTGACGGGCAATTTCGCAGTGCTTGCCGGCCTCGACCCGCGGCAGGTTCATGAATGGTATCTGGTGGTCTATGCCGACGCCTATGAATGGGTCGAAGCCCCGAATGTCATCGGGATGAGTCAGTTCGCGGACGGAGGCGTCGTCGCGTCGAAGCCCTATGTCTCGGGCGGAAACTACATCAACAAGATGTCGGACTACTGCAAATCCTGTGCCTATTCGGTCAGCAAGAAATCGGGCGAGGGGGCGTGCCCGTTCAACCTGCTCTACTGGCACTTTCTCGACCGGCACCGCGACCGCTTCTCCGGCAATCCGCGGATGGCGCAGATGTACAGGACCTGGGACCGGATGGATGCCGGACACCGCGCGACCGTCATATCCGAAGGGGACGAACTGCTGGCACGGCTGGCCTCCGGCAAGCGTATCTGAGCCTCAAAAGACCCCGCATTTTCCGCCGCCCTGCCGCAATTCCGCCGTGCCGTTCCCGCAGGTTTGCGAAAACAGCCCTGATGCAGAGGCACGAGCAAAATGCAATTCGACCGTATCCTGACCAAAACAGTCTCCCGCCTGGCCCGTGCAGGGTTCGGTGTCCGCAAGACACCGGACGGGCCCGCGCCCTCGGCCAAGTCTTCCTCGCACGACCTTCGCGGCTCCGGCTCCTGGGCCAACGAATGGGCCGGGGCGAAACATGCGGTGCAACGGGCCAAGACGCTCGCGTCGCTTGGAAAGTCGCGCAAGCGGGGTCAGGGCAAGGCCCCGTCTGCCGTGGCGCAGAACATCCCCGAAGGAACGGTGCGGACCAAGCCGCTGATGTCGACCCGGGACGTCAAGCTGCACCAGTGGATCAGCGACCGCCTGGAGGCAGAGGCGCCGACCTGCTCACTTCATGCGGGCGTCGCCTTGGGCGCATTCCTCGTGTCCGACGAAGCACGCGAGGATTTCGATCCCCTGTGCAGCCTCGTCGCCGACCTGCTGATCACGGACGATCACGGGCAGCCGGTTGTCGCGCTCATCCGCGAGAACCGCGCCAATCCCGCACGGCAATTGCTGCTGCTGGATGCGCTGCTGGATGCGGATGTGCCGATCGTGGACATTCCCGCCCGCCCGAGCCTGTCGGCGATGTGGGCCGAGATTGCCGCGAACCTTCCCGAAGACTGATCCCTTTCCAGAATATCGAAGGGCGCGCGCCTGAAGGACGCCGTGCCCCTTTCGAGTCGTCCGGATA
>JBARXR010000397.1:0-3676 GCA_049647445.1 Jannaschia sp. | reverse complement strand
TCGTGCGTGGATCCACGAAGGCGGCAAATGGGTCCTGTATCAGCAGGGAAGCCTTGCGCAGATCCGTCCGCTGTCCGACCTGCGGGCGGGAGCCGGTATGGGCCCGCGCTCGGCCATGCTCTGCGGCACGTTCGGGGCCATCGGGGGCGTGCGTCCGGCGGCGCGGTTCCGGGCCGTGATGGCTGACCCGGTCACGACGCGGGAGATCGCGTTCGAGTACGAAGCCGCGACCTTGCCCGTCGTGCGTTGACGCCTGCGCGCGTCCGGTCCGCGCATCGCCGCGCCTGCGACGCGCGGCCCGATGTCACATAACCGACATTCGGGATTGTCCTGTGACGCGCAGGGATTATGTTCGCATCTGCTGTCAGCGCGTGCGTCGCGCTTGAGTGGCCAGGCGCCCCGGCGGCTTACGATCCACATTCCAAGGCCGATCCGACCGTGACGAACGACACTCTGGACACCTTCGGGCCGATCGATGCCGTGATCACATGGGTCGATGGCAATGTCGCAGGACATCGCAGGCAGCGGGATCGTCACATCGCGTTGGCGCGGACACCGCTGCACGAGAATGCGATCAACCCGCATCGCTGGGCATCGAACGACGAGATCCTGTATTGCGTGCGCTCCATCCAGACCCATGCACCGTGGATGCGATGGATCTGGATCGTCGTGGACGGGCACAGGCCCGACCTGTCAAGTCTTGGCCCCGACGTGCGCGCGAAGGTGCGGTTCGCGGTTCACGACGAGATTTTCGGAGAGTTCGCCGATGTGCTGCCGACGTTCAATTCGCTCGCAATCGAAAGCCTGCTCTGGCGGATCGAGGGCCTGGCGGAGAGGTTCCTTTATTTCAACGACGACGTCTTCCTGACTGCGCCGCTCTTGCCGGGGGACGTGTTCAGGGGGCTTTCGCCTGTCCTGCGGGGCAGGTGGGTGGACTACGGTGCGATGGCCGGGGACTTTGCCAAGCGCAGCGATCCGGCTTGGTTCAATCATTACATGCAGATCAACGCGGCGACGCTGATGGGGTTCGGGGCAAAGCGGCTGTTCGCCGCCGCCCACGTCGTGCATCCGATGCGGCGATCGGTGATGTCCGACCTGTTCGCGCGGATGCCGGACGCCTTTGCCGCCAACGTCGGGCACCGCTTCCGCGACCTGGCGCAGTTCCTGCCGCAGGGCCTGCACAACCATGCCTGCATCGCGTCGGGTGAGGCCGTGATCGAGACGCGCACCGACCATCTTCACATCCGCAGCGGTCAGGCGGCGGAGGCGGCGCGGATCAGCCTGTCCGGCATGGCGCAGGCGGGGGTGCGGTTCCTGTGCGTCAACGACCTGCCGCAACTGGAAGCGGTCTTGCCGGAAGCGCGGGGCTGGATCGATGCGGCCGTCGGGGCAGGACGCGCGGGCCTCGCGGCGGACCACGGGCTGGCGCACCGCGGGCATGGTGGCGATGTCGTGATCGCGGGGGCCACCGGCGCGCGACGGGCATCGTCGTAAAGACCCGACCCGGCAGGACCCGGATCGCCGGCAGTCACGGTTTCCGTTGCCCGGAAAGCGGTGCGGTTTGCTCTGGCACGGGTTACTTTCGACGTCGTGACGGCTCCGGGCTGATCCTTCGCCCGTCGACACCGGCATGCATGGATCCCGATGTGATGGCGGGCCTCTGCGACGTCCGGCGCCCCGGATCGTCAATTCATCCGGCACCGCCGTCGTGTCAGTGGGAGAGGGTATCGACCACGCGGCGCAGCAACGCCTCGCCCTTTTTGAACTGATCGACCGCGATCCATTCATCGGGCTGGTGTGCCTGCGCGATGTCGCCCGGGCCGCAGACGACGGCAGAATAGCCGCGTTCCTGAAACTGACCCGCCTCGGTTCCGTAGGTCACGACATGGGGGGCATTGTCGCCCGTCAGGCGGCGGATCAGGGATTCGGCCACGCCGTCGGCCTCCGGTACGAGGGCAGGCACGCCGTTGTTGCACGCCCAGGTGACGCCTGCGTCCGGGTGTCTGGCCCGGAGCGTCGCGTCGAGGTCGCCCAGATAGGCGTTCAGTGCGTCCACGTGGCGCCCCATGTCGTCGCCCGCGGGGACGCGAAAGCCCAGTTTGAAGGTGCAGTCCCTCGCAGTGATGTTGTGCGCGGTGCCGCCCTGGATCATCCCGACGTGGACGGTGGTATGGGGTGGGTCGAAGGTGGCCGCGATGGCCGACGGCGTCTCGGCCATGATCATCGCGTTGCGGTCGTTCACCCAGCCGAGGATGCGGCCCGCCTCGTGGATGGCGCTGACACCTTCGGGGAGTTTGGAGGAATGGACCTCGAACCCGCGCACGTGGATGTCATGAATGGTCGAGGCGTTGTGGCCGGTGACGGGGCGCAGCATCGACGGCTCGCCTATGATGGCGGCAGCGGCACGGGGCAGGTGGGTCACCATGTCGTCGATCATCGGCGGCGCGCCGATGCAGCCGACCTCCTCGTCGTAGCTGAGCGCGATCTGCAAGGGCCGCTTCAGGGAGGTGGCAAGCGCGTAGGGCACCATGGCGAGCGCCAGCGCGTCGAAGCCTTTCATGTCGCAGGTGCCGCGCCCGAAAAGCTTGCCGTTCTTCTCCGTCACGGTGAAGGGATCGGTGGACCAGCTCTGGCCGTCTACGGGCACCACATCCGTGTGCCCCGACAGCACGACACCCCCCGCCACCTCGGGCCCGACATTGGCATAGAGCGCGGCTTTCTGTCCCGTTGGATCGTAGACACGGCGGGACGCCACGCCGTGACCGGCGAGATAGTCCTCGACCCAGTCGATCAGGTCGAGATTCGAGTCGCGGCTGACGGTGGGGAACCGCACCAGAATTTCGAGAATCTGTCGGGCGGAAAGGGTCTGGGCCATGGGCACCTCCGGTCCCTTTGGTGCTGCGGCCTTGCGCCTCCGTCAAGGCGGCTGCTGTATTTAAAGGCATTCGGTGGGCAACGCACGGAAAACGGGCATGGCTCTTGCGGGAAAGCGCGCGTCTGCTAGCGTAACGGGCAGATGACAGGCGCCAGACCTGTCGGGGAAAAACAGTCAGGGAGCGCCAATGCCGGACGGCGATGTGCGCAACGTGCTGGAGGTCAAAGGCCTCCGCACGGTATTCGGGACCCGCGGCGGCGAGGTTCACGCCGTTAATTCGGTGAGCTTCGAAGTGAAGCCGGGCGAACTTTTGGGCGTCGTCGGCGAATCCGGGTCCGGCAAGTCGGTGACGATGATGTCGCTGATCGGCCTGTTGCCGTCACCCCCGGCGGAGGTGCGCGACGGTGAGGTGCTGCTGGAGGGGGAAGACCTCCTGAAGGTCTCGCCCGCGCGCTTGCGCGAAGTCCGTGGCGGCGAGATCGGGTTCATCTTTCAGGATCCCATGACCTCCCTCAATCCCGTGTTCACGGTCGGATACCAGATCATGGAGCCGCTGCGGCGCCACATGGGCATGACCCGGCGACAGGCGGCGGATCGCGCGGCGGAATTGCTGGAGCTTGTCGGCATTCCCGGCGCCCGCGCCCGGCTGGCGGATTTTCCGCATCAGTTCTCGGGGGGCATGCGGCAGCGGGTGATGATCGCGATCGCCCTTGCCTGCGACCCGAAGGTCCTGATCGCGGATGAGCCGACGACGGCGCTGGACGTGACCATTCAGGCCCAGATCCTGGAAATCATCGAGGA
>JBARXR010000396.1:0-1707 GCA_049647445.1 Jannaschia sp. | reverse complement strand
TCGCGCTCGTCATGCCCGCGCCGATCGCCATCGGCAGGAAGGCGGCGTTCACGCCGTGCCGGTTGGGCAGGCCGAAGCTGATGTTGGAGGCGCCGCAGGTCGTGTTCACCCCAAGCTCGGACCGCAGGCGACGGACAAGGGTGAAGACCTGATGCCCGGCAGTCGACATCGCACCGATCGGCATGACCAGCGGGTCGACCACGATGTCGTGGGCGGGAATGCCGAAATCGGCGGCGCGCTCGACGATCTTCTTGGCAACGGCGAACCGCACCTCGGGGTCCTCGCTGATCCCGGTGTCGTCGTTGCTGATCGCGACCACGGGGACGTTGTATTTCTTGACCAGTGGCAGAACCAGTTCGAGGCGGTCCTCCTCTCCGGTCACCGAATTCAGGAGGGGTCGGCCCTCGGCGGCCGCCAGCCCGTTCTCCAGTGCCCCGGGGACGGAACTGTCGATGCACAGCGGCACATCCACGAGCGCCTGCACCCGCTCCACCAACGCCTTCATCAGGGCGGGCTCCACGAAATTGTTGTCGGCATAACGCGGATCCTGCGCCATCTTGTTTGTGAAGACCGCCCCCGAATTGACGTCGAGCACCATCGCACCACACGCCACCTGTTCCAGCGCGTCCATCTCGACCGTCGAGAAATCGTCCATCTCCAGTTCGGCGGCCAGCTTCTTGCGGCCTGTCGGATTGATCCGCTCGCCGATGACGCAGAACGGCTCCTCAAAGCCGATTACCCCGGTTATTGTCTTCGATTCCAATACCGTGCGGGTCATTGAGGGTCCTTTGTGTGGGCGTCGAGCCAGGTGGCCGAGGCCGTGATGCCGCCAAGCGGGAAAACGTGGACGGCCGCAATGTTGAAATCCGGGTTCGCGGCCCCGTGTGCGGCGAGGTCCGAGAGGATCTGTGTCGGCTCGAAGGGCAGCAGCAGTTTGGTGACATCCGCCGCGCGCCTGTGCAGGACGCGCAGGGACGGGCCGACGCCGCAGGCGATGGCGAACTTGATCAGGGTCTGCAATTTGGCCGGTCCGGCCACGCCGATGTGGACCGGAAGGTCGACACCTGCCGCCCTGATTGCGTCCGCCCAGTCGATGACCGGGCCGGCTTCGAAACAGAATTGGGTGGCGATGGCCATCTCCGCATCCGATCGCTCTGAAAACTTCTGTTTCCATAGAAGGGCTTCGGAGACGTTCTTGATGCTGCCGTCCGGGTCGATATCGCGGTTGCCCTCGGGGTGTCCGGCGACGTGAAGGCGTTTGAACCCGTCGAACGCCCCGGAGCCGAGCAGGTCCATGGATGTCGCGAAGTCGCCAGCCGGCGCGCTCAGACCACCGGCAAGGATCAGTCCTTGCTCGACCCCCGCCTCGCCCCGATATCGCGCGATCCAGTCGTCGAGCGTGGCGCGGTCCGGAAGGATGCGGGCGGGGAAATGCGGCATGGGCTCCATCCCCTCGGCGCGCAGGCGCGCGGCGGTGGCGACCATGTCCGCGATCGGCGTGCCGTCGATGTGGGCGATATAGACCCGGGTGCCCGCAGGCAGGATTGCGTTGAAATCCGGGATCGTCGCGGCGGTGCGGGGCATCACCTCGATGGAAAAGCCGTTCAGAAAGGCCGCGAGCGGTGCATCGACCGGCGGCGGCGTCGGGTCACGGCGCAAAAACCCCAGGATCGCCATCAGGCGGCGCCCGTCGGTTCGGTGCCGCCT
>JBARXR010000395.1:0-3122 GCA_049647445.1 Jannaschia sp. | reverse complement strand
GACAGCCCCAGGGTCGTGCGCTGGTTTCCGGACATGGGCTGAAAGATGGGCTGCGTCCCGCACCCTGTCAAAGGGGTGCGCCATGATTTCGCAGGGCACCAGGGAACCCTTTTGCCCCGTCATGCGTTTGAGCGCTGATGTCAAAAGGGGAGACAGTGACATGACAGGATTGGGTTGGATTGCGGCGATCATCGTCGGCGGCCTTGCCGGCTGGGTCGGCAGCATGATCATGAAGGCGGATACCGGACTTTTCCTCAACATAATCCTCGGGATCGTGGGCGCGGTCGTCGCGAACTTCCTTCTGGGTGTGTTCAGGATCTATGCCGCTGGAGGATGGATCCCCCAGATGATCGTCGGCATCATCGGCGCCTGCCTTTTGATCTGGGCCGCGCGGATGGTCCGCGGCCGCGCCTGACCGGCATTCGTTTCGATTGAGGGGCATCGTCCGGACGGATGGTGCTCTTTTTTGATGGGCGACCCACCTGCTTGACAAGGCACCGGGCCGGACCCACACCCGGCATCATGTCTGACACGCCCAGGAAACCCAAACGTCCGCACCAGGTGTTCACCCTTCTGGTGGAGGTCGGGCGCAAGGCGAACGATGGCCTTCCGGAGGGGGCAACCGGGGCCGCCCTGATGTGCTATGCCAGCGGCGTGGACGAGGAGGAGGCGGTACGCGAGACCGTCGCCGTTCTGAAAACCGCCGACATGAACGTGCTGGAAGTCACCGGTTATGGCACCCTGGAGGAGCGACTGGCGGAAGGGCACGACATCGAGGACGACGAGCGGGATTTGATGGCGCGGGCGCTGGCCGAGAATTCCGTCGTCGTGGCGCAGACGACCGTCTTTCGCGAGGGGGACACATGACGACCGATCCGGTCGGCCTGACCGCTGATCTCGTGCGCTGTCCTTCCGTGACGCCCGAGGAGGGTGGCGCGCTCGTGTTGCTGGAACGGCTTTTGTCGAACGCGGGGTTCGCCTGTACCCGGGTCGATCGCAACGGTGTCGCGAACCTGTTCGCGCGCTGGGGCGACAAGGGTCATCCGCGCAGCTTCGGCTTCAACGGACATACGGATGTGGTGCCGGTCGGCGACCCCGCTGCCTGGACGCACGATCCGTTCGGGGCGGTCATCGAGGACGGCTGGCTTTACGGGCGCGGGGCAACCGACATGAAGTCCGCTGTTGCTGCCTTCGCCGCCGCCGCCGTGGATTTCGTGACGCAGACGCCGCCCGACGGGGCCGTCGTGCTTGCGATCACGGGCGACGAGGAGGGCGACGCCCTCGACGGGACGCGCGCGCTGCTCGACTGGATGGAAGCCGCAGGCGAGCGGCTGGACGTCTGTCTTGTGGGTGAGCCGACCAGCCCCGACCACATGGGTCAGATGATGAAGATCGGGCGCCGGGGGTCGATGACGGCCTGGATCACGGTGCGTGGCCGGCAAGGCCATTCCGCCTATCCGCATCTTGCGCTGAACCCGATGCCCGCGATGGCCCGCCTGATGGCGCGGCTGTCCGATCATACGCTTGACGAGGGGACGGAGCATTTCGATGCGTCGACGGTTGCGGTCGTGACCATCGACACGGGCAACCCGGCCACCAATGTCATTCCGGCCCAGACGCGGGCCACGGTGAATATCCGGTTCAACGACGCGCAGACCTCTGCGGGCATCACGGTCTGGCTGCAGGATGAAATAGACCGGGTCGTCGCCGAAACGGGGGTCTCCGTTTCGATGGACCTGAAGGTGTCCGGCGAGTCGTTCCTGACGCCGCCGGGGCCCCTGTCGGAGCTGGTCGCGAGGGCCGTGCACCTGGAGACGAACCGGATCCCGGAATTGTCCACGACCGGCGGCACCTCGGATGCGCGGTTCGTCAAGGATCACTGTCCGGTGGTGGAGTTCGGCCTTGTGGGCCACCGCATGCATGCGGTCGATGAGCGTGTCCGGGTCGAACAGATCGAACAGTTGAAGGCGATTTACGGGCGGATCCTCGGGGATTAATTCGCCTGATCGTCAGGCAGCCTGTGTCGCCTTCGCCGCCCGCAGGAACACCGGTGCGTGCTCCGGGCTGTCCTGCCAGTCGTATCCGCCCGAGGTGAAGCCGCGCAGGTCCGCCGGACCGGTGATCCGGTTCTCGACGACAAAGCGGGCCATCGCGCCGCGGGCCTGCTTGGCGAAGAAGCTGACGACCTTCGGGCCGCCCGGCTTGTCCTCTAGGAACGTCGGGGTCACCACCCGCAGCCGCAGGGCCTTCGGTGCCACCGCGCCGAAGTATTCCTGGCTGGCGCAGTTCAGCAGCAGGTCGGTCTTCGCCGCCTCGGCATCTTCGTTCAGGGCCTTGGCGATCCGATCGCCCCAGAAAGCATAGAGGTCGCGCCCGCGCCGCGTGTTCAGGCGGCTGCCCATTTCCAGCCGGTAGGGTTTCAACGCGTCCATAGGGCGCAGGAGGCCATACATCCCCGACAGGATGCGGAGGGTGGACTGGGCCTGGCGGAGCGCGTCTTCGGAGAGGGTCGCGGCATCGAGCCCGGTATAGGTGTCGCCATCGAAGGCGAAGATGGCCGGCTTTTCGGGCGCGGCATCCCAGTCGCGGAACCGGTCGCGGTTGAGGCGCGCGAGAGCGTCGGAAATCGACATCAGGTCCCGCAGGTCCTTGAGGCCAAGCCGGCGCGCCCGCGTGAGCAGCATGGCCGTGTCGTCCGCAAAACGCGGCGTGCTGGCCTGTCGATCGACAGGATCGAAGTCGAGGGATTTTGCGGGTGAGAGAACGGTCAACATGGTGAGAAACCTAGGTGGATTTGCGCGGGTCTCAAGCGTCACGCAGGATTTCGAGGAATGCCGCACCGAACCGCTCCGCGTGGCGGTCGCCGAGGATGCGGCGCAGGGCGTCGGCATCGGCGGGCGCGCGGGCCACCTTGGCCAGTTGCGACGACGAGCAGGTCATGGGTTTGTCGTGACCGGTCGCGCCGCGGCTGAGGTCATTCTGCAGCGACAGAAGACGATCGTAGATGTCCCCTTCCGTGCGCCCGGCCAGCTTGCGGCGGGCGGGGTGCTGCGGGTCGGGGGTATCGCCCGTGATGACCGACAGGAACGTCCCGCCGTAGCGTTCGAGCTTGGTGGCACCGA
>JBARXR010000394.1:0-6865 GCA_049647445.1 Jannaschia sp. | reverse complement strand
GTCCAGCATCGCCTCGACGTCCAGCGCGTCGCTGCCCGCGCGGGCCAGCGGCGCCCCGGTGACGGCGTTCTCGATCATCCGGGCGCCGGAATCGGGGGCGACCCAGCGACCGGCGGCAAAGCTGTTCACGTCAAGCAGGGACATCCGACTTCCTTTCTGGCGGGGCAGGGCCGTTCGATATTAGGTGACCAAGCGGTCGGCTTATGCAAGACTGAAGTCCAACCAGCGAGGAAGGCCCCAGATGTCCGGCACACTTCTTGTCGAAACCCATGGGCCATGGGTTGAAATCACCCTCAACCGCCCGGATCGCCTGAACAGTTTCAACGAGGACATGCATCTTGCCTTGCGCGCCGCCCTCGAGGCCGCGCGCGACGACGGTGCCCGCGCGATCCTGCTGACGGGTGCGGGGCGGGCGTTTTGCGCTGGGCAGGATCTGGGCGATCGCGATCCGTCCAGACTGGATGGCCCCCCCGATCTCGGGCACACGGTGCGGACGTTCTATGCCCCGCTGGTGCGGCTGATCCGGTCGCTGGACGTTCCGGTGGTCTGTGCCGTCAACGGTGTCGCGGCGGGGGCCGGGGCGAACCTCGCGCTGGCATGCGACATCGTGCTCGCCGCCGAAAGCGCGCGGTTCATCCAGTCGTTCTCCAAGGTCGGCCTGATCCCCGACACGGGCGGAAGCTGGCACCTGCCACGCCTGCTGGGCGAGGCACGGGCCAAGGGACTGGCGCTGACGGCGGAACCCTTGCCTGCGGCACGGGCGGCGGAGTGGGGCCTGATCTGGAAGGCCCTGCCCGACGCCGCGCTGATGCCGGACGCGCGCGCCCTGACGGAAAGGCTGGCGCAGGGACCGACGCTGGGACTTGGCCTGACCAAGAGGGCGATCCAGGCGGCGGCGACGGACGCACTCGACGAACATCTCGAGCTGGAAGCCGCGTATATGAAGATTTGCGGCGAAAGCGCGGATTACGCCGAGGGGGTGTCCGCCTTCCTGCAAAAACGCGCACCCTTGTTCAAGGGACACTGACGATGACACCGAAAGAGCGGGCCGAGCGGTCGGCGCAGGCGATGTGGGCCCAGGATCGCGCGTCGCAATGGCTGGGACTGACGCTGGTGATGGTCGATGAGGGAGCCGCGGAGATGGCGCTGACCGTCGAGGCGCATCATTGCAACGGACATGGCATCTGCCACGGCGGTTTTACCTTCACGCTCGCCGACAGCGCGTTTGCCTTCGCCTGCAACAGCCGCAACCAGATGACGGTCGCGCAGAACAACATGATCACGTTCACCGCCCCCGCGCGGGCGGGCGAGACGCTGACTGCTACCGCGCGGGAGGTGTCGCTGACCGGCCGCAGCGGGATCTACGACGTGCGCGTGTGCAATCAGGACGGCGTGACCGTGGCCGAGATGCGCGGCCTGTCCCGGTCGGTCAGGGGGCGACTGTTCGAGGAATGAGGCAAGCGGAGGGAGGACGCGCATGAAGGACCTGAGCCCGAAAAAGGCCGATCTGGACCCGGTGGAAACCGCCAGTCGCGACGAGATCGCAGCGCTGCAGCTCGACCGGATGAAATGGTCGCTGCGGCATGCCTATGACAACGTCGCCATGTATCGCGAACGGTTCGATGCGGCGGGTGTGCACCCCGATGACCTGCGCGACCTGCGGGACCTGGCGCGCTTTCCGTTCACGACCAAAAGCGACCTGCGCGACCATTACCCTTTCGGCCTGTCGGCCGTTCCGCGCGACCGGATCGCCCGCATCCATGCCTCGTCCGGTACGACGGGCAAGCCGACGGTCGTGGTCTATACCAGGGCCGACATCGACGTCTGGGCCGAGACGCTGGCGCGGTCGCTGCGGGCGTCGGGCGTGCGGGCGGGGGACATGGTGCACAATGCCTACGGCTACGGATTGTTCACCGGGGGCCTTGGCGCGCACTACGGGATCGAGCGGCTGGGTGCGACGGTGGTGCCCATGGGCGGCGGCCAGACGGAGCGTCAGATCGCGCTGATCACCGATTTCCAGCCGACCGCGATCATGGTCACGCCGTCCTACATGCTCAACATCCTCGAAGGGTTCCACAAGGCCGGGATCGATCCGCGCGCCACCTCGCTCGACGTCGGCATCTTCGGGGCGGAGCCCTGGACGAACGCCATGCGCCGCGAGATCGAGGAGGCGTTCGACATGCACGCCGTCGATATCTATGGCCTGAGCGAGATCATGGGGCCGGGCGTGGCGAACGAATGCGTGGAAACGAAGGACGGGCTGCACATCTGGGAGGATCATTATTATCCCGAGATCATCGACCCGGCGACCGGCGCGGTTCTCGAGGACGGGCAGGAGGGGGAGCTGGTGTTCACCACCCTGACCAAGGAAGGGATGCCGATGATCCGCTACCGCACCCGCGACCTGACGCGGTTGCTGCCCGGAACGGCACGCTCCATGCGACGAATGGAAAAGATCACGGGGCGTTCGGACGACATGATCATCCTGCGGGGCGTGAACGTCTTTCCGACGCAGGTGGAGGAACAGGTCCTGGCGACCGGAGGGCTGGCGGCGTATTTCCAGATCGAGCTTTTCACCGCCGGCCGCCTCGACGCGATGCGGGTGCTGGTCGAAGCGACCCCGTCGGCGGCGGACCCCGCGTCGCGCGACGCTGCGGCACGGATGCTGACCAAGCGGATCAAGGATATGGTCGGCCTCTCGACCGAAGTCGTCGTGGGCGATCCGGGTGCGGTGGCGCGCAGTCAGGGCAAGGCCGTCCGCGTGGTCGATCGACGGGACCGGGGCTAGGACATGTCGCGCCCCATCGCGAAAGACCATGACGAGAAGCGGGGCCATATCCTGGCGGTTGCCGCGCGGGTCTTTTCCCGACAGGGCGTCGCGCGGGCGTCGATGGCGCAGGTCGCCACGGCCTGCGGAATATCGAAGGCCAACATCTATCATTACTACGACAGCAAGGACGCCCTGCTGTTCGACATCCTCGACAGTTATCTGTCGGCGTTGCGCGACCGGGTCGCGGCGCTGCCGATGGAGGGGCTGGACCCGGCGGCCCAACTGGGCGCGATCGTTACGGAGGTCTTGCGCGCCTATGACGGCATGGATCACGAGCACAAGATCCAGACCGAGGGCATTGCCCTCTTGCCCGAGGCACAGCGCAAGGTGCTGCACGATTACCAGCGCGCGCTGGTCGCACGACTGAGCGATGTGATCGCCGCCGCGGCGCCGGAGGCCTTTGCCGGCGATGCTCGCAAGTTGCGCGCCACGGTGATGTCGGTGTTCGGGATGCTGAACTGGTTCTACATGTGGAATGCCCGGGCCGGCCGGGCGGAGCGCGATGCCTATGCGGACCTCGTCACGCGGCTGACGCTGGGCGGGGTTCGCGACGCCTGACGGGTCAGTGGTCGGACGCCTGACGGGTCAGTGGTCGGACGCCTGACGGGTCAGTGGTCGGACGCCTTACGGCTCAGTGGTCGTAGGTCACGGCAACACGGTCCGTCAGCGGATAGGATTGACACGACAGCACGAAGCCCTGCGCGACCTCGTAATCCTCCAGCGCGTGGTTGGCGATCATCTCCACCTCGCCCTCCAGCACCTTGCATTTGCAGGTCGAGCAGACCCCCGCCTTGCAGGCATAGGGCGCGTCCACCGCGTTCTCGAGCGCCGCCTCGAGGATGCTCTGGTCCTTTTCCATCTTGAAGCTGCGCGCCGCGCCATCCATGGTCACGGACGCCCGGGTCGATTTGGCCGCACCGGCCGTCGCGACAGAGGTCCGGCGCGGCAGGCGGCCCGGCTGGCCGCTGGCGAACAACTCGAACCTGATCTGCGCGTCGGTCAGACCGTGATCGCGCAGGGCCCCGGCGATCGCCAGCATCATCGGCTCGGGGCCGCAGATGAACGCGGTGTCCACGCTCTCGATGTCGATCCAGTTGGCGAAAAGGGCGCGGCATTTGTCGGCATCCACCCGGCCCGTGAAGAGATCGATATCCTGCGCATCGCTTTCGAGGATGTGGATGACCGTCAGGCGCCCCATGTGCAGGTTCTTGAGGTCCTCCAACTCCTCCCGGAACATGATCGTGTTCACGCCCCTGTTGGCGTAGACCAGCGTGAAGCTGCTTTGCGGTTCCCGCGCCAGCACGGTGCGCAGGATCGACAGGACCGGTGTGATGCCGGACCCGCCCGCGAACCCGAGGTAGGTCTTCGCCTGATCCGGCCGGATCGGCGTGTGGAATGCGCCCATCGGCGGCATCGCCTCGAGGGTCATGCCCGGTGCCAGCGCCTCGTTCGCCCAGGTCGAGAACGCCCCGCCGTCGACCTTCTTGATGCCGACCTGCAGGACGCCGTCGTCCAGCCCCGCGCAGATCGAGTAGGAGCGGCGGACCTCGGTGCCGTCGAAATCGCGCCGGAACGTGAGGTATTGGCCTTGGGTGAAGTGGAAGTCACCGCCGTCGCGCGGCTCCAGCGTGACGACGACGGCATCGCGGATGGTCTTCCGCACGGCGGTGACCGTCAGGGGATGAAAGCGCGCCACGGTCCGCCCTCCGGTCAGAGACATTTGAAATAGTCGAACGGTTCGAGGCAGTCGGCGCAGCGCCATTGCGCCTTGCACGGGGTCGAGCCGAACTGGCTGATCCGGACGACATTGGCGGATTTGCAGCGCGGGCACCGCTCCGGGCCACCGGCGGCGCGGGGTGGGGCGATGCCGTAGTCTTCGAGGCGCGCGCGGCCCTTGTCCGATAGCCAGTCTGTGGTCCACGGCGGGCTGATCTGCGTGGTGATGCGGATGTCGGTCAGACCCCGGTCGCGCAGCGCGGTCTCGATGTCGAGCGCGATGACCCGCGTTGCGGGACAGCCGGAATAGGTCGGCGTGACGGCGACTTCCAGCGTGTCGCCCCGCCAGCGCACGTCGCGCACGATGCCGAGGTCCACGACCGAGATCACGGGTATCTCCGGGTCGGGCACGGCGTCGAGCCAGCGCCAGATGTCGTGCGGTTCGGGCTTCATCCTACCACGCGGCCCCCGGATAGGCGCGTTGCAGCCATTGCATCTGCGTCAGCAGGTGCCCGAGGTGTTCGGTATGCTGAAAGCCCGAACGCCCGCCCCTGTGGGCGAAGTCGCCGTCGGGACGGGTCAGCGTCGCCTCCGCCAGAACCGCGCCGACATGCGCATCGAACGGGTCGCGCAGGCCCGCCAGGTCGGGTGCGATACCAGCCGTGGCCATCGCGTCGTCGACCGCGTCGGCCAGGAACAATTCGCCGACGTAGGGCCAGAGCAGGTCCAGCGCCGCCTGCATCCGCGCGTGGCTTTCGGGTGTGCCGTCGCCGAGGCCGATCACCGTTTCGCCGGAGCGTTCGGCATGATAGTGCACCTCCTTGACCGCCTTCGCGGCGATCGCGGCGATCCTTGCGTCGGCGGAGGCCGTCAGCGCCCGAAGCATCGCCAGATGCCAGGCGTCGAACAGGAATTGGCGCATCATGGTCCGTCCGAAGTCGCCGTTGGGTTGCTCGACCAGCAGGGCGCTGCGGAATTCCCAGACGTCGCGCAGCATCGCCAGATCGTCCGCCGTGCGGCCCTTGCCCTCGACCTCCGCCGCCAGACCCAGCCACATCCGGGTCTGACCGATCAGGTCGAGCGCGGTATTCGCCAGCGCGATATCCTCTTCCAGCACGGGGGCCAGGCCGCACCATTCACTGACGCGGTGCCCGAGGATCAGGGTGCTGTCGCCCATCCGGCAGAGAAATTCGAACAGGGGGTCGGCATCGGCCATCACATCGGTCCCACGTCGTCTGGAATGTCGAAGAACGTCGGATGCCGGTAGGTCTTGTCATCCGCCGGGTCGAACATCGGCCCCTTGTCGCCGGGCGAGGACGCCGCGATGTGCCGCGCCTCGACCACCCAGATGCTGACGCCTTCGTTGCGGCGGGTATAGACGTCGCGCGCGTTCTTCATCGCCATGCCGGCGTCGGGCGCATGCAGGCTGCCGACGTGGCGATGACTCATGCCGTGCTGTCCGCGGATGAACACTTCCCAAAGCGGCCATTCCCGGTGCGGCGACCTTTGCGCGGGGTCGGTCATTCGGCGGCCACCTTGGCTGCGCGCTTCTTTTCGGCATGGGCCATCAACCCGTCGCGGACCCATTGGCCGTCGTCCCAGGCCGCATTGCGTGCCGCGAGCCGGTCGGTATTGCACGGGCCGTTGCCGCGCAGGACGTCGTGGAACTCGGCCCAGTCGGGCTCCGCGAAATCATAGCCGCCCTTTTCGTCGTTCCAGCGCAAGGTCTCGTCGGGCACTTTCAGCCCCAGGTAGTCGGCCTGCGGCACGGTCTGGTCCACGAACTTCTGCCGCAGCTCGTCGTTGGTGTTCATCTTGATCTTCCACGCCATGGACTGGGTGGAATGCACGCTGTCCTTGTCGGACGGCCCGAACATCATCAGCGACGGATACCAGAAGCGGTCGAGGGCGTTCTGCGCCATCGCCTTCTGGGCGGGCGTGCCGTTCGCCATCTTCATCATGATGTCGTAGCCCTGCCGCTGGTGGAAGGATTCCTCCTTGCAGATGCGGATCATCGCACGCGAATAGGGGCCGAAGGACGTGCGTTGCAGCGGCACCTGGTTCAGGATCGCGGCCCCATCGACCAACCAGCCGACCGCGCCCATGTCGGCCCACGTCAACGTCGGGTAGTTGAAGATCGACGAATACTTCATGCGCCCGTCCAGCAGCATTTCCGTCAACTCATCGCGGGTGACGCCCAGCGTTTCGGCAGCGCAATAGAGGTAGAGGCCGTGCCCTGCCTCGTCCTGGACCTTGGCCAGCAGGATCGCCTTCCTCTCCAGCGTGGGAGCACGGGTGATCCAGTTGCCTTCGGGCAAT
>JBARXR010000393.1:0-3254 GCA_049647445.1 Jannaschia sp. | reverse complement strand
TCTATGGCCAGACCGATGCGCGCCTCTTCGACCATCAGAACTGGCGCAAATGCGCACTTCAGGCCCTCGGCGCGCGGGATTTCGACATCCTGACATCCGACAGCTATGGGCGCGACGACCCCGAACTCGTGGAACAGATCATCCGCCTGATCCTGCCCCGGCGCGGCATCGTCGCCCGGCCGGACGAGGTTCTGGTCACCTTCGGGGCGCAGAACGCCCTCTGGCTGGTCAGTCAGCTCTTGCTGAACGGACGCCATACGGCGGTGATCGAGGACCCGTGCTATCCCGCCCTGCGGGACATTCTCGGGCAGTCGCGCTGCGCCGTCCGCCGCGTCGCCGTCGATGCGCAGGGCCTGCCCCCCGAAGCGATCCCGCCGGAAACCGATGTCCTGTTCGTCACGCCCTCGCACCATTGCCCGACGTCCGTGACAATGCCGGTCGCCCGCCGCCGCGCCCTGCTGGAGCGCGCCGATGCCGACGATTTCCTTGTCGTCGAGGACGATTACGAATTCGAGATGACCTTCGCCGCCTCGCCCTCGCCCGCACTCAAGTCGCTCGACCGTGCGGGCCGGGTCATCTACATCGGCAGCTTCGCCAAGTCGCTGTTTCCGGGCCTGCGCCTCGGCTACATCGTGGCACCCGCCCCACTGATCGCCGGGGCGCGTGCGCTGCGCTCCGTCGTGGTGCGCCACATCCCGGGCCACATCCAGCGCGCCGCAGCCTATTTCATGGCCCAGGGCCATTACGACGCTCAGGTCCACAAGATGGCCCGCGCCTACCGCGACAGACGCAGCGTCGCCGAACAGGCCCTGCTTGCCCACGGCCTGACGATCGCGGGGTCCAATTCCTTCGGTGGCTCGTCCTTCTGGATGCGCGCGCCCCACGGCGTCTCCGCCGATGCCCTCGCCAACCGGCTGCGCGCGCGGCAGGTGCTGATCGAACCCGCGGGCCCGTTCTTCGAGGCCGGCGCCGATCCCGGCGACTTCTATCGGCTCGCCTATTCCTCAATCGCATCCGGTGACATTCCCGAAGGTCTCAGCCGCGTGGCCGAGGAATCCGCCGCCCTCGCAGGGTCAGCCGGATCTTGAGCCGTCCGCATGTCCCGTCCCCGTCCCCGTCCGTGCCGAACGGCCGATGGTCGCGATCCTCGGGCGTCTCGACCGCATCCGCACGCCGCACCGGGCCCGCGGACCCGCCTCGGACCCGGTTTCCGCCCATGGCCCGTGGCGTGCTGGCCCTAGGTCGCGTGGCGAACTGGCCCTATCGGCGGCGTGACGCTGGCCTTAGTATCGCCTCAAGCCTGCATAAACTGAGACCAAACGTCTCAATATCGGATAATCTGGGAGGACCCGTTCCATGAAGATGACAACCGAAGAAGCCTTCGTCAAAACCCTTCAGGCCCACGGCATCCGCCACGCATTCGGGATCATCGGCTCGGCCATGATGCCGATCTCCGACATTTTCCCGACTGCCGGCATCACCTTCTGGGACTGCGCCCACGAAGGGTCGGCGGGCATGATGGCCGATGGATACACCCGCGCGACCGGCGAGATGTCGATGATGATCGCCCAGAACGGCCCGGGCATCACCAACTTCGTCACCGCCGTCAAGACCGCCTACTGGAACCACACCCCCTGCCTGCTGGTCACCCCGCAGGCCGCCAACAAGACCATCGGCCAGGGCGGTTTCCAGGAAATGGAGCAGATGAACCTGTTCAAGGATTGCGTGGCCTACCAGGAAGAGGTCCGCGACCCGACCCGCATCGCCGAGGTCCTCGCCCGCGTCATCGCCAAGGCCCACCGCCTGTCGGGTCCCGCGCAGATCAACATCCCGCGCGATTTCTGGACCCAGGTGGTCGACATCGACATCCCCGAGCCGGTGAACTTCGAAGTCTCGCCGGGTGGCGAAAATTCCATCGCCAAGGCCGCCGAGATCATCTCCGGCGCCAAGAATCCCGTCATCCTGAACGGCGCGGGCGTCGTCCTGTCGCCGGGTGGTATCGCTGCCTCCATGGCGCTGGCCGAGCGTCTGGATGCACCCGTCTGCGTCGGCTACCAGCACAACGACGCCTTTCCGGGCTCGCACCCGCTGTTCGCGGGCCCGCTGGGCTACAACGGCTCCAAGGCCGGGATGCAGCTGATCTCCGAGGCCGACGTCGTCCTCTGCCTCGGCACCCGCCTCAACCCCTTCTCGACCCTGCCCGGCTATGGCATCAACTACTGGCCGACCGAGGCCAAGATCATTCAGGTCGACATCAACCCCGACCGCATCGGCCTGACCAAGAAGGTCACGGTGGGCATCGTCGGCGACGCCGCCAAGGTCGCGACCGGCATCCTGAACCGACTGTCCGACTCCGCCGGGGATGCGGGCCGCGCCGATCGCAAGGCCCGGATCGCGCAGACGAAATCCGCCTGGGCACAGGAATTGTCATCGCTGGACCACGAACAGGACGATCCGGGCACCACCTGGAACGAACGCGCCCGCAAGGCCCGCCCCGACTGGATGTCGCCGCGTCAGGCCTGGCGCGCGATCCAGTCCGCCCTGCCCCGCAACGCGATCATCTCGTCGGACATCGGCAACAACTGCGCCATCGGCAACGCCTATCCGGACTTCGACGAGGGCCGGAAATACCTTGCGCCCGGCCTCTTCGGCCCCTGCGGCTACGGCCTGCCCTCCATCGTCGGCGCCAAGATCGGGCGGCCGGACGTGCCCGTCGTCGGTTTCGCCGGCGACGGCGCCTTCGGCATCGCGGTGAACGAGCTGACCGCCATCGGCCGCGACGAATGGCCCGCCATCACCCAGATCGTGTTCCGCAATTATCAGTGGGGCGCGGAAAAGCGGAACTCCACGCTGTGGTTCGACGACAACTTCGTCGGCACCGAACTCGACATGAAAGTGTCCTATGCCAAGATCGCCGAGGCCTGCGGCCTCAAGGGCGTGCAGGCGAGGACCATGGAAGAGCTCACGACGCTTCTCAACGCGGCGATCAAGGACCAGATGGAGAACAACATCACCACCCTGATCGAGGTCATCCTGAACGAGGAACTGGGAGAGCCGGTCCGCCGCGACGCCATGAAAAAGCCGGTGCGCGTCGCCGGTGTCTCGAAGGACGACATGACCGTCGCCGCCGAGTGATCCGCCCCGGCACGATACGACAGGTGGCCGCATGATCCGGCCCCTGTCGACCCTGCGGGACCACGCGAGGCGGTCCCGGCACCATGTCGTGCTGCCCGAAGGCAAAGATCCGCGCGTGC
>JBARXR010000392.1:0-3741 GCA_049647445.1 Jannaschia sp. | reverse complement strand
CTGCGGTGCGGCGTGCCGATGCCTATCTGTCCTTGATCGACAGGACGCTGGCGACAATCGAATTCGATCTGACCGGCACCATTCAGACCGCGAATGCCAATTTCCTCGATCTCATGGGCTACACGCTTGAGGAAGTTGTCGGGAAACACCACGCCATCTTTGTCGATCCTGCCTTCGCCCGGACGGCGGAATACCGGCAGTTCTGGGAAAAGATCAATGAAGGGCATTTCTTCAGCGATCAATTCCCGAGGTTGACCAGGAACGGGTCTGTCGTGTGGATCAACGCGACCTATGCGCCCTGTCTGGATGCGGCGGGCAAACCGGTGTCCGTCATCAAGATCGCCACCGATATCACCGACCGTCAGAACAGCATCAACGACATCGCAACCGGGCTCGACCGGTTGAGCGAGGGCGATCTGTCACGCAGGGTGCCGCTCAGCGATCTGCCGGATGTCAGGCTGCTGGGGCAAGCCTATAACCGGGCGGTCGAACGCCTGTCCGCCGTCATCGCCATCGTCAAGGACGTGTCGCAGACCGTGGAAACCACGGCACGCGAATTTGGCCAATCCTCCGCCGATCTGTCCCACCGGACGGAGCAGCAGGCAGCGACACTCGAAGAAACCGCTGCCGCCATTTCCGAACTGACCCGGACGGTCACGGCAGCCGCAACCGGCGCGCGGGAGGTCGAAGTGTCGGCCAGCAGCGCGATCACGCAGGCCCGGACCGGCGGCGAGGTGGTTCAGGAAGCCATCGAGGCGATGTCGGAGATCGAGAAATCGTCTGACCGGATCGCGAAAGTCATCCGGATTATCGATGATATCGCGTTTCAGACCAATCTGCTGGCGCTGAACGCAGGCGTGGAAGCAGCGCGCGCGATGGAACATGGCCGGGGATTTGCGGTCGTCGCATCCGAGGTCCGGTCGCTTGCGGTGAAATCCTCCGATTCTGCCGCCGAGATCAAGGCGCTGATCGAAAACAGCTCGATGCAGGTCTCGCAGGGGGTCAAGCTTGTCTCGCGGGCAGGGGACGAACTGGACCTGATCATCGGCGGCGTCTCGGGGATCCATGACAGCATTTCCGCCATCGCGCGGGGCGCGTCGGATCAGTCCCTCGCGCTGACCGAGATCAACACCGGTGTCGCGCATCTGGACACCATGACCCAACAGAATGCCGCAATGGTGGAAGAATCCACCGCCGCCAGCCAAACCCTCGCACGGGACGCAAGCGAGTTGTCCCGCCAGGTCGGAACGCTGCGGGTCGAAGGGCACCGGAATGTTCCGACAGCCAAGCAAAACGTCGATCCCCCGTCAGCCCGCCGGCGCATGGCGTCATGATCGGTCAGCAGATCATTGCTGTCTCATTAGGGGACCGGCAGTCCGCACAACATCCCTTATGTTGAGTGGCACGATCAAGATCGGAATTATGGAGCGGGTAACGAGAATCGAACTCGTAACTAAAGCTTGGGAAGAAATGCACAAAGCTATGAAAACAATAGGTATGCGGCGGAGTTCTGGGTGAAACTCTGGGGGTGGTCTTTGGTAAGGAGCATCTTCGGCCCGAAGCCGCCGTCTGTCACTTGTGTGGACGCTGCGCTGCAGCTTTCGCATTGCTGCCGTTGGTTCGTCTTGCAGCATTTTGTTGGCCAAAGGTCAGCTGAGCGGACGTTGTTTCCATTCGCTGCAACTGCATGATCTGACGAAAGGCATAGGTTGAAACGACGGGCAGATTACCAGATTGCCCGCCACTTCCGTTGAGGCCATTGCTCACGGAACTCATGTTATTTCGGCCTTACCAAGGGACTTTGGTGTAGATCTCACCCCTTCGATCAAGCTCTGCTTCCATCTCATCCGCTTGCTCCTTCCAGTCAGGGAACTCTCGCACTCCGTAGATCTTCTCTTGGCCTAGAGGCTGTGCATCTTCTTCTAATAGTCTATCGTGAACTCCACGTTGCATAGCCTTTAGTCCGTTCGAGCTCATTTTTGTGATATCGTGAAAAAACGCCATTTACGCTCTCCTCAATTTGGTAACTCTATGATCATAGCTTTCATACTGGATGTCTACAGTAGGCTCCCAAGCTGACTTGCGGCGCTGCGGCAACAGAGGCGCAGCGTTTGCACACCTGGTGCCTGTGGCGAGATGACGGCAGCAGCCCGAAGCGGACCCATGGTCCTCGGTGCGAATTTGCGATAGTTGACCTTCGCCACGCAGGTCGCGAACTCACACAGTGCGGGACAAAGCGAGCTTTCGCTGCGATGGTGCCAATGGCGGCTTCAGGGTTTGGCTAAGGTAGTGACACAACGTCAGGCGCAACCTAACGTACACATATGAACGAAACAAACAATCAAATGCAGAAGGTCATTTTTGATCTCGGTTTAGACACTTGGCATGGTTTTTCAACTGAAAGTGTTTGGGCAACCAATCTTGGTTCCGGTGTCCATCAGCTTGAGAATTCGCCGTTCTTTGCAAAAGGCATCAGCTTAAGGGACGCTGTCATGACGAGCCAGGTTGAAGGCCAAATAAAAGTTGTTGGCCTCGGTCCAAAATCTGGGCATTCCACGTACCGAATTCTTGTTTCGCAGGGCAAACATAATCCAACGCTGTTTGCCGAACTTTGGGAACCACTCAAGCGCCTTGGATGCTCATACGAACACGGAGACTTTGGATACCAACTGTACGCGGTAGACGTTCCCGAGAAAGTAGACATCGAAATCGCGTATGCGTGTTTGGAGCGCGGGGAGCAAAACGGCGCATGGGATTTCGAGGAAGGCCACTGCGGTCATTGGTGACAACAACTTGCATTGATTGTGTGCATGACTTCGCAATGACGCAGCCGTTCATGCATCCCGCAGCATCCGTCGAAATGGGTTAGCCCCTGCCCTTCGCTGCTCCTGCCTGCAGGACCTAGCCCGTCGCCGGAGGTCAAGGTCTGCTGTGCGGGACTTATCTACCTTTCGTATATAGTACCGTCTAATCCTGTGCTGCTCCTACCCGCAGCTCAGAAGTCTTTGTAAGTGACGCCTGCGCTCCACTTCCCAACATAACTTCCGATCCAAACTGGAAAGGAGGCTCCTACCAATTCCACCGTGCCGAAGTCATGATCCCAGAAGAAGACGGGTGCTGACGCAACCGTATCACCTTGAAGATCCGCGATGTCGAAGCAGAACTTGTTGCCCAGGCTGTCGTTCCCAATGGCAATTAGATTCTTCGGCATACCGATCTCCCACCAGCCAGTTGAAACTTCTATGATGTCATGTGGAGTGTAGAGTTCAGAAAGATCGTGGAGATTAGCCTCCCGATCAACAATGGCCTCTAGCAAGGCAAGTGTCGGGCTTGGCAAACCTACTGATAGGACCTCCGCTTTGTAGTCTTCAGGAAACCGGACGCCGAGGGTTGTCTCTGCGTCATTCAGTTCTGAACGGTTGACTTTTACCGGGGGGTAATCGGGGTGGCTCCACTGAGTGAAGAAGGCCAGAAGGATGCCGCTGATAATATCCAATATCGCCTCTATGTGAAAGCCTAGAGAAAGATATCATACTACAGCGCAAGATAATAAGGCAATGTGGGCTCTCTACCGTCGTTCGCGGCAGTCTACACCAAGGTCCGCTGTCGGGAAGCGGGCCAAACTTTGCAAAGGTTGCAATCTGCGCACAGCCGACCTCGAAGAGCGACGCAGCATGTGGGTCTCGGTTGCTAGTGCTTGAAAGGCTGCTTTTGCCTACCTGGCACGGAACCTATGCAGAC
>JBARXR010000391.1:0-10433 GCA_049647445.1 Jannaschia sp. | reverse complement strand
TCCAGGCAGGCTGGCCAAGGGACGACCGCGCCCTCGGCTTTGACGAGCGGGTCGAACTGCAGCGCCTGCTGGCGATGCGCGGTTTTGACCCCGAAAAGTTCGACGGCCTCATCGGCCCCCTGACGCTGGACGCGATCCAGCGCTGGCAGGCCAGCACCGGCCTCGTCCCTGACGGCTATGTCAACGCGGCCCTTCTGGACCGTCTGCGTCGCGGCTAGCGGCGTTGCGCGCCCGCACGGCCTCCAGCCAGCGCGGCACCAGCCAGATCGGCACCAGAACCACCGACCACGCGATCGCGTTCAGCACCGTGAAGGCGAGCTTCGCCTCCGGCGCCATGTCCGACAGCCACAGAAAGACATGGGCAACGACAATCCCGAAGATCAGGACCGACAGGATCATGGCGTGCGCGCGTGTCATGGCAGGACGGTCGGTGCGTTTCCGCATCCCGTCAAGTCGCAGGGTTATCCCGCATGCCGCGTCGGCGCGGACAGGGCCGAAAAGCCATAGTGCCGCAGCCACCGCAGATCGCTGTCGAAGAACGCGCGCAGATCGGGAATCCCGTATTTCAGCATCGCGATGCGGTCGATCCCCATGCCGAAGGCAAATCCCTGCCACTGCGTCGGGTCGATGCCGCCCGCGGCCAGCACCTTGGGATGGATCATGCCGGAGCCCAGGATTTCAAGCCAATCATCGCCCTCTCCCAGTTTCAGCGTCCCGCCCTCCCAGGAGCAGCGGATATCGACCTCCGCAGACGGTTCCGTGAAGGGGAAATGCGACGCGCGAAAGCGCAGTTCGATCTCATCGACTTCGAAGAAGGCGCGGCAGAATTCCTCGAGACACCATTTCAGGTTCGCCATGGAAATATCGCGGTCGATGGCGATCCCCTCGACCTGGTTGAACATCGGCGTGTGGGTCTGGTCGTAATCCGCGCGATACACGCGGCCCGGACAGATCGCGCGCAGCGGCGCGCCCTGCGCCTCCATCGCCTTGATCTGCACGGGGCTCGTATGCGTGCGCAGAACATGGGGCGGTCGCGTGTCGCCCTCGGCACGCGCCATGTAGAACGTGTCCATCTCGGCGCGCGCGGGGTGATGTCCGGGGATGTTGAGGGCGTCGAAGTTGTACCAGTCGGTCTCGATCTGCGGGCCTTCGGCCACCGAAAAGCCCATGTCGGCGAAAATCGCGGTCACTTCCTCGGTGACCTGGCTGATCGGGTGGATCGACCCGGTGCGGCGCGCGCGCACCGGCAGCGTCACATCCAGCCACTCCGACCGCAACCGCTCATCCAGCGCCGCGTCCTCGAGCCCTGCCTTGCGCGCGGCCAGTGCCGAGTTGATCTCGTCCTTGAGGGCATTGAGCGCGGGGCCTGCGACTTGACGCTCCTCCGGGGTCATGCGGCCGAGTTCCCGCATCGCCAGCGCGATTTCACCCTTCTTGCCGACGGCGGACAGGCGGACGGTTTCCAGCGTCGCCTCGTCGGTGGCGGCCATGATCTGACCCAGATACTTGTTGCGAAGATCGTCCATGCTGGCCCTCGGGTTCGTGCAGGCCGCTAGCTAGCCTGCAAGGCGGGCTGCTGCAACCGCCCGAAGCCCCGTGCCGCCGTTATCGTGCGGCCTCGAAGGTCTGCATCCTTTGCGCCAGCGCCGCGCCGATCAGGGCCGACCCGCGCGGCGAGGGATGGACCAGATCCCGCGCATAGAGGCCCGTATCCGACGTGTCGAACACATCGCCCGCGTCGAAGAACAGCACTCCGTCGTCGCGCGCAGCAAGCTCGCCCAGACGCCGGTTCATGATGTCGAATTCGGGCTGGCACGGCGTAAAGCCGGTCGGCGCGGCCCGTGCCCCGTCATAATAGCCCACGAAGGCGACCTTGGCCCCCGTCGCCCGGATGCGGCCGATCAGGGACGGAATGTCGCCCAGCAGGTCGGGACCGATCAGCCCGTCGCGGGTGGCACCGGCCCGGGGCGTCGCGCAATCGGAGCGGATGTCGTTGCCGCCGCCGGTCAGGATGACCCAGTCCCAATCGCCCTCCCGGAACTGGCGACCGATATCGAACCCCGTCGCCGCCGCCAGCCCACTCGGGTTGGTGATCTGCGCCAGCGATTGCGATGCGTCCGTCACAGGTCGCCCGAGCGCCGCAGCCGTGGCCTCCGGAATGCCGCGCCCGCCGTTCCACGCCATGATGCTGTCGCCGATGGCAAGGATCGCGCGGTCGGATTGTGGCCCGGACACGCAGGCGGCAAGGGCGAACGGCACAAGAAGCGTAGCGAGGCGCATGGAAACTCCGATCTGATGGCTCGATGGGGAAACGGTCCCCATCGAAGATTAGTTTCAGTCTAGACTAGGCGCGAAGGCGATTTCGCCAGTTGGCGTATCGCCGCCGAAGGCGATGCCCATGACGTTTCGCGCTGAGAAATCGCCCGCCGAAAGCCCCAGATCGTTGCGAAAGCGGAGGCGCCGATAGTACGCCGGATCGCCGATCACCATGCAGCCCGCCGCGCCCGCTTCCCGCAGACCTGCGAACCCGTAGACGATCAGTGCGCTGCCGATGCCGGTCCTTTGACGCGTCGGCGTGACCGAGATCAGACCCAACGTGAACCAACGGCCCCAACCCGTCAGAACGGCAGGCGAAGACGCGACATGCCCGACCAGCGCCACCCCCTCCTACGCGACCAGTGAAAGCGTCAGGTTTTCGTCGGCCCGCATCCTGTCTATCGCGGCGCCTTCCGTCCCTTCGCTGAACCGCATGAGGGCGAAGGCCGCATCGGCCAGCGCGCGGATCGCGGCATGGTCGGAGCGTGTTTCGGTGCAAATTCCCATGTCCCGAAACTTACCCCAGAATGTGAAAAGGGGGCCCGCAAAGGCCCCCAGTTCGTACAACACGCCAAACCGGTGTCAGGCGGCGGTCTTGGCCTGTGCGACGATCGCCGCAAAAGCCTCGGGCTCATGCACGGCAAGGTCTGCGAGGACCTTGCGATCGACCTCGATCCCGGCCTTCGACAAGGCGTTGATGAACGTGGAATACGTCATCGTCTCGTCGACCGACCGGACGGCCGCGTTGATCCGCTGGATCCACAGCGCGCGGAAGTTGCGCTTGCGGGCCTTGCGGTCGCGGGTGGCGTATTGATTCGCCTTGTCGACGGCCTGTGTGGCGGTCTTGAAGGTCTTCGAGCGGCGGCCGTAATAGCCCTTCGCTGCGGTCAGAACCTTCTTGTGGCGGGCGTGGGTGACCTTACCGGAGGTTACGCGGCTCATGTCAGATCCTCCTTATCGGTCGTAGGGCATATAGCCCTTGATGATTTTGGTGTCCTGCGGGGACAGAGTGGTGGTGCCGCGGGCGGAGCGGATGAACTTGGTCGTCCGCTTGATCATGCCGTGACGCTTGCCGGCCTGACCCGCAAGGATCTTGCCCGTCGCCGTCACCTTGAAGCGCTTCTTGGCGCTCGACTTGGTCTTCATCTTGGGCATTTCAGGTCTCCTTCTTCAACGCAGGACTCGGCATCCCAATCGCCGGACGTGCGGGTATTCGAGCGCGCCACTTAGCGGGGCCGCCCGCGGATGGCAAGGCCCCGACGGCGTCAGGTCATGGGGGTCAGCGCAAGATCCGTGCAACCATCTCGACGAAGGCCTCGGGGATGGTCAGCCAGCCAAACCCGTCGCGGTCCACGTCCCAGACCCAAAACACGAGTGCTGCGGCCAGAAAGACCGCGAAGACGGAAACCGACGACACGCGGCTGTCGACCCATCCAGACACCAGACCCATGAGACCGATGGCAAGGATGATGGTGGCGACAACGATCAGGGCGTCCGGGTCGCCCGGCGCCGGCAGGTTCAGGTCGGGTATGCGGGGCAGAGCCGCCCACCAGTCCCCGACCGCCTCCCGGACGCCCGCGACGGTTTCCAAGTCAGTCGCCCTCGCTCCCGAAGATCAGGCGTTCGTCGCAAGGGGCCACGCGCAGGATGTTGGTCGACCCCGCGACGTTGAACGGGATGCCCGCCGTCACGACGACCTGATCCTGCAACTCCGCGAACCCGGAGGCCTTGGCAGCCCGGATCGCAGAGACCACGGCGAACTTGAAACGCTCCACCGATTGGGTCTCGACCGAGTGGATGCCCCAGCTCAGCACCAGCCGCCGCGCCGTTTCGGTGACCGGGGTCAGGGCGATGATCGGGACCCGCGGACGTTCCCGCGCGACCTTGAGAGCGGTCGAGCCGGAGTGGGAAAAACAGCAGATCGCCTTGACGTCCGTCGTCTCGGCGATGGACCGGGCAGCGCCCACGATGCCGTCCGCCGTGGTCGACAGGTGCGATGCTCGGCTCGCGTCCATGATCTCGCGGTACGTGATGTCGCTCTCGACCTCCTCGGCCACGGCATTCATCGTCTGGACCGCCTGCAACGGATATGATCCCGCCGCGCTTTCGGCAGAGAGCATGATCGCGTCGGTGCCCTCGTAGATGGCAGTGGCGACGTCCGAGACTTCGGCACGGGTCGGCATCGGGCTGTCGATCATCGACTCGAGCATCTGGGTCGCCACGATGACCGGCTTGGCGGCGGCCCGGCATTTGCGGATCAGGCGCTTCTGGATCGGGGGCACGGCCTGCACCGGGCATTCGACGCCGAGGTCGCCGCGCGCCACCATGATCCCGTCCGAGGCGTCGAGAATTTCCTGAAAGGCCTTCACGGCCGCGGGCTTCTCGATCTTGGACAGGATCGCGGCGCGACCCTTGGCGAGCACGCGCGCCTCCTCGACATCGGCGGCGCGCTGAACGAAGGACAGGGCCAGCCAATCGACGCCCAACGCGCAGACGAACTCAAGGTCCTTGCGGTCTTTCTCGGACAGAGCCGCCAGCGGCAGGACGACGTCGGGGACGTTCACGCCCTTGCGGTTGGAGATCACGCCACCGGTGATGACCGTGCAATCGGCATAGTCCTCGCCACAGGCGTCTACCTTGAGGCGCAGCTTACCGTCGTTGACCAGAAGGTGACCGCCGACTTCCAGCGCATCGAAAATCTCCTTGTGCGGCAGTTGCACGCGCGTCGCGTCACCGGGTGCCGGGTCGAGATCGAAGCGGAACTTGCCGCCCGCGACGATGTCGGCTTCGTCATTCTTGAAGACACCGCACCGCAATTTGGGGCCCTGAAGATCCGCGAGGATACAGATCGGCCGGCCCACGTCCCGCTCGATGTCGCGGATCGTGTTGTGGCGCGCGCGGATGTCGTCGTGCGTCCCGTGGGACATGTTCAGCCGGAAGACGTCGGCACCGGCTTCGAACAGGGACCGGATCGTGTCGTAGTCATCCGATGCCGGGCCGAGCGTAGCGACGATCTTGACGTTGCGATGGCGTCTCATGGAAAGGTCGTCCTCTTGACGGGGATGCGGGTGTTAGCGCTCGCGCTTCTGCCCTGTTCGGGCTGGATGGGCAACAGGTTGACGCAGGCCCGCGCGTGGAAGTGTCTCCGGAAAGCCCGCGGTCGCAATGGCTGCACGAATGCTGGGCAAGCCGCTAACGCCGGGATATGTCGGCGACATGACAGCATCCACCCCCATCGTCCTGAACCCGACCGGCGCGTCCCGCTGGGTAGTCCTGTGCGATCACGCCTCCAATCATGTCCCCGACGAGGTGGGCGGAACCCTTGGTCTGCCCCCGGAGGACATGGAGCGACACATCGCCTGGGACCCTGGAACGGCGGGTCTGTGTTCCCACCTGGCGCGCGTTCTGGATGCGCCCGCCGTGCTCTCGACGTTTTCCCGGCTCGTGATCGACCCGAACCGGGGAGAGGACGACCCAACCCTTCTGATGAAGCTCTACGATGGCACCATCATTCCCCGAAACCGCCATGCCGATGCGGCAGAGCGGGCGCGGCGGCTGAACCTGTTCCATCGGCCCTATCACGGGGCGATCGCCTCGCTGTTGGCAGGACGGCCCGAACCGGTCCTCTGCTCGATCCACAGCTTTACGCCCCAACTGCGCGGCGGAGCGCCGCGCCCGTGGCAGGTCGGCGTGCTTTTCAACCGGGACCGGCGCCTGACCGATCCGCTGATCGCCCGCCTTCAGGCGGAGGGCGATCTCTGCGTCGGGGTCAACCAGCCCTACGACGGATATTATCCCGGCGACACGATGGACCGGCATGCCTTGACCGGCGGACACCTGCACGCCTTGATCGAGATCCGCAACGACCTCATCTGTGACGAGAGGGGGCAACGACACTGGGCCGCGCGCCTTGCCCCGATGTTGATCGCCGCGCTGGAGGATGTGAGCAATGGATGACCAGACCCGCCTTGAAGTGGAGGCTGCCGCCTTTCGCCGACTGCGCAAGCACCTGCTGGAGGATCGTCCGGACGCCCAGAACATCGACCTGATGAACCTCGCCGGATTTTGTCGCAACTGCCTGTCGCGCTGGTATGGCGAGGCGGCTTCCGAACGCGGGGTGGAGATGTCCAAGGAAGACGCGCGAGAGGCCTTCTACGGGATGCCGTTCGCGGACTGGAAGGCAACGCACCAGTCCGACGCCTCGCCGGAGCAACAGGCCGATTTCGCGCGCAGCTTCGCGGCGAATGTCGGACAGAACGACAAGGGATAGGCGCCGGGCCGTCCACCCCTGATCGCGGTTTTGTGTGCCGCCGATGTTTGCAAGGCGGGACGATTTCGACGAACATCGCCGTTAGCGAAGGATGGGTGCGATGATCGGATTGACGAGATACCTTGTTGCGGCCGTTGTCGGGGGTCTTACGCTGACCGGCATGGCGACGGCGCAGACCGCCGGCTCACTACTTTATGGCCAGCGCGCAGACATCGCGCGGGAATTGCCGGCGTATGGATATGCCGATGTCGACGTCGCGCGGCTCAGCACGCGGCAGGTGGCACACATAAGTCATCTTCTCTACTCGGATCGCGGCACGGCGGAAATTCATGCCATGATCGGCTCGACGCTGCGCCGGGGGTTCCTGCAGCGCGTGGTTGACGGGGCACTGCGATGACCCTGCGTGCATGTTTCATTTGTTTTCTGCTTGCGGCAGCACCGGTGGCGGCCGCACCCAACGCGCAACTTGTGGCGTCGGTGCAGCATGACCTCGATGCGTTCGGGTATTCGCAGGTCGATGCGGGAACGCTGTCGACGCGGCAGATTGCTGCCCTCTACCTGCACCTCGGGACACGCAGGCCATCCATCACGGGCCTCTCGCGACTGCGGACGCGGCAACGGATCGATGTCATCCTCGGTTGGGATGCGCCCGCGAACTAGGTGTCAGATCGCGGCCTTGACGCTTTCCTCGAGATAGATTTCGCGAAGCCGGCGCGCGACCCGCCCGGGCGCTCCGCCTCCGATCGTCGCGCCATCTATCTCCACCACCGGCATGACGAACGCGGATGCAGATGTGACGAAAGCCTCGTCTGCGTCCATCGCTTCCTCGACGGTGAAAGACCGCTCCTCGACCTTCATCTGGGCCTCGGACGCCATCCTGAGAACGGCGGCGCGGGTGATGCCGTGCAAGATCTCCTCCCCCAGATGCCGCGTGACGATGGTGTTGCCCTTGACGATATAGGCGTTGTTCGAAGTGCCTTCCGTGACCGCTCCGTCCTCCACCATCCAGGCGTCGTCCACGCCGGCGGCCTTGGCCAGCATCTTGCCCATGCTCGGATAAAGCAGCTGCACGGTCTTGATGTCGCGCCGACCCCAGCGACGATCGGGAATGGAAATGACCTTGATGCCCTTCTCGGCCGTGGGCGACCTGGCCATTCCGGGCTTCGACTGGGTGAAAAGGACCAGCGTGGGCTTGGTGCCCTCGGCGGGATACAGGAAATCCCTGTCCGCTTCGCCCCGCGTGACCTGCAAATAGACAAGGCCTTCGTCGATTTGGTTCTGCACCACAAGTTCGCGATGGATTTCCAGCAGTTCATCGTCGGTGACGGGCGATGGCATCTGCAATTCGGACAACGACCTTTTCAGGCGCGCCGCATGACCGGCAAAGTCGATCAACTTGCCGCCGAGGACGCTGGTGACTTCGTAGACACCGTCCGCAAACAGGAACCCGCGGTCGAAGACTGAAACCTTCGCCCGGTCCTCCGGAAGATACTCGCCGTTGACGTAGACTGTGCGCATCGCGCCTCTCCTGACTGATTGACCTTCTCTTGCGGGGCCCACGCGGAGCGGTCAAGCCTGTGCATCTGACCGTTGTGCCGCTCACGCGCACCCAAGGCCTGGCCGTGTATCTGCGGGACAACGCAATCGCCGGGACCACTGCCTGTCATTCCGTCCGGACGGCCCCCTGTCACGGTCGGGTCTGGGGGTCGACCTTTTGGGGCGCGCGCCTCCGGTGACGCGGCCGACAGATGGGGATAGCCGACCTTTCGCCTGCGGCCCCGAATTATGGGGCTTCGACGCCCGGCGGCCAACGGAGGTGCGGACCCGTTTCCGCGAGCAGTGGATGCGGGACGGATCGCACGCGCTGCACCGCCGCCGGGACGCCGACAGTGCGTCATCGGACACCCGACGCTCCCGGACCCGCAGCGCGGCAGGTACGATCGTTCCGGCGTCTCCTCCACCCGATGGGCCCGGGGCGGCGGTCGACGTGACAATCCGCTGCGGGCAGGGTCCGGACGTGGTCATGGGGGCACCTTCGACGACGTCTCGAAAGCATCGAACACGGATCGCTTCGAGCCCGATCCGTAGGGCCACGCGCTATCGCCTCAGGAGGGCCGGGCACCGGAGGTGTCGGTTTCGTGACCGAAGCTGACCCGTCGCGGCCCTTAGGAAACGTCCGCTCGCGTCAGAATGCGGGCAGGTAACCGGTCGGCTGTGGCCGTGTCTGGACATAATCCAAGGGCGCGGACGACCGGGCGTTCGTGGCCCGTTTGAACTCGTAGGACATGACGTCGCCCGACGGCTGTCCAGCGACGATCAGGACCGTGCGAAGCAGTCTCGGGCCGTCATGTATCTCGACCAGCCCGCGCAGCTTCGGCGCAAATTCCAGTGCGACTTCAAAGCCCTCATCGCTGCAGGACCGGATCGGATACCACGCGTTGCCAACTTGCACGCGCAGCTTGCCGCCCGTCGCGCGCCGATCTTTCGCCCGTGCCTGGTCCAAGCCGTCGCGGACCTCCTTGGGAAGGAAAAAACGTCCCTCGTCTTCCATGGTGCCCTCCGAATCGATGCGGCCCGGAAACGAGCGGCATGCCTGCGACGTAAGCAAGGATGGGCCCTCTGTGTAAAAAATCAATGAAACTCGCGGCACGCGTTGAAAAGAGCGACGTCAGGCCTTGGCGCGGGGTCTCAAGACATGCGGAATCGCCGGGTCGTAAAGGGCGCTGTCACGGAAATCGCCGACCTCGCCCAAGGCCGGTCCGACAAGGATGAGGGCCGTGCGCGTGATCTTTTCGTCGCGGACCTTTTCGCGGATATCGCTCAGCGTGCCCCGCAGGAACGCCTGATCGGGCCAACCGACGCGATACGCCACGACCACCGGACAGTCCGCGCCGTAGTGCGGCACGAGGACGCGCTCGATTTCACGCAGGGCCCGGATACCGAGGTGGATCGCAAGCGTCGCGCCGGTCCGGGCGAAATTCTCGAGCGTTTCACGCGGGGGCATGGACGTGGACTTCATCGACACGCGGGTCAGGACGATGCTCTGGGCGATCTCGGGAATCGTCAATTCCTGCCCAAGTGCAGCGGCGGCAGCGGCATAGGCCGGGACACCGGGTGTGATGTCATAGGGGATGCCGTCACGGCGCAGCAGGCGGATCTGCTCGGCGATGGCTCCATAGAGCGAGGGATCGCCCGAATGGACCCGCGCCACATCCTCGCCCCGCGCGTGGGCCGCGACGATCTCCGCGTGGGTCTGCTCCAGCGTCATGGGCGCGGTATCCAGCACGCGCGCGTGCTCCGGCGCTTCCGCGACCACCGCCTCGGGCACCAGCGACCCGGCATAGAGGCAGACGGGGCACGACCGGATCAGGCGCTGTGCCTTGAGGGTCAGAAGCTCGGGGTCGCCCGGCCCCGCGCCGATGAAATGAACCGTCATGCCGTTTCCCCCTCGACCAGATCGCCACCCGCCATCTTGCGCGCATAGCCGCGCGGCGTGAACATCCGAAGCCCGTCACCGGTCCGCACAATTCTCGTGTTTGAAGATCCCACAAGGACGACGGTCAGCATGTCGACTTCATCCACCTCCAGCTCCGCGAGGCTCCTGAACCGCAGGTCTTCCTCGGGGCGGCCCAGGGACGAAGCCAGAAGGACCGGCGTGTCGGCGGGCCGATGCGCCAACACGATATCGCGCGCCTCCGTCAGCAGGGTGCGGCGGCGTCTGGAGACCGGGTTGTAGAAGGCGATCACGAAATCCCCGGCCGCGGCGGCGTGCAGACGGCGCAGGATATCCTCGCGGGGGGTCAGCAGATCCGACAGCGAGATCGCGCAGAAATCATGACCCAAGGGC